>NZ_JBINJF010000008.1:0-168122 GCF_043951865.1 Halalkalibaculum sp. DA3122
GGTGGTGTACTCTTCTCATCGGTTGGAACTCAAAGGCGAATCGCTTCGCAAAAAACAACGCTTGACCCAATGACCGTTAACCGCTAATATCGCTGATGGAAAGTGGCACTATATGGTCCGAAATGAGTGGCACTATATGACCGAAATAGCCATATTAAAAAATAAGATAGACTATTTAGCATCTGTAGTATCTTTGAACGTGTATATATGAAGCCGTTTAAAGTCTTCATATTTCTTAACAATTACAGGTTTTTTTTCTGGATGTTTTAGAAAATAATGATCATCAGCTTTACCAATTAGTTTCAATTTTTCATCTGGATAATCACCTTTCAAATCAGATGGTAAAACATACCTATATTCAGAATTATCATAGAAATAAATGACATCAAGTAAAGCTTTTGAAATAGTAAGAATTGATGTTATTAAAACAAGAGATATGCAGATTTTTTTAAAAGAGAATTGAGAGGGATTTAGAGTAACTCTCTCTGAGTTAGAAGCAAATAAATAAACTCCCATAAATAGGAATATGGCAAAGGCTTCTTTAACAAGTATATTTAATTTCTCATCCTGAAAAATTAAATCAACCGAATAAAAATTAAATAAATACCAGATTAAACCTACTACTGCTAAAAAAGGTATTCCTAAAAGTACTAATTTGAGCTTATGCTCTTGTAACGAATACTTATAGACAATTTGAGAAAAAAATTTAAATATATTAGCAAGTACATAATCGTATAGCAAGATAACCGCATATCCAGAAATACATGTCAGTATTACAAATCCAATACTTTCGATTGAATATGATATAATCGTATTAATTGATATATAGCTAAATATATTTACTTCAAAAAAAGAATAATATGTAAATAGATATAAGAAAGACAGTAAAACCAATATTCCAGTTATTAAAATTGATGATATTTTAACAATTTGTATTGTGCTACTCTTGAGTGGATAATAATATTTCATGAAGATTTTTTACTTTGAATTCAATCAAATATATCAAACCCAATTGATGGATCAATGGTAAACAGCCAATACCTTTTTAAGAACATTCTGAGAAAATAAACAGGGTAGGTTTCATAACTTCAGCTCATTTTAGCCCTTCGCAGTTAAAATACAAGATAAACAGTATAGAAATTTCTTTTCTTAGAACTTCAATTTTTTTAGATAGGTAAAGCACACTCTAATATTTATTAATCAGAGGTAGACAATAAATGCAAGACCAAAAAGATGAGTCTAATAAGATTAAAGAGGCTGAAAGAAAGTTTGATAAAATTTCAGAAATAATTGAAAATCTATACATAGAGATTCATCAACTACCCAATTCGTTAACCAATTTATGCTTAGCTCTTCTTGGGTTTCATGTAGCAATGTTGTTTCAACTCAAATTAAATGAGATAAATATAGTTTCTACTTTTTCAATCACCCCTTTATTCCTACTTGCAGGTTCAACATTAATAGGATTTTATCTCAAATATCGTTCATTCATTAATAAACAATATCGGAAACTGATTGAGCTTAAAAGAGGAAAGAAAAAAGTGTTTAAATTGCTCAAAAAAGATGAACATATTGAACAGGTTGAAAAAGAAATATTATCTCTTGAAAATAAGTTCTACAAACTACCTGATAAATGGTATGGAATCCAATCTGGCTTATTTCTACTATCATTAATTCTAATTTCAATATATGTGATAAGAGTTCTATTCTTTTAATTAAGTCACCGCACAAAACTGGAAAGGAATCACAACATTAGAATATTAAACTGTGGTGAAATGGTGTGCTAAATCGGAATAATTACTAGATTTTAAACTTGTCATTATGTTGTCCTTTCAATTTTTTTCAAATTGAAAAATCCATAAATATATGGCTAACAACTGTTTACAGTGTTAATATTTTTTTATTTTAATTCCTTTTGGATCAAGCCAAAAGGAACACCACTTTTATGAAAATTAGCTTCATGTTTCTTGTTGGAACTTTTTTATCATCTTTAGAGATTCCCCAGAGTAATTAGGTTAATCCGTGCAGATCGGCATGATCGGTTTTATCCGCGTTCTGCCAGAGTAAGGCCAAAATCCAGGATCCTGGGTTGACATACCACTAGATTTGCACCCCAATAAGCTGTACGTTTTTAAAGCAGATTCACAGGGCACAAATATCTAGTTACACCAGTTAGTCAATTACACACCAGCCTGTTGCGATCATAGGTCATAAACACGAAAAAAAGAGGCCTTTCATGCCCCACACCGACATCACCACCATCGAAGAGGTTCTTACGGAGCTGGACAATATCATTGATACCACACTCGACGATAACAGTCCACTGGGTATTTTTGCCTGTGTCTATCGCCGTACGACAGCCAAAATTGCCAGGGGGATCGAAGAAAATCGATTCGAGAACTCCACCCGAATGGAGCATTTTGACGTTGCGTTTGCCCGCCTGTATATCGATGCATTCTGGCGGCACAGGGATGGCGAACCGGTCTCCTTTTCGTGGGAGGTCGCTTTTGAGGCCGCAGAAAACCGGGATGCGATTATTATGCAGCACCTGCTGCTGGGGATGAACGCACATATCAACCTGGACCTGGGAATCGCCGCCTCCGAAGTGGCACCGGGCGATGAGATCTACGCCCTGGAAAGTGATTTCATGAAGGTCAACACGCTGCTGGCCGAACTGGTGGATGAGATGCAGCAGCGGATAAGCCGGGTCTCTCCCCTCATGTTTCTGCTCGACTGGATCGGCAAGCGGAACGACGAGGCGGTAGTGAATTTCAGTATAGCAAAAGCGCGGGACTTCGCCTGGAAATTTGCCCGAAACCTGGCACAGGCCGAAGTGGAGGAACGGGACCAGCTCATCCGCCGCGTGGATGATCAGATCTCCAGCCTCGGCAACCTGGTAGCCTATCCCCCGGGATTCCTGCTGCCCCGGGTGCTCTCCCTGATCCGCTATTTTGAAGAGAAGAACATGCAAAAAGCGATTGAAGTTTTACACAGGGAATAGGCAACTCTTTTGCCCGGGTGATTTTTTCCCGACGGCATATAGACAGCGAAAACGGCTCCAGCAGATTATCCACCCGGCGAATACGCGTGGGAGGGACTAATCACCATTCTTATTACGAATCCCCATTTCCCGAGTTGTCCTTTTCCATGAGATTCTTATACTTGAAGCGGGATATTAACAAAAAGAAAGGTTGTTGATGCACGGATACCTGTTGTTGGGGTTACTGATCGTCGCCGTAATTTTTATCGTACTGGGAACCGCCCGTTGGAAGCTGCATCCTTTCCTGGCGCTGCTGCTGGCTGCTTTTGGGGTGGGACTTTTTTCCGGCTTGCCGGGGTCGGAAACGGTATCGGCCATCACCGGGGGATTTGGCGGCACGCTGGGTTCGATCGGTATTGTGATTGCCGCCGGAACGATTATCGGGTCGCTGCTGGAGAAGAGCGGAAGTACGCAGGTGATCGCCGACCTGGTGATTCGCGGTATCGGCAAAGCGCGCTCGGCCCTGGCCATGAGTATTACGGGGGCGATCGTCTCTATCCCGGTATTTTGCGATTCTGGCTTTGTTATTCTCTCTCCGCTCAACCGCTCACTGGCTTCCGAGACCAAACAATCGCTGGCCACCTTTGCGGTTGCCCTCAGCATGGGATTGTACGCCACACATGTGTTTGTACCGCCCACACCCGGACCGATTGCCGCCGCGGGCACCCTGGAGGCTGATATCGGGTCCGTCATTTTGCTGGGAATTGCGGTAACAATTCCCGTGATTGTGGTCACCTATCTTTTTGCCAGGTGGATCGGGAACCGGATCTATATCGACCCGGATGCGGCCGGCACTGTTGATGCCGCTGGCGGCAAACAAGCGGTGAAACCGTCAGCGGGGGCCGGACCAAAGCCGAGTTCGACTACGGCCCTTCTGCCGATTCTTGTGCCGATGGCGCTCATCGCCCTGGGCTCGGTGGCCTCCCTGCCCTCGAACCCGTTCGGAGCGGGATGGGGCGCCGAAGCGATTAACTTCCTGGGCGATCCCAACACGGCGCTGATCATCGGGGTGTTCCTGGCCTTCCGGACGATTCATCCAACCCACCGCGATGCAAAAGTGTATGGCGACTGGGTGGGAGACGGGCTAAAAAATGCCGGCACGATCATCCTTATTACGGGAGCGGGCGGGGCGTTTGGCAGCGTGTTGCGGGCTACAGAGATCGGTACGTTCCTCGGGGAGCTGCTTGCCAACTGGAATATCGGCATCTTCCTGCCGTTCCTTATTGCGGCAGCGCTCAAGTCGGCCCAGGGATCGTCGACCGTGGCTATCATCACCAGCGCCTCCATCATGCTGCCGCTGCTGCCCGGGGCCGGACTGGCAGAGGGACTGGGACCGGTGCTGGTCACCCTGGCGATCGGGGCGGGGGCGATGACCGTTTCTCATGCCAATGACAGCTACTTTTGGGTGGTCAGCCAGTTTTCGGGGATGGATGTAGCACAGGCATACCGACTGCAGACCGCGGGCTCCGCCGTGGCCGGCATCACAGGCATGGCGATGGTCTTTTTGCTGAACCTGTTCCTGGGATAGGCGTTACCCGGGGTCGTTATTGCCTACAAGGCCTCTTCACAATAGTAGTGTTCCTTTTCGCTTGATTCAAAAGCAACCAAAAGGCGATGAATGGGACATCCCGCTGCAGCCGCCGCATTCAAGGCCAAGAAAAGCTGATTCTACATAAAAATGGGGGGCACTGCGAGGCTGTCCAAAAAGTCAAATAAAAACCGCCACAAGGGGGAAAGATCCGTGTTCTCCATCCCGGCACCCCTTCGAAATTCATTATTCCTGATTCTACATTCATCATTCCCCATCCCTTTCCGGCCTTGGACTTGTGAGCCGACCGAGACAAGTGCAGGGGAGCGCAGTTTAGTTAATTGCGGACTGATTATGATGCTCCATCTCAAATCGACCGCTCTCCACGCAGCAGTCCGACCAAGCCCCCGATTGAAGCGGCCGTTCCGCCTACCAGCATCCAGATCGCTTTGTCGGAGCCACCACCGCCCAGCAACTGGTCGACTTCCGAACGGAAAGAATGATATTCATCATAACCAAAATAAAGCAGCAGGAGTCCGCCGACCAGCAACACTGTGGATATTATTTTTCTCATCACCGTACCGTTTTATTACCATTCACTTGATAGCTACTAAATTCGACGTGGAACCACAAGGGAGCTTCCAAAAGCAAAGCATTCCCTTCTAAAAAAGGATCATAAAGACATACTGCTCCGCGCCCGCACAGGGCGTTTCATCCATCACTCAAATGGCGGCGTACCATATCTGCCTTTTACAATATACCGTGGGTTGCTAATCCACTTCCGAGGTACAATGGGGGCAGCGTGTAGCCTCGACGGGAATATCGGAAATACAGAACGGGCATTTTTTCAGGCTGGGGACCACCGGTTCCGGCGTTTCCTGCGGACGTTTAAGCTTGTTGATATACCGGATAAGCACAAACACCGCGAAGGCGACGATCAAAAAGCCTAAAATAGTGTTAATAAAAACGCCGTAATTCAGTGTAACCGCGCCGGCCTCCTGCGCCGCAGTGATCGTCGCATAAGGGGCGGGGGCCGTTCCCTCCTTCAGGACAATAAAAAAATTAGAAAAATCGACTCCTCCAAGCAGCAGCCCCAGTGGAGGCATCATCACATCTTTTACCAGCGACTGGACGACACCGGTAAACGCCGCCCCGATAATAATACCGACCGCCATGTCCACCACATTTCCTTTTACGGCAAACTCTTTGAACTCTTTCAGCATAACGCTCCCTCGTTGGGTTCAGTAATTATGAACAGATCACTTGCATACTACTATTTTGTGGTCTAAAATCCTATAGACAAGTTACAAATAAAGCGCACCGGGGTTCCCGTAAACGGCGGCTTTATCACACCCAATTGAGCCATTTCCAGTGACAGGGAATCACTGTCAGTCCTGCGGAATAATCGCCGCAATCTGTTCAAAATCCAGGTAGAACTGTTCCATCTCGTCCCCGTTTTCGTCGTTAATCTCTATCCGGCCGATGTGGTCATTATACTCTATCGACCCCACTTCAACCCGCTCTATTACTCCGCTGTCAAATATAATTTTGTACGTTTTCATATGCGGGATTACTCCTCTTCGTCGCTGACCTTCTGGTTATTTGACTTCGCTTTTACCAGGTCCTCAACCCATTTGCCGGGAATTTCCTCTTTTTCGAGCAGCTCCTGGGCTACCTTGTCCAGTATATCCCGGTGTTCCTTGAGGGCGTTTTCCGCCTTTTTGTATGAATCTTCCAGGATCCGCCTCACCTCTTCATCGATTTCGCGGGCGGTACTGTCGCTGTACTCGCGCTGGCTGCCCATCTGCTCCCCAAGGAACACCTGTTCCCGCTGGCCGCCAAACGCCATGTGGCCGAACTTGTCGCTCATGCCCCAATCGAGCACCATCTTGCGAGCGAGCTTGGTGATCTCTTTCAGATCGTTTTCAGCTCCGCTTGTCGAGGTGTCAAAGATCAGGCTTTCTGCTGCCCGTCCTCCCATCATCACCGCCATGCGGTCCAGCATATACTTTTTCTGGTAGAGCAGTTTTTCCCTTTCCGGCAGCTGCATGGTCACGCCCATCGCTTTGCCACGCGGGATGACGGTTACTTTGTGGATCGGGTCAGCGTTGGGCATTGCTGCGGCCACGACGGCATGGCCCGCCTCGTGGTAAGCCAGCAGCGATTTCTCCTCATCCGACAACTTGATGCCGTCGCGCTTGAGGCCCATCATCACCTTGTCGCGGGCCTGGTCGATATCTTCCTGCTCTACGTGCTTGCTCTTCTTTCGGGCGGCAATCAGTGCGGCCTCGTTCAGCAGGTTCCGGAGATCCGCTCCACTGAATCCCGGGGTCGAACGAGCGATCTCCGCCAGGTCAATATCATCGCTCATCTTTTTATTCTTGGCATGAATTTTCAGGATCTCCTCGCGATGTTCCTGGGTTGGCAGGTTTACGGTAATCTGCCGGTCGAAGCGCCCCGGCCTGAGCAGCGCTTTATCCAAAATATCAGGTCGGTTCGTAGCCGCCATCACGATTACGCCCTCGTTGGGTTCAAACCCGTCAAGCTCCGCCAGCATCTGGTTGAGCGTCTGCTCGCGTTCGTCATGTCCACCACCGAGGCCGGCCCCTCGCTTGCGCCCGATGGAGTCGAGCTCGTCAATAAAGATGATGCTGGGGGCTTTCTCCTTGGCTTTGCCAAACATATCCCGCACCCGCTTGGCGCCAACCCCGACAAACATCTCCATAAAGTCGGACCCGGTAATCGTAAAGAACGGCACGCCGGCTTCACCCGCCACCGCCCGGGCCAGCAACGTTTTACCGGTACCGGGAGGCCCCACCAGCAGCACTCCTTTGGGGACTTCTCCTCCCAGCGAGTCAAACTGCTCCGGATCTTTTAAAAATCCCACGATCTCTTTCAACTCTGTTTTGGGGCTTTCCAGTCCGGCCACATCGTCAAATGTGGTATCCACTTTTTTGGCATCCTGCAGCTTGGCTTTGCTTTTCCCGATGTTCATAAACGGTTGCCCCTGGGCGCGCATCTGCCGGAAAAACTGCATCCCTATAAAAAAGAGGAACATCAGCGGAATACCCCAGAGGAGAATGGTCCACCAGTTGAAATCGCTTTGGGGGACAGCCGTAACTTTGACATCGTTCTCCTCCAGCATGCCCAGCAGCCGATCGTCTCCCACAGAGGGGATATAAGTCGTAAATTCCGAATAGCGGGTGGTGTCGTTTTCCGAAGACTTGAGCGCGGTTTGCTGTTTGAGCTCGCCCTGGATGCGGTCGCCCTTCATCACAACCTGATCGACATTGCCCGACTCTACCTGTGCCCGAAAAGTGCTGTAATCAATACTCGGCGGACCACCAAAAATTCCGGTATCGCTAGAACTTAAGACCCAAAATCCGAAGAGTGCTGCGATGATAAGCCAAAAAATAATGCGCTGCTTACCACCCGGCGTGCTGAACTGGGGAGCATTTTGGGAGGATGGTTGCTCGTTTGAAGACTGATCTTGTTCTTTATCTGCCATAAATAGTGTTCGACTCTAAAAAGTAGTATGCATACAAAATATGTAATAGAACAACGATAATAGACCGGCTTTGCATTCCACACATGTTGTTCCAGAAAAAAGCCCCTGCGGTTATCCACCTACAGGGGCTTAAGAGAGAGTTAATGCTTGGTGAGTCGGGAGGGGATCGAACCCTCGACCCACGGCTTAAAAGGCCGTTGCTCTACCATCTGAGCTACCGACTCATCGGCTTTAAAATAGATTCCAAATATACGGGATTAGAAAAAATAATATCAAACCAAATTTTGATATTATTTCTCACTCCCAAAACAGGGTCTGCAGGATACAGAAACCATTATTTCAAGCCTAAACATACAAATTATAGATCGCAATGTGTATGTGGAACTGAATACTGCGCGAGCCGCTTCCCAATTACGCATTATGCCCACGTTTATATATCGCAAAAGGCCCTGGTATTCATCAAGAAACATCACTTTTGCACCATTTACCGAGTTCAACCGGGTTTAGAAAAGATCCCGGCACGAAGGTCAGTACAAGTTTGATTTTGGGATTAGCTCAGGCGAATAGCGCCGCATTTGCAAAGACAGGTTTGTGCCCTTGCCGGGCACACCGCCTGCTGGCATAATCGAGACCTGATTTACACTGCTTAAAAGCCTGGAGAGCGGGTAAAAAAATTAGAAAATTCAAATATGAGCTCGTTGAAAATCTGTGTAAACTTTAACTACACGCAATGCACGGAAGGATCAGGACATAATATTATAGAGAGAGTATGTCCGGCCAACTGATTCAATACGAGAGCAGTAAAATAAGGCATAGCAACAAACAAAGAGAGAGTATTATGATTTCTTCATCGATTATTAAAAAAAGTATACTCAGCATTTCCATATTGCTGATCGCCTCTACGGTAGCTTTTTCCCAGCACTACTCCAATAACGAATACCGGAGACTGAGTCTTTCAGTGAGTGGTGGAGCCAGTCTTGGAGACATGAACCAGGGCAATTACTTCATGTCAAGCAACTTCAGCGTCAACACCAAAGACACCCCGGCATTCGGGCTGGGAGTGCAATATGCGCTGACTCCCGCGTGGTCGCTGGAACTCGGTTACCGGCACACGCAGGTAAAAGGGAGAGCCATCCCGTTTACCAGCTCGGTGAACCTGTTTACGCTGAAAAACTTTGTCAATCTCAATCAGCTTTTATTCGTGAACAGGATCTCTAACCGGGTCAACCCTTTTCTCACCGCCGGTATCGGTTATGATGTTGTCAATTACGATGGCCCCGATGCCGCGTATGACCTGCACAACGCGAGCTATAATGCGGGGGCGGGCGTCGCCTATCGACTGACGAATACGGTGGACCTGTTCAGCCAGTATGAATACCATATCGGTTCCAACTCTATTGACAATGATGACGAGGGCTTTGGAACGGACCTGATCAATACCCTCACGTTCGGAGTTCGGATCAACTTTGGCAAAAAAGATGCCAAACTTGCCTCCTGGCGGGATGTGCCGGTGGATATCAGTCCCAGTGAATACGATCGCTTTATGACACAGTCCAATCTCATCTCCAACCTGGAACAACGGGTAGAGCAGGTAGAAAAACGGGATACCGACAACGAGAAGCTTTTGACTGAGCTGAAAAATGAAAAAGAAGCTGAAATCGACTCCCTGAAAAATCATATCAGCCGTTTAAATGAACGGTTAAGCAACCTGAAAATGGCTTTCTCTGAGCTTCAGGACAAAATAATAAATGGCGTAGAAGTGGATACCGCGACAGGGCTCACCGAATCACTGCCCAGGGGACATTATGTGCAGATTTTTGCCACCCAAAACCTGGATATCGCCCGGGATATGCGGGAACATACGCTCCAGCAACTAAACGGGGTGATAGAACAAGCCGAGGAGAAGATCTTCATCATCCACCGCAAAGAATTCTATGAGGTCATGATCGGGTTATTTAAAGAGTTCAGCCACGCCAGCGATGTTCAGGAGGTGCTGAAGCCGATCCACGAGGATGCCTACGTGATCTCCTTCCCACGCCCCCTGAGCCTGAAAGCAGATTTCGAAGGACTTGAAGTGATCAACACAAACAAAGCCGAGATAACGGTATTCAACAACTGATTTAACATAGGCTCTCTGAATTACTCGTCGGACGCCTGGCTTTGTCGTCCGACGATTGCCGTGAAAATGGGATAAAAAACCTGAGCCTCCTCGGAAAACAATTGGCAATCCAGATCCCGTTATGTGCCTGGGTTAGACCACGGAGCCGAGTTCTTGCTTTCCCGGCATGCTGCCAAAATCAGCTGGACTCCTCCGGATTTTTGGGTTCATTGTTGGGCCGTTCAAAAAAATGAACAGGGAATGCGGCCCCGCTCCAGCCACCGCAGGCACAGGTTAGTTATGTGTGGACTGGTTTATTAGTTATTTGAAGAGACCTTTGCAGAACCTGTTATTTTGTTGGGAGGTAGTTGTACCAACGACCTTATGGTCTTTAAACGGGAGTACAACTCCCTCCGATCGATGAATTGAGGATTTTGCAGACCCTTCTTGAATAAACTAATAACCAATCTCTAACGGTAACTTTTGAGTTCATTTCCGCCCACACAACTTGAACCGGATTTATCGCACCCCATTGTCGTTGGCAGAAAGTTGAGTTCCGCTTGCCGGGAGTTGACAGGCCGGGCCAAGGGATTCTCTGTTGCGCATTCAGTAAGCCCGAATCCTCTCTCATTACACGGAACTTTTTTTATAGTAACCGATATCAAATCACTGCTATCGGATAAAAATTTCGATTGCGGATCATTGCCGCAGGCCCTATTCTGCTTTTACTGTTTATGGGAAACCTTTGCAGAACCTGCTATTTTGTTGGGAAGTCCGACCGTTTTGATCTTTTAACGGGCGTACAAATCTCTCAGAACAAGGAGTTGGGAGTTTTGCAAAGCCTTCTATAATATTTTATGACCGGGGAATTCTCTAAAGCCGGGATCGGTGCAGTCCTGGCAAAAAATATAGTTGCTATTGAAAAACAGCGGTTGTACAGTTCCCTTTACTGCTGAAATGTCCATGTTCTACTTTTAAGTTTGCTGATCTCATGAAAAAGTTGTGCATACTCTTTCTCCTTTTTATTTACTCAACTTCGGGACCCTCTTTTGGTCAGCCTGTCCCCGTTGACAGCGTTGACCTGCACGCGTTTTTGGATGGTACTATTCAATCGTATATGGAGGAACAACAGATTGCCGGTGCGACCCTCGCTGTTATCCAAAACGGGCAGCCACTGATGCTCAAAGGCTATGGATATGCAGACCGGCGCAATCAGGTACCGGTCGACCCGAACCAGACGCTTTTCCGGGTTGGATCTATCTCCAAGCTTTTTGTCTGGACCGCCGTTATGCAGCTCGTTGAAGAAGGGCAGCTGGACCTCAACACCGATGTTAACCGGTACCTGGAAGCGTTCACTATTCCCGACACCTATCCTGAGCCGATCACCCTTAAACACCTGATGACTCATACCGCCGGTTTTGAAGACCGGATTATCGGGCTTTTTGCACTTGATACCGGTCGGCTGCGACCGCTCGAAGAAATACTGATCGAAGAGCTGCCCGCCCGGGTGCATCCACCGGGCCAGATCGCCTCCTATTCCAACCATGGTACCGCAATCGCCACCCATATCGTAGAGCAGGTAAGCGGACTCCGGTTCCCCGACTATATAGAACAGCTTGTCCTTCATCCGCTGGAGATGGACGCCACGACCTTCAGGCAACCTGTCCCCGAGCCTCTACAGCCCCGGCTCTCCCGGGGATATGCGGTCGAAGAGGGGATCCTCACTGAACAGCCGTTCGAGTTTGTTCCGCTGGGCCCTGTTGGTACTGCCAGCTCCACCGCCGCCGACATGATCCCCTTTATACAGGCTCATTTGAACTTGGGCAGCTACCAGGGAAATACACTGCTCGATTCCACAACCGCCCGGCTTATGCAGAGCCAGGCCTTCAGCCACCACGATCAGCTCAATCCGATGCGCTACGGCTTTATCGACATGAGCCAAAATGGCGTCTCCATTTTTGGACACAGGGGCAGCACATTTTGGTTCCACTCCCTGCTGGCCCTGTTTCCCGATTACGATATCGGCTTTTTTATCTCGTTTAACAGTGCCGGTGGGGCACAGGCAACCCAGCATGTCCTGGAGGCGTTTGTTGACCGCTACTTCCCCGACCAGGCGTCGCCCCCAGATACGATGTCTACTGATCAACCCTACCTGCAGCAGTTTGCCGGGGAGTACCGCTCCAACCGGTACTCCCACGAACGGCTGACCAAAATCATTTCGCTGATGAATCCCGTAACGGTTCAAGTAACCGGCGACCGCACCCTGAACGTGACGCGGGACGGCCAAACACAGGAATGGATTCCCACCGAGAGCCTCCAGTTCCGGAATACCGAAAATCGACACCCGCTGATTTTTCGACAGAACAGTGACGGGGAGATCACGCACCTGTTTTTTAATGACATGCCGTTTATTGCCTTTGAAAAAATCCCGTTCATCTCTTCGCGTACCCTCCATTTCACCCTGTTAGGCATCACGTTCGCCACCCTGTTGCTGACTCTGCTGTACTGGCCCGCCGCCTACCTGGTACGCCGCCCCTACCGGCCCACGCTGATAACCACCTCGCCGCTGCCACTGTATATCAAGATTATCGCATGGCTCAACAGCCTGCTCCTGCTCGTTTTTTATATCGGCTTGGGCACCTCGCTGACCGGACCGGAAAGTATCGTGTACGGGCTGTCTTCGGCCATCACCTTTTGGCTGATCTTCCCGCTGATATCGGTCATGCTGACGATCACACTCTGGTACCTGACTTTCCGGGCGTGGGAAAATTCGCTCAGCGGCTTCTGGAGCCGGCTCTGCCTGGCGATTATCAGCATCGTTTTTACCGCCAACCTCTGGCAGCTTTACCACTGGAACTGGCTGGGATTTCACTATTAATTACGGATCTCCTGCCGCAACCCAAAACAGCCGTAAAGAACCTGAAAAAACGTCTACAGCCATTTCAGCACGTCCTCTCGCGGGTGCTCCACCCCAACATAGTGCTCAAAAATTTCGCTCAGGCTGGCATCTTCCTGGAGCTCCCTGCGGGTTTCGGAATCGAGATAGGCAATCACTTCTCCCTCGTGCAGGATAGCGATATCGTCGCACATATTTTCAACAATTTCGAGGATGTGACTCGTGATAACGATCGTAACGCCCTTGTCCTGCAGCCGGTTCAGTATTGTTTTCATCCTGCCGATCGAGATCACGTCAATACTCTCAAACGGTTCATCCAGGAACAGGATCTCCGGCTCACTCAGGATAGCTGCGCAAAACGAGAGCTTTTTCCGGCTGCCCGAAGACAACTTGCTGATCTTGGCGTGCTGGAACTCTAAAAGTCCCAAAAAGTCCAGCAGTGATTCCATCCTCTTCTGTCGCTCTGCGGCCGGCACCTCATAAATGTCGCAGATATAATGCAGGAAATCGTGGCTGCTGAAGTGTTCAAACAGCAGCGGTGGCTGCAATACGGAAGCGATCTGCGCCTTGATGTTGATCTCATTTTCTTCGGTAAGCGGCAATCCATTGATCACGATCTCTCCCTCCTCGGAATCAAGCAGGCCGGTTAAAATACCGATCAGGGTACTCTTGCCTGCGCCGTTGGGACCGATAAGCCCAAAAACTGTTCCCGAGGGTACGGAAAGGCTGAAATTATCCAGTATCATGGTATCGCCGTACGATTTTCGCAGGCCCGTTATCCGGATTGCCTGGTCTGTTTCACGCTTCACTTGTTCATTCATTTGGATACCGTTGAAGTTGTCTTTTCATTATCCGTATTGCTACTCCCCATCCAGCCAGATCTGGTGCAGCACATGCTTTTCAAATGCCTTCACCAGCACCCGCATATTCAGCCAAAGGTAGATACTGATGGCTGCGATGAGTCCCACCATCACCCAGCGGCGGTAGATATTGTATTCTCCCAGCGGGATAAAAATAGTGTAGCCGAGTCCGAACATCAGAAATGTCATCAAAAAAGTGACCTTTTGCGGGATAATCGGGTGCTTAAAACTGAACGAGCTGTAGCTCACTTTCTTGTAATAGTTGAAAGATGTAAACAGGAATACCAGCATAAAACAGAGGAAAAAGAAGGTGTTGGCGACATAGATATCAACCACCTGCCCGAGCTGCGGCAAGTATATAAGCTCCCCGATTGTGATCAGGTAAAAGATAAACAGCGGTACGGTAATTATGCCCAGGAACCGCTCCTTCAGCTGCTTCTCAAACGGCACCGGGAACTGCCGGTGCAGCAAAAACTCCCGGTGCTCATATCCGAACATGTTGGCCATGCCAACAGCCAGCAGTGCCACCGGTATGGCCGCCATCATGGTGGGAATGAGAACCGAGGTGATCCAGCTCTGTTCAAGATGCAGCAACAGGGGAATGTAGATTGCGGGAACCAGGGCCACCGTCAACAAAAACAGGCGATTATAGGGATGCAGTATAATATAGTAGTAAAACTTGCCTGCATTTCCACCGAGCCACCGCTTCAGGAAGCCCCAGAGCGTACTACGGCGGTTTTTCGCCTTTTGTGTGTGAGGCGTCTGCAGCCCCTCCCTGGTTTTGTAAAAGTGATCCCGGAATACCAGGAACACCAGCAGTGCCGAAAACCCGTAAATGGCCGCCGCGATAGCCAGGTTGTACTCGGCTGTGGCCGATGCCATCATCAGTCCACCGGGGAAATAGGTCAATATTTGGATCAGGCTCTGCACATCCGGCAGGTACTGGCTTAACACAAAGCTGGAATAGCGCGACAAAATAGCCAGTGCGGATATCGTCCCGAAAACCAGGAATAGCCCGCTGAAGACAACCAGCCTGAACCGCTTTTCGATAAGATGCAGGAACCGGTGCTTGATGGAGTAGATGATCGAGTAGTTAAGCAGCACAACGGCAATGACCACGGGAATATACATCGGATGGCGCACCTGCATCAGCAAAAAAGCAGCCCATGTGAAGTTATAGATCACATTAATGGGATGGAAAAAGCCGATCAGGTTGAGATGCCAGGCCAGTTTGTTGACCGGGTAGCCGTAGGCCAGCAGCTTCCGGTTGAGCTCCATGTTCAGCAGTCGCGTGCTGGTAAATGAAAAGTGCAGCAGCCAAAAAACGTTGGCAAATACGATCAGGATCAGCACGCGGACAGAGGGCGTCAGCCACGGTAGTTCCTGGAATCCCCGGGGCGCGCGCTCATACATAATCACCAACAAGGCACTGCCCAGCAGGTTGGAGAACAGTATCAGCAAAAATATGATATAGCCGATCACCAGTATCGACTGAAATTTGGTGAGTCGTGCCAAAAAAGCTGACCAGTTTAGATATATAAGCCGCCTGAACATATTCTCTTTTTCTTTGAATACCCGGAGTACCCCACCGCCAGTGCGCAGGGTGATGGCCGCCGGGTTATACTTTGGCATGATTACAGCGTGAAGGGTCTGACCGCCTGCTGTTTCCAGCGTACCAAAATGCTTCAACACGTTAAGAATGAAGGGGCTCTTATGCAAAAGTTAACGCAGGAAAACTTGCCTAAAATTGAAATCCTATTAACAACATAACCGTCCCATTGCGCGCGGGTTGCGGGGCTGCGCCGCCAAACACATCGGTAAATCCGGCGCTATACCTTATCTCAGCACTCACGGTGTTAAATCTGAAATCAAGATCGGTCCCGATCCCGGCAACAATCCCGAAATCACTGTCTCTCGCTTCCCCGATCAGCTCGTCAGGGGTCTGCTGCTCATTTTCAAAGATTTCAGTATTACTGTTGTTTTCAATCAGAAAAGAAGCGTAGGGGCCTATATAAACGTGGGGGAGCAACAGGCCGTCCGCGGGCAGGTGAAACTTTGCCAGGACCGGTACTTCAACATAATCGAGGACAAGGTTAAATTCCGTATCGAGGGATGACACCTGTACTCGTTCCCGGCTGCCTTTCTCAACGTACAAGACTTCAGGCTGAACAGAAAAAAGCCGGGTAAACCGAAAATCGAGCGATAGCCCAATTGCAAAGCCCGGGGCCGGGCTGCTCTCCCATTCCGTATTTATCAGCCGGCTGCCCACCAGCCCGCCCTTGATCTGCTTGTCCGGCTTGATCTCTTCCTGGGATTGCGCCTGTGCCGAAGCAGACCCCAAAAGAAAGACTGCCAGAAATGCTATTTGTTTGATAGAAGTTACAGGTTTAATCATGGTCGCTGATCTGATTTTCCGGCAGGAACAGCTGCATGCTGAGTTAAAGTCCATTTCCCGGCAACGTTTCCTGCCAGTGGAATTCGGGAAACCGGATCATGTAGTATTTCGCTCTTCGGAGCGGCGGGCAGGGCCAGACCAGGGCAATATACTATGCCTCCGGCTCAAGTAAAATGGATTTTCCCGTTGTAAAGGGGACCTTCTTCGAGGGCATCACTGAGGGCTGCACTCTTTATAGGGTATTTTTTTGCTGATAATTCCGACTACATATCCAAGCCCGTCTGTCACATTGGAAAATCCTTCCGGCAACGTATAGGTAATATTATCCAGCGAATCGACCCCTTCAACCCATTCGGGACCGCCCGAGGCCACCCACAGGTAGCGTTCGGTAAGCCTGGCGTCACCGTCCGGAACATTTATATGCTCTCTTTCGCGGATTGGATCGATGGTTACAGTATACCCCCCGGATAGTCCATAGGCCTGGTCCCGATAGGAAAACCGGTACAGGTCTACGCGTTTATATCCCGCTTGATTGATATGAAACTGCCATACCGACTGTATGTCGGCCAGACGCTCCACCTCCCGGATCGATACAGTGGCTGAACATCCCATTTGGGCGTATCCCAGTCTAGGTTGTGGAAAATCCGGCGGTATCGTCACGGTGACACTGCTGTAGGCCCCATCTTTTCGTTCCGCTTTTAAACGGTACGTGTGCTGAGGTTTGAGATCCATGGTTGTCCAAAAATTCAGCATGTTAACGCCGTTATCCAGTTGGAAAAGAGAGTCCTTCATGACCGCCGAACGACCGCTCTCCATTTCCCTGAGTGTGACCTGCATTTCGGGGATATCGTCCGGCATCTCGAGTTGCGTACGCGCCGGGGCAATCCGTACCCACTGGGTATCGGCAGAAGCGTCCAGATAGCCATACATGGAAAAGAAATACTGTTCATTTTCCATGACAGGCTGGAAGGACGAGTCACAGCCGGCTGCAACCATTGCCAGGCAACCTCCAACGATCAGGCATATCCATATCCCGCCGACAGTTGTATGCCTGTATTTTTGCTGACTGTATTTCACTTGTTGTAGCCCTTGCAATTGCAATATTTACTTGTCGATCGATTTCTTGCTGGCTAATGGCACTCTTCATACGGAGTCGTTTTACTGAGAATTCCCACCATATAGCCAAGACCGTTTTGCACGTTGGAAAACCCCTCCGGCAGGGTATAGGTCGGATCGTCCAGTGAATCCACCCCCTCCACCCATTCGGGTCCGCCGGCAGCAACCATTACATACCTACTCTGCACATCCACGTTTTCGGCCACCGGTATCTGGGTTCTTTCACGAATAGCATTCAGCTCGATGGTATGAAAACCAGAAACGCCTCCATATGCCTGGATTCGGTAGGGAAACCGGTAGAGTTGTTGAGCAGAATAGCGCCATACCGACTGGGCATCTGCCAGCCGCTCGACGCCACGAATGGACAGGGTAGCCTGGCATCCGTTAAGATGATATCCGATCCTGGGCTTCGGGAAGTCTGGAGGAATGGTGACGGTGACGCTGCTTGTAGCCCCATCCGGAGATTCGGCCAGCAGTCGGTAGGTGTGCTCCGCCCGGACATCCATCGTGGTCCAGTAATTCCAGTAGTTGTATCCGCCTGTACGTTCGAACAGCGAATCCTCCAAAACGGCTGAATGGCCGGTTTCCATTTCTTCAAGTGTCACTACTGCGTCCGGTGCATCCGTGGGGACCTGAAACTCCACTCGAGCAGGTGAAATCCGCACCCACTGCGTATCGGCGGAGGCATCCAGGTAGCCGTAAAATGAGAAATGAAACTCATTATTTTCCTTGTAGGGTTCAAAGGTTTGCTCGCATCCGGCCAAACTTCCACCCCAGAGGCACAAAAGCAGGCCCGAGATCAACGTGCAAAACGAGTTTGCCATGATGGGATTACCAGAAATTTTACCATTCATTTTCACTTCTTTCCTGTTAACGCGGTTTTTTAAAAACACAGGAGTGTTGGTCCCTGAGTGCATTCAAAACCGCAGCTTATATCTCATAAATGAGGATTCGAGTGCGCAAAAATATAAAATCGGGCAAAACAACGGTTTTACAAGACCTCTATGACAAACATGATATCAAGTCCCTACCTTCATTTCCAGCGTAAGATAGGGTAAAACCGGCAGCTGATTGATGCGCCGATGGGTATAGACATCGTAATAGAAAATATTGGTCTGGTCATACATATTGACGACTCCTGCCCTCGCATTCAATGTCAGCCCGGAATCTATGATCCTGAACGCCCGTTCCAGTGACATATCCAGCCGGTGTACGGCGGGCAGCCGGCCCTGATACGGCTTGTCAAGGATTACGCGGCGCAGCCCCTGGTCTCGAAGCACATCCGGCAGGCGCTCCCTGAAATCCAGGATATCGTCGAATCCCATCGGGCGGGTAAACGGCACGCCGGTACCGAGCTGCCATCGCACGCCGGCGGTAAAAGAGCCTATATCTGCGCTCACCAGCGCATTCACCTGGTGCCGGCGATCGTGGGGCGGATGATACTGCTGAACCGGCTCATCAAACCAGACACTAAAGTGATCCTGCGCGGCTTCATACATCGTCCAGCTAAAACCGTATCCCAGCATGCCGTAGAACCAGCTGTTACTGTACTCCATGCGCAGGTCACTGCCGTAGACCTCTCCATTGGCCTGGGCCAGGTCTGTCGTAAACCGGGCAATAGTGTTCCAAAGCGGTACCGGCTGGTTGCGCATTTGCTTGTAATAACCCTCGACCGACCATGTCAGTCCCCGGGCAAGCGACTGCTGCCATCCCAGCGTGGCATGCAGCGCTTCCATCTGCTCTTGTTCTACCGGTGAAGTCATCCATGCTACAAATACAGAGCTGGCATCCCGCATGTCGCTTATGCCTGTCACCGCCTGGCGATACAGGCCGGCTGCCGCCGTAATTTCTTCCGTTTCGCGCCCGAACGGTTGCCAGGACATCCTGAAACGGGGTTCCAGGCTTGGGGCGTAATCGCCCGTATACAACGTTATGGCGGCGCCCGGACGGACCGTCAGTCGTTCACCAATCGGGATATTTGTTTCGAGATGTCCACCAAGGACAAATTGCGAGAGGCTTTCGCTGTTCAACCCCAGAAATTCTTCATCCATATGGTAGTTGAGGCGCTTTAACCGGGAAAAAAAACCGTAATCAACCCGGATATCGCCAATATATTGACGAAGGTTCATATCCAGGTTTACCCGCCAGATATCTGAAGAATATCCAGACGATTCCTCATCGATCCTGGAATTGGAAAAATAGGACAGGTTGACATTTGTCTGCATGAGTGTTCGGGAGTCCGGGGGCAGGGCTATACAGTTCCCCCCCAAAATAAAATTCCGCCATTTTATACTGTCATTCACCTCAAAATCCATGCGGCCGCGGTCGTAGGTATTCATGACCATTGCAGAGCAGCGGTCATCATTGCCGGTGAAGCTGGTTTTAAGCAGCTGGCTGCCGAATTTGAGCGGCTGCCTCTCTACCGGAAGCCAGCTGCTCGCCTGTTCGATAAACGAATTTCTGGCCGAAAACATCCAGGATGATTTTCCTTCCTGGATCGGGCCTTCTGCAAACACTTCGCCGGCAAACGGACTCACAGAACCCGACCCTGAGAAGTTGTACCGGTCGCCATGCCGCATCTGGATATCCATGACCGATGAGACCCGGCTGTTGTAGCGGGGACCAAATCCCCCGGCGTAAAAATCGACTCCCGAGATCAGATCTTCCGGGAAGGGAGAAAAGAATCCCACAATATGGGTGGGGCGGTAGACGATCGCTCCATCCAGCAGCACCAGGTTTTGAGTAGGCGTTCCCCCGCGAATAAACACCTGTCCCCCGCGATCGCCCATCGACACAACGCCCGGCAACGTCTGAAGATAGGTGGCAAGGTCACCGGCAGCAGGACTGGGCACCCGGCTCAATTCAACCGGGGTAATGCGCTGGCGCCCCTCCTGTTTCCATACGGCCCCGGTGGTTTGCTCCACCACCACTTCCTCGAGCTGGGCGTCATCCGGCTGTAGCGATACATTAACAGTCCTGTTTTCCCCCTCATCCAAATCCAGGGTGTCGGTATAGGGTCGGTACCCGATA
The DNA here is from genome assembly GCF_043951865.1 of Halalkalibaculum sp. DA3122. Lineage (NCBI taxonomy): Bacteria > Pseudomonadati > Balneolota > Balneolia > Balneolales > Balneolaceae > Halalkalibaculum > Halalkalibaculum sp. DA3122. Next base: position 20,472 of record NZ_JBINJF010000008.1, read on the forward strand.
TAACTAATGCGCAGTGAATAGGTGCCCGGTTCTATCGAACTGATGCGGTAGAATCCATCGCCGTCAGCCGCAGCCCCCATGAACTTCTCTCCGGCAACAGGTTTTAACACCACGTTAGCCCCGTAGAGCGGCTGGCCGGTGGAATTATCAGAAATAATTCCCTGCATTGCCGCATCCTGGGCCTGAGCTTTTGATACTACCAGAAATGCGTAGATGGAAATGAAGGACAGAAGTATCAGTCGCTTATCATAAAACATAAACGGTTTCTTTTGATCTGAATTTATCAAAATTATCCGGGTAGGTTACCTGATGAATGATCAATGGGATTATCTCCTGGACAGGCAGGCAGCAGTTGATTTATGTTAAGGCAGCTCTTGAAAATGATCCTTTGCGTTTTACGCCCAAACAGGCAACCGCGTCCGCCTTTACCCCACATTTGAGAAATTCTGAATAAAAATATAAACCAAGTACACCATTAAAAAAATCTCATAAGGGTTTGCCCGATCCCACATAAGCCTGTTTGTACAATAGCCATTTTCTCTGTCAGCAGGAATAAATTTGTTCGAATTATTCACCGAGGAATTAGCCCGATATAGTACGGGAAAAGATTATCCATTCTAAAATCACAAACAACCACTCACGTCTCACGTTTGACGTCTGACGTCTCCCCCTCACATCCTACAACATCTCTTTCAGATATTTGCCCGTGTAGCTCTCCTCGATCCCGGCAATCTCCTCCGGCGTACCAGTACCCACAATCTGTCCCCCCGCAAAGCCGCCTTCTGGACCAATATCGATAATGTGGTCGGCGCTCTTGATAACGTCCAGGTTGTGCTCAATGATGATAACGGTGTGCCCCTCATCCACCAGGCGGTTGAAAGAATCCAGCAGGTTGTTGATATCCTCAAAATGGAGACCGGTGGTAGGCTCATCAAAGAAATAGAGCGTGTGATCGCCTGCGCTCTTGGAAAGAAATTTGGCCAGCTTTACACGCTGTGCCTCTCCGCCGGAAAGTGTTGGAGCGCTTTGTCCCAATTTCAGGTAGCCGAGTCCCACGTCCTCCAGCGGCTGCAGCCGGTTGGTGATGGAGGGTTCATCCACAAAAAACTCGATCGCTTCGGAGACCGACATCTCCAGCACGTCGTGAATATTCTTGCCGCGGTACTTTACACCCAGCACATCTTTCCTGTAGCGTTTCCCGTTGCAAGTTTCACAGGTAAGCTCAATATCCGCCATAAACTGCATTTCGATCGTCTGCACCCCTTCGCCCTCGCAGGTCTCACAGCGCCCGCCCGGTACGTTGAAGGAGAAATGGCCCGGTTCGTAACCCATCAGCTTGGACTGCCGGGTATTGGAGAAAAGATCCCGCACCCCGTCAAATGCCTTGGTATAAGTGGCGGGATTAGAGCGCGAAGAGCGCCCGATCGGCGACTGGTCGACCATCTCCACCGAATCGATATGGTTAAGCCCCTTGATCGCCTTGTGGCGGCCCACTTTGTCGTTGTAGGTACCCAGCTGTTTTTGGATACCGGCATAGAGCGTATCGTGCACCAGCGTTGACTTGCCGGAACCGCTGACCCCTGTAACACAGATAAACTTGCCAAGCGGGAACTCCACCTCCAGGCTCTTCAGGTTATGCTCACTGGCCCCTTGCAGCACGATGGCGTTTCCGGTGCCCTTCCTGCGCTTTTCGGGGACCGGGATCTCCTTGCGTCCACTAACATACTTGCCGGTCAGGGTTTTGGCTTTTTTCAGCTCGTCATATGGACCTTCAAATACCACTTCACCGCCGTGTACCCCGGCAAAGGGACCTATATCGATGATATTGTCGGCGGCCTCGATCATGGCGGGGTCGTGCTCTACCACCAGCACCGTGTTTCCGATATCGCGGAGCGATTTCAGGATGTTGATCAGGCGGTCGTTGTCGCGCGGGTGCAGCCCGATGGTGGGCTCGTCCAACACGTAGAGGCTGCCGATCAGCGAGCTGCCCAGCGAGTTGGCCAGGCTTATCCGCTGCGACTCCCCGCCGCTGAGCGTGTTGGCCAGCCGGTTCAGGGTGAGGTAGTCGAGTCCCACCTCATCGAGATATTTCAGGCGCTTCCGAATTTCATACAAAATCTGCTCGGCCACCTCTTTCTCAAATTCAGTCAGCTCCAGCTCCTCGAAGAATTCCCGGGCATGCCCGATGGTGAGCTCGGCAATCTCCCCGATATGTTTGCCCGCCACCTTCACGTACAAACCGTCGGGCCGCACGCGGTACCCTTCACAATCGGGACAGCGGCTGTAGCCCCGGTAGCGCGAGTAAAATACCCGCATGTGCACTTTGTAGGACTGACTTTTGACATCCTCAAAAAACTCATTCAGCCCCTTGTATTCATCCTTGCCGTTCCAGATGATATCCTTCATCTCTTTGGAAAGCTCGTTGTAGGAAGTATCGATCGGCAGGCCGTAACGGGCGGAAACCTTGATCAGGTCGCGCAGGTGTTTGCTGAATTTTTGTCCGCTGTAGGGAGCAATAGCCCCGTCACGGATTGTTTTTTCCGGATCGGGAATAACCAGGTCCTCGTCAATGCCCGCCACGCGCCCGAATCCCTCGCACTTGTCGCAGGCACCATACGGGTTGTTGAAGGAGAACATCTGGGGCGTAGGCTCCTCGAACTCCATGCCGTCCATCTCAAATCGCTCGCTGAAGTTGAGCTCTTCACCGTTGCGTATCTTGATTGAGCAGCGCCCCCGCCCCTCATGAAACGCGGTCTCCAGGGAACCCGCGATGCGACTCCGGGTATCCTCATCCTTCTTCACTGCCAGCCGATCTACCAGCACACGGTACTCATCTGCATTCATCTTGTCAGGATTGACTTCATCGACGGTCAAATCCAGCAACTCTTCATCCTGCATGTGCAGCAGGCGGGTAAATCCCTTCTCCTTCAGCACCTTCAGCTCGTCATTCAGTTTTTTCTTCTCGTGGTGGGGGATCGGGAACAGCACGTAAAACCGGGTACCCTCCTCAAACCGGCCGAGCAGCTCTTCGATTACGGTCTTGGTGGAATCCTTCTTTACCTCGCGGCCCGATTTCGGTGAAATTGTGCGGCCGATACGCCCCCAAAGCAGGCGCATGTAGTCATAAATTTCGGTAGTGGTACCCACCGTGGAGCGCGGATTGGAGGAGGTGGTTTTCTGCTGAATGGCCATAGCCGGCGAAATCCCCTGCATGAAATCCACATCCGGCTTGTCCATGCGCTCCAGGAACTGCCGGGCATAGCTTGAAAGGCTTTCTACATATCGGCGCTGACCTTCAGCATAAATAGTGTCAAAGGCCAGGCTGGATTTCCCGGAACCCGATACGCCGGTCACCACGGTCATCTTGTTCCGGGGAATCTCAATATCGATATTTTTCAGATTGTGAACACGGGCGCCTTTAACAATAATGGGGCGGTCGCCGCTTTTCGTTGACTTCTGCTCTTTAGCTGCAGCTTGGGATCGGGACATTCAGTAGTGTAATTTTGACATTTAAATAAACAGGTGAATATACGAAATTAAGACAAGAAGATTATGAACTGATTGCCATTTAAATAATCACCGCCCATTCAAGGGAGCGGTTTAAATCCGCGTTCATCGTGAACACCAGCCTTAAGTATATAAGCCGTCTGTGTCAGAGGCCATTCAAAACCGGTTAACGAAGAACTGGCGGTGTATCGTTCTGTGGATTCGATTTCCAGCTCTCCTCTGCCCTTAAATATTGCTCAACGAATAGTGCTAAAACCGGGAAGCGGTGATCTTTTCACCCAAGGATATTCGAGCACGATAAAAATATTACAAACAATTAATATTCATTAGTTTTTTTTAATATTTATTTGTAATATAATTTTGCGCGTTAAAAAAAACGCGCATATAATCTACAGGCGATGATTACCTCATGAGAGGTTTGTAAAACAAGCGGTCATTTTTGCGTTGAGCAAAGCAGTCTTTCGATCACAATCCCATACTTGAAAATTGCTTTGCAGGCCGCCCTTACAACTACAGACGAGAATTTCCAACGGCATCAACATATCATCTGCAGTATTTATAGCTAACTGGCTTTACAACGGAAGAACAGGCTGAATTATGAATAAATGTGGCAATTATCGGGACTACTATTCAACCGACAGATACAGAGGGTTCTACAGGTTGCATAAATCCGGGAATGGTTTTTCCAGGTTTATCCATCTGGCATTCTCTGATGGAGAGAACATCATCGTTACAACCGGTGTTTACATTGAAGAAGCCATGGCCAAAGCCTTTCAGACAATTGACAAATTTCACTTGCAGCAGAAGCGTAAAAAAGAGCAGCAGATGGCGCAACTCTCTTCTGAACAAGTACTGCCTGGTGTCAGAAAAAAGCGTACCACCAAGCCCGCCGGCTCATATTTTCGCGATTCAGCTATTCCATCCCTCGCAGGGTACCAGTAAACAGTTATCCAATCTTGAGTTTTTGGATCAAGCCAAATGGAACACCTCTTTTTTTAAAAATGCTACTATTTTCTTGTTGGGCTTTCTGATCATTTTGTGCACGGCCAAAAACAAACTAAAAAAAATGCCGTCAAATTTTGGTTATCGACTATTGGTGTATTCGAATAACGGATAACCAGTCCACAAATAACCAAACTTCGCCTCCGGTTACTGCAGAAATCCCAACATATAGGCGATGTGTAAATACCTGCAAATCTTGCCTTCCTCCTCGGCAGGTAGGCCCTTATTGGTCATAGATGGATCGTTGACGATTGATCGAATTTAATCGTGGAGCACATCAAGACACGTATAAAAAGTCGAAACACGGCGTTTAGCATCTCGGGTAAAATCCTTATCTTTACGGGCTTTAAAGAAAACTTTGTAAATGACAGTTTATGGCTATCAACAAACAGCAGGTACGTACGGCGTTAACGCATGTCATCCATCCGAAATATGGAAAAGACCTCATCACCCTCGATCTTGTTCAGGACCTGATTGTCCAGGATAAATTTGTGACCTTTACGATCGATTTGCCCGAAAAAACCCCGGAGCTGGATACCAGGCTCAAGCAGATGTGCGAGGAGACGCTCCACAAGTATGTAGACAACGACCTGGTGCTGGACATCCAGACGGCGGTCAACCTCTCCAAGAAACGCGCGCTCGAAGGAGATGAAGAGGATGGCGGAGAACCGGCTTTTCCCGGCCAGGGACATCGAGAAAAAAAGCAGCAACAATCCACGCAACAGCCGCAGGGGGAGGAAGAACTGCTGCCCGGGGTCGAAAATATCATTGCAGTGGCTTCAGGCAAAGGGGGCGTGGGGAAATCCACCGTGGCCGTCAACCTGGCGTGCGGACTGGCCCGTACCGGGGCCAAAGTGGGCTTGCTGGATACCGATATTTACGGGCCCAGCATCCCGACGATGATGGACACTCACGAACGACCCAATATTACTACCCAAAAAAAGCTGATTCCACTTGAAAAATATGGCGTCAAGTTTGTTTCAATGGGATTGCTGGTCGATCCCGACCAGGCGATGATCTGGCGCGGACCGATGGTCACCAGTGCCGTCAAACAGTTTATGCAGGAAGTGGTCTGGGGCGATCTCGATTACCTCGTACTCGATCTGCCTCCCGGAACCGGGGATATCCAGCTTACGATTGTTCAAACGGTGCCCCTGACGGGATCTATCGTCGTATCCACCCCGCAGAATGTAGCGCTCGACGACGCCCGCAAAGGGGTGGCGATGTTTAAAAAAGTAAGTGTCCCGGTTCTCGGCATCGTCGAAAACATGGCCTACTTTGTTCCCCCGGACATGCCCGACAAGAAGTACCATATTTTTGGCAAACACGGGGCCCGCAAGCTTGCTGAGCGGATGGGGATCAACTTCCTGGGTGAAATTCCCCTGGAGCAGTCGGTTCGCGAGAGTGGCGACAGCGGCAAGCCTATTGTGTTGCAGGATGTGGAATCCAGGTCGGCTCAGGCTTTTATCGAACTTTCAAACAACACCATACAGCAGCTGGCCATCCGCAACAAGGAGCAGCCGGCCACTGAGAAAATCGATATCAAGATCAAACCCTAGAAAATAGCGAACCGCAGAACAAGGAATTTCGAATAAGGAGCCTATCCTTCTGCATTCGATATTCCTTGTTCAATATTCTGTGGTTCTACAATCATTTCATGGCGTGCAGGGCCACGCGGTTGCCTTCGGTGTCCTCAAAAATAGCCATGTACCCATATTCTTCGGATATCTGGGTTTTCGGACGAAGTATTTTTCCCCCGTGCTTCTCAATCCGGTCGACAACGGACTGCAGGCGGGGCTCGGCATTCAGGTAGATCAACGAACCCTCGTGGCTCGGGATATAAAACTCTTTTCCTTCGCAAAGGGCACCTCCCATCCCTCCATCCTCTACGGGGAACATCGCCATCTTGAAATCATCACCCATCTCCATATCGATCAGTTCCACTTCAAAGATTCCCTCATAAAACTTCTTCGCCCGGCTCAATTTTTTGACCGGTATCTCAAACCACGTGGCTGCGGTTTTCATTGTGTTCTTCATCGTCTTGGGTACCATAACTCCCTCCAAATGTCATCTTATTTCATGAATCTGCAGCCTTTTGCCACTGCAATTCACTATAATTCGGGTTGTCGTTAAACTGTCGCGCCTTAAGATTTGCAGCATCGCCAGCAATTGATAACTTACTATAAAACAGTATGATAACCTAACGTGAGTAATCCACCAGCACCTCCACTAAGCAAGCTACTTGCGCAGCAGTTTGAATGCGTGATTCCAGGACTGTGTCTGCATTCCATACTTCACCCATAGAATGCACATCGGTTCGAGCTCCCGTGCCCCTTCGATACCGCCTATATCGATAACATACCAGCCAAAAAGCTCGCAAATTTCCATGACTGTCTCTTTGGCATCGTCATTATTGCCACAGATAAACATATCGGGCGGACCGCCAGGAAAGTCCGGATCCACCATATGGGCATTTCCCACAATGTTAAAAACCTTCACGATATGCGCATCCGGCAGCCAGCGCTGAACCTGCTCTCCGCCGGAATCTGTGTGGCCTAAGGCCAGGCGGGGCGGTTTGCCCTCCTCAAAAATCAGTGGATTGGTCACGTCGAGTACTGTTTTTCCTTTAAAGTTTGACTTTCCAGCCAGCCTTAACGCGCTTTCACAGCCACTCCACGCCACTGCTAATACAAGAATCTCACCGTAATCAGCGACCTCTTCAAATGTTCCAGCCGATGCTTTTCTTCCCGCCTTCTTCAACCATTGCTGAACATTCTCTGCCTGGGGAGTACGAGAACCCATCATTACGGGATGACCATACTTAATAAATCCATCCCCCAAAGCTTTTCCCACATCACCAGAGCCCAAAATTCCGACCTTCATAGTCCCCTCCTACTCAACAAATAAAAGTTATTTGTCAAGAGTACATAAAAGTTGAATAATTTGCTTCAAAAAGAATACGGAAGGCTCAATATTTTTGGGCCAAAGTGATCTGCCGTGTTCAAGTAAATAATTCCTCAGCGGTGACGATTCCCGGGTCTGGGTTCTCTTCCTCTTCGCTGCGGACCCTGCATACTTTGTTCTAAAATTCGATCAAATCGGGAGCGTTGATTTTCATTCAGTATCTGCCGGATTTTACGAAAGTGATCGTAGTTGGCCCGTTCCAGCTCGGCATGGGCATGGCCAATCCTCCGGGCAAGGCTGTCGATCTGCCCCCGGGCCTCAAGGGTATCCGCAGTTTGCAGGATATTGAAGTAGACGGCCCTGTTTTTACGGACATCCTCCATAACCGAACGTATCCTTTGCATATGTTGCTGCCTGAGCTGCTGAATTTGAGTGCGCTGCTGTTGATTCAGCTCCAACTCACGCTCCAAAAATCGCTGTACACGGCGGGGTCGCTCATCATTGAGAATCGAAGTCTGTTGCGGCGGACGTATCATCCATACGGTAGCCAGCGTTCCGATGTTAAGTAACAACAGAATGATAAAACCGGCCAGGGCCCAGCGATATTTTTTTGCGTATTCCATGCTTTATTCCTCGCTGTTCAGTTCATAAATGGTGGGAATATCAAGCAGGTAGTCCTCTGCAAATGCTTCCAAACTTTGCTGCCGATCAGTCTCGTTTGCTCCATAGGCCTGATCATATTCAAGTACCGTCCAAATATTGAAGAAGACGAGAACCAGGGCGGCAGCTAATGCCAATGAAAATCGGGGATTCCATCCTTGAGGAAGGACAGCTTGCTGCCTGTGACTGAGCTTTTCCTCCAGCCTGGCATAGAAAAAGTCATCTGTCTGTGCAGGCTTGATACCATCCCATGAGTGCATGGCCTGATCCACCTTCTTCTGAACATTATGATCTCTTTCCATCTCCTTTTCCCTCATTCGTTACTGTAATAATCGTAAAGCTGTTTTCGCAAATTTTTAGTTGCCCTGTAAATGAGCGACTCCACCGCCGAAACGCTGGTTTCCATCACGTCCGCAATCTCTTTGTAAGACAACCCTTCAATCTTCTGAAGCGTGAAGGCCACCCGCTGATTTTCAGTCAATTTTTCAATCTCCTTCATCAGGATATTTGCCTGTTCCTTCTGTTCCAGTGCCAGGCCAGGATGTTCGAAATAATGGTCCACCGCTAACCTGTCGGGATCTTTCCCCTCCTTGTTCATCATGGAACGGAAAAACGCCCATCGCTTTTTACGCTTGCGATAACGAATCAGCTCCAACGACTTGGCTACGGCAATTTGATAAATCCAGGTAGTCAATGAGGCTTCTTCGCGAAATGTTTCTATGGAGTCAAATACCTGTATAAATACCTCCTGGGCCAGATCTTCGGCATCTTCGCGGTTGTGCACAAAACCGAGACACGTATTAAAGACGCGATCTTTATGCTTCTCCACCAATGTTTTGAAAGCATGGGAGTCGCGCTGTTTGAGCTGCTCTATCAGTGCTTCCTCGTTCTCCAAAAGTTGTTCCCGTAATAAACCTGTCCTTCTTTCGATTAGGTTAGCCACTATTTCGATCTCAAACAAGCGCGTACCGTGCACTCAACCATTTGAGCCTGAAACATCATTATCATCTTCGGAAGTCCACCCCGCGCCTCCCGGATCTCATACCCTGGAGGTTGCCCCGGGCAAACGGGCTGTGAGCATCGAACACCACCTTTTGCTCGTCAGTGAGCAGATTGCGAACCTTCATTCGAGTCTCCAACCGTTGTTTCATCAGCTGGGTTGTCAGCGAACCGATCTCATCGATGACTTCATTGGCGGCATTCAGGTCGATATCGCTGCCGGTCGTAAGGGTACGTAATCGTGCCCGGTGTTCGTTGAGCTGGTTACGGATCTCGAGCCCCCTTTGCTGGGCATCCAGGTGAATCTGGCGGATCTGTTCGTGCTGTTCATCGGTTAGGTCCGGTATGCGATACATCGGCCGATCTGCTTGCTGGGATCTCCCCCGATCGGGCATCGAGCGCTGGGCAAATGCTGTTGTTGTAAGGGCCAGCAAAAGTAGGGTTAAGAATATCGAATTGAGCTGTTTCATTGTTTTCTCCATTGAGATTGTTATTAAAATTCGCTCCGTACACCAGGTTAGATGCCAACTTTGGAGAAAACTTGTGGCCAGAATCAGATTTTTTTAGTATTTAAAAAACCTTCATCCCCCATCCTTACAACATTCAATCACTCATTCGTTGTACGTATCCGGCAGATCATTTTCATACAAGACTACATCCCCTGCTCGAGCAAAATCCCGGACAATATCGTTTGCTTCAAAAAGACTGTTTACCACCCGGACCTGTTCTTCAGGAAAACCCACCGAGTGAATACCCTTAAGAATCGGCTGGGTGCGCTTCTTACCGACCAAAATGACCAGGTCGAGCCCGGCACGCCCGATGGCTTCCCCAAACTCCCGGTTTTTCTGCTCTTGCAGCTCTCCGAGCTCAATCATCCCCGGGGTAATGATGATACGACGGCCACTCTCGAATTGCGAAAGGATCTCTACGGCGTTCCTGGCTCCCACCGGGTTGGAATTAAAGGCATCATCAATCACATACAGATCGCCCTCTTTTTTCAGCTCGAGCCGATGCTCAATCGGCTCGATATGCGAGGCGGCTACCGCCATCGTACCGGGACGGATATCAAAGAGCCTGGCCACCCCTGCGGCCAGCAGCAGGTTTTGCACGTTGTGCGCTCCCAGCAACTTCGTCTGAAAAGATTCGGTAACTCCGTTTATATGCAGCTTAAAACCGGTTCCCTCCGGACCATAGGTGATATCGGTGGCCCTGATCTCTCCCCGTTCCAGTCCCACTCCCACCACCTGTATATCTTCCCGCAAGTCGGCCATTTCGCGCACGAGGGGGTCATCAACGTTCAGCACCGCTTTCCCATTGGGATTCAGCCGCCGTACCAGCGTGCTTTTGGTCCGGGCAATCGCCTCTTTCGAACCAAACGTCTCCAAATGGGCAATACCCACATTGGTAACAACCGCAATATCCGGCTGAACGATATCGCAGAGTTCGTCAATATTGCCCTCGTAGCGAGCCCCCATCTCAAGAATCAAAATTTGATGATGGGCCTCCAGATCGTTGTTGATTACCTTGCAGATACCCATCGGGGTGTTGTAGCTGCCCGGTGTTGAACAGACGCTGTACCGCTCTTCCAGCAGGTCGCGGATCATGAACTTGGTGCTGGTTTTACCATAGCTTCCGGTAATGCCGATCACCGCAAGCTCCGGCATGGAGGCGGCTTTTTTACGCGCCAGGTCGATATAATACTGGTGCACCCGTTTTTCAATGGGCGCCGTAAGCATGGCAGCCGGAAAGACCAGGAACGGCATCAGGGCGTCGGCCAGCACCCAGCCGAAGGCCAGCACGTAGATATCGGCACTGTGAAACAGCGGCTGCTTCATGAGGATATCGGTGAATGGGATTCGGCCGAGATAGGCTCCGCCCGTGGCCATTACCGGGATCACAAGACTTAAAAGAGCATAGGGGATGGCAAGGCGAATCATGCGGGCAGTAAATACGATCGGTTTTTTCTGCCGGTCTCCCCGGTAGTAGTTGAACTTGCCAAACCAGAAAAAACCAAACATCGACAAGGTGATAATTGCGGCGCTGCCCGTAATCGTATTCGACATAAAATAGAGCAGTAAAAAAATCACCAGGTTGAAGAAGACATGCTCCGGCGTCAACACCCGCTGGTTCCAGTGCTCAAACAGCCACCCCCGGTACTCTTTAATTTTATATCCCTTTTGCTGAAAGATGTGCAAAAAATACTTGCCTCTCAGAAATGTGTGGCGCGCCATCACCAGTACAAACGCGGCCATAAGCAGTTCAATAAACCGAAAATACAGATTCAATGGAGGAAAGTCCGAATTAAATTGAGGTTAACAATATATTTGAAAGTCGCTAAAGTATTTGAGTTCCATTATATTAACAGCCCTCAATAAATCTTTCATCTAAACCAGGACGAAAATATATGAAATTAATTATCCCTATGGCAGGTCGCGGTACCCGGGTCCGTCCGCATTCGCATACGACCCCCAAGCCGCTGCTGCCCGTAGCCGGAAAAATGATTGTTGAACGCATTGTGGAGACGTTTGCCCGAACTCTCGACCGGGCGATAGATGAAATTGTATTTATTCTGGGTCCCGATTTTGGGCAGGAAATCAAAGATGCGCTATCTGCGATGAGCGAACGTCACAACGCTAAATCCCGCTTCCGGGTTCAGGAGGAAGCGCTCGGTACGGCTCATGCGGTCTACTGTGCCGAGGAGGATCTCGAAGGCGAGTGCATCGTCGTTTTTGCAGACACTATTTTTGACACCGATTCAGAGGTATCGGTTGAAGAGGCTGATTCTGTCATCTGGCTGAAGGAGGTAGAGGATCCCTCCCGTTTCGGAGTGGCCGTACATGAAGAGGATAAAATCACCGATTTTGTAGAAAAGCCCGACAAACCGATCTCAAACCTGGCAATCATCGGGGTCTACTACTTCAAGGAGGCAGCCGACATCAAGAAAGAGATCGAATACCTGCTCGACAACAAAATTCGGGGAAAGGGCAACGAATACCAGCTTACGGATGCACTGGACCGCATGCTAAAAGACAACAAGGTTTTTAAAAAAGCGACTGTTGATGAATGGCTTGACTGCGGTACGCTCCCGGCCTGGCGAGCCACCTCGTCGGTAATCCTGGAAAAAGAGCAGGATCAACACCCGTACGACGAAAACGATTACAAAAACACGACCATCCACGATCCGGTCTACCTAGGAGAAGGGGTAGAGCTGGAAAACTGCACCATTGGCCCCAATGCCAGCATAGCCGCCGGTTGCCGCTTAAAAAATACCACGGTAACGAACAGCATCGTGCGCTCAAATACAACTATTGAGGACAGCCATATCGAGAATTCAACCATCGGGCAGCACGTAGAGCTCAAGAATGTAAACCAGGAAGTACATCTGGGCGATCACTCCAAAATCGGCGTGGAAGTGTGAAAATGGTCTTGAGTCTTGAGTCTTGGGTTTGGGTCTCTTTTTTGCTCAGTAGCCAATTGTATTAAAAAATCAAAAAATCTCAGGCGCATATAAACCTCCAGGGTTTTCGAAAACCCTGGAGGTTTTTTAAATGGCAACTCCCACCTCACTTACGACTCAAGACCCATCATACACAACTAAATAAAATCCTCCAGCGGGCGATCCTGGTCCGCCTCGCGCAGGGCCTCATGAACCTCTTCATGGTGGCCATCCGGCTCAAGGTGAATTGTGACAATCACATCTCCACGGACGCCGTCAATAAGCCTTCGCTCTAAGATTGTGGCGTCTTCGTGGGCGTGTTTCAGGCTGACGCCTTTTTCAAAAAGGGCGTGCAGCTCAATCCACGTGGTGTTGCCGGTGGTGCGGTGCCGCAGGTTGTGAATACTGCTCATTGAGCCGGGCAGCTCCTCCTGCAGGACGCCCCTGATCCTGCGATCGATCTGGGGATTTCGGCTGTCCATCAGCCCGTCAACCGAATATTTGAGGAGTTTGAATCCCTCGTACATAATAAATATTGCCAGCCCTACTCCCACAATTGAATCCAGCACTTCCCAGGAGGTAAACTTGATAATAAGCAGGGTCGCCACCACGCCAAGGCTGGTCCACACATCGGTAAGCGTATGGCGTGCATTGCTGACCACCATCATGTTATTTTCCTCCCGGCCCACCTTCAGCAGATATTGCCCGAGAAAAAAGTTGATGCCCGCCGCGCCGCCCAGCAGGTAAATACCGGTGTTCAACTCTTGCAGGTTATAGCCGGTCAGGTAGGTATGTACAGACTGATAAATGATGGTAATGCCGGCAAGCAGAATAACCGCGCCCTCGACCCCCACCGAAAGATATTCCACACGTTCGTGACCGTAGAGATGTTTCTCATCGGGGGGTTTGGTGCTCAACAAAAATCCATAATATACAAACGCCACTGCCAGAACATGGATAAAAGATTCGGCCGCATCCGAGAGAGCCGTGGTTGAATTCGTGATCAGGAACCCGCTGCTTTTAATAAGCAACAGGCAGAACGATACGAACAGGCTGACACGAAGCGCTATTTTGGAACGAGACTGTTTCACGACGGTTTCAAATGGATCAGTTTAGACCAAAAAGATTAGACAAAGAATACCTGAAAGCAAGTTCAATTGTTATTATTTTTACGCTCATTTGAACAATCTGAACAGGCAACACCATTTCCCGTTGAAGGATATAGATCCCAAGCATAAAAAAGTTTTTTCCGTTATTTCCGAAGCCGGCGCTGCGCTCGACCAGCCGGTGTACGTGGTGGGCGGGTATGTCCGCGACTATTTCTTAAATCGATCCAAAGAAGACGATGCACTGGATATCGATTTTGTTACAGTAGGATCAGGAATTGAAATAGCCCGGGAGGTCGCATCCCGGCTGGGTACCGATAATCTCGCCGTATTCAAACGGTTCGGAACCGCGCAGGTGAAGTATCAAGACCTGGACCTGGAGTTTGTCGGGGCCCGCAGGGAAAGCTACCGGCGCAACTCCCGAAAGCCGGTTGTGGAAGACGGCACCCTCGAGGATGACCAGCTCCGGCGCGATTTTACCATCAATGCCCTCTCCTGGTCGCTCAACAAAGAGAACTTCGGCGAACTGCTGGATCCATTCAGCGGTATCCAGGACCTCAAAAAGCGATTGATCCGCACGCCGGTTGATCCCGAGCAAACCTTCGACGATGACCCGCTGCGCATGATGCGGGCCGTCCGGTTTGCCACCCAGCTCAATTTTGACATCGAAAAGAACACCTACAAGGCGATCGAAAAGATGGCCTCCCGCATCGATATCATCTCCAAAGAGCGGATCATCGAGGAGCTCAACAAAATTGTGATGGCTCCCACACCCTCTATCGGATTCTCCTACCTGTTTCGCACAGGTCTCCTGGAGAAGTTTTTTCCCGAAATGCACCGGCTGCACGGGGTCAAGGAGGTGCGCGGCGTGCGCCATAAAGACAACTTCTGGCATACGCTCAAAGTGCTGGACAACGTGGCCGAAATGAGTGACAACCTCTGGCTGCGGTGGGCGGCCATCATGCACGACATCGCCAAACCGGCCACCCAGAAATTTGAAGAGGGAACGGGCTGGACCTTCCACGGCCACGATGCAATCGGCGCCAAATGGGTCAAGTCGATTTTTCGGCGGCTGGGACTTCCTCTCGACGAGCGGATGCGGTATGTACGCAAGCTCGTGCGCCTGCACCTGCGGCCTATCGCCCTTGTCTCTGACGAGGTCACCGACAGTGCGGTCCGCCGACTCCTGTATGAAGCGGGAGAAGATATCGACGACCTGATGACGCTGTGCCGGGCCGACATCACCAGCAAAAACGAGCGAAAAGTGCAACGCTATCACAAAAATTTCGATCGTGTTGAACAAAAAATCGAAGAGGTCGAAGAAAAAGATCGCATGCGCAGATGGACCAACCCGATCAGCGGAGACGAAATTATGGAGACCTTTGACCTGAAACCCGGACCGGTCATCGGCGAAATTAAAGAGGCGATTAAAGAGGCCATACTGGAGGGAGAAATCCCCAACGAACATGATGCGGCATTCGATTACATGATGAAAATCAAAGACCAATTTATCAGTGAACAGTGAACAGTATTACAGTGATCATGCTGATCACGTTAAATATTAGCTCTACACTGAATGATGTTTTGCTGAGATCGAAAATGTTTAAAATTTTTCATTTTTTAGTTCTTAATTCCACTGTTAACTGACACACTGCCAAATTGTTAAACTGATATATGAAGTGGATTGCTGACTCATACGCCAAAATAAATCTCGGGCTGCACGTACTGGAACGGCTGCCCACCGGGTACCACCGCATAGAAACCGGATTTGGCTTCATCAACTGGAGCGACCGGTTTGAAGTGCAAAAAGCCAGCCGCTGGCAGCTGGAGCTGGATACCGACGACGAGACGATCTCCGCCGGGGAAGATAATCTCATCAACCGGGCGGTGCGACAACTGAAAAAATATGTGGAGATCAGCAACGCCTATCATATCAACGTTGACAAACGTATTCCGGCGGGCGGTGGCCTGGGCGGCGGGAGCAGCAATGCCGCCCTTATCCTGCGCATGCTCAACAAAATTGAAAACCTGGGCCTGACAGATGAGGAACTGGCAGACCTTGGGCGGGATCTCGGCGCGGATGTACCGCTGTTCATCAAGGGACAAGCAGGCATAGGGAGCGGCGTGGGACACGAAATTCGCCCGCTCGACATTCAACCCGATTACTGGATTATCACCTGTTTCCCCAATGTAAAGAGCAGCACTCCCGAGGCCTACCGCCACTGCCGGCCCAACCCGGAACCGGAGTTCGAGCTTGAAAAAACCCTTACGGAGACCGACCCCGAAGAGTGGCGCTTCACCCTCCAAAACGACCTCGAGCAATCGGTCCTGCCCCGCAACCACATTGTCGGCAACATGAAGGACCAGTTTTACGAATTTGGCGCCCTTTACGCCTCCATGAGTGGCAGCGGGTCCTCGGTCTACGGTCTCTTTGAACAAGACTTTGTAGCTACCAACGCCTATCACGGATTTGTAGACCTGGGATTTCCCACCAATATCACCAAACCGGGCTTTAAACCGGATCGCGGTATCTACCAAAAGGAATAAACCGTACATTCACTCCTGCCAGGGCAGCCAGCCCCTACCCCTCTCGCATCCCAAAAGAAGCCTTTTATCGAAATAATTTCGTGCCTCACTTTTAATTGACCAATTAATACTTTTAATTAGCTGTTCATTTGAAAGAAATTTGGTCTATATGGAAAACAGTGCTACTCACGTTGATCCGCGTACCGGAATGGACGTGGAATCGTTTAAACAGGACATTCACCAGCATCTCTACTACACTCTCGCAAAAGACAAGTACTCATCCACCGAATGGGATATCTATCGCAGCGTGGTAATGTCGGTCATGGACCGGCTGCACGACCGCTGGATCGACACCCAGCAGCGCTATTACAGGCAGGATGTCAAGCGTGTCTATTACCTGTCGATGGAGTACCTGATCGGGCGCCTTCTCGACAACATGCTGATCAACCTGGGCATGCAGGATGAAGCGATACAGGCCTTTGAGGAGATGGGCCTCGATTACGAAAAAATCCGCGAGGTGGAGGTGGATGCGGGCCTCGGCAACGGCGGGCTCGGGCGGCTGGCCGCGTGCTATCTCGATTCGATGGCAACCCTCGGTATTCCCTCCATCGGGTACGGGATCCGGTATGATTACGGAATTTTTGACCAGGAGATCGAGGATGGCTGGCAAGTGGAAAAGGCAGACCTTTGGCTCCAGTACGGCTACCCCTGGAACATGGTGCGTCCCAAGGTGGAATACCCGGTCCACTTTTACGGGGAAACGGTTTCTCACATGGGAGACGACGGTGAACTCCATTTTGAGTGGAAAAACACCCATGATGTGCTTGCCGTGGCCTACGACACCCCGATTCCCGGGTACAAAAATGATATCGTAAATCACCTCCGGCTTTGGAAAGCCACCGCCTCTCACGAATTTGACCTGAAAAGTTTCAACCAGGGCGACTACATCGATGCGGTGCGCGACAACATGCTGGAGGAAAATATCTCCCGCGTCCTCTACCCCAATGACAAGGTGTTCAAGGGACAGGAACTGCGGTTGAAGCAGGAATATTTCCTTGTTTCCGCCTCTGTACAAGATGCTATCCGGCGGTTCAAAAAGCAGCATGACGACTTCCGGAAACTGCCCGAAAAAGTCGCTTTTCAATGCAACGACACCCATCCCAACCTGGCGGTACCTGAACTCATGCGCATCCTGATGGATATCGAAGGCCTGAACTGGGATACCAGCTGGAATATCACCACCCAATGCATCAACTATACCAATCACACCCTGATGCCGGAGGCCCTCGAAAAATGGCCGATCTCGCTGATGCAAAACCTGCTGCCGCGGCATACACAAATTATCCACGAGATCAACCGGCGGTTTATGGATGAGATCAGGGCCGAGTTTCCCGATGACGAAGACCGGGTCAGCCGCATGCGCATCGTCGGGGAAGAGATGGATCCGGTTGTCGAGATGGGGCCGCTGGGCATCGTGGCTGCCAACAAGATCAACGGGGTGTCGAAGATCCACTCCGACCTGATGAAGAAGACCATCTTCAAGGATTATGCCGAACTTTACCCCGACAAGTTCACCAATGTCACCAACGGGATCACCCCGCGCCGCTGGCTGAAACAGTGCAATCCCGGCCTGTCAAGCCTGATTTCGGAACACATCGGCGACGACTGGCTGACCGACCTGAAACAGCTGAAAAAGGTGGAGCAGTTTGCCGACGACGAGGCCTTTAAGAACCGCTTCGGCGAGATCAAGCGGGAGAACAAAAAGCGCCTCGCTGGCTACATCAAGCGGGAGCTTGATATCGATGTAAATCCCGATTCTATTTTCGACATCCAGATCAAGCGTATCCACGAGTACAAGCGACAACTAATGGCGGCATTGCACGTCATTACGCTGTACAACCGTATCAAGGATAACCCGGAAGCCGACATACAGCCGCGCACTGTCATTTTCGGCGGAAAAGCGGCGCCGGGCTACACCACCGCCAAACAGCACATCAAGCTGATCAACAATATTGGCCGCAAGGTGAACAATGATCCCGATGTAGGCGATAAATTAAAATGTATTTTCCTGCCTAACTACCGCGTTTCACTGGCTGAAAAAATGATTCCCGCAGCCGATCTTTCTGAGCAGATTTCGACGGCCGGCATGGAGGCTTCCGGCACTGGCAATATGAAGTTTGCGCTGAACGGCGCCCTTACAATCGGCACGCTTGACGGGGCCAATATCGAGATTCGCAACCAGGTGGGAGACGAAAACATCTTCATCTTCGGTCTCGAAGTCGACGACATCGAGCGACTCCGTTCGGAAGGATATAATCCCCAGGAATACTACCAGGAAAACAAGGAACTGCGCAAAGCGCTCGACCAGATACGGGACGGATTCTTCAGCCCCGAAAAACCGGACCTGTTCCAGCCTGTTATCAATAACCTGCTGCATCACGGCGACTATTTTATGGTTCTGGCCGATTATGAAGCCTATGTCAAAAAACAGGAAGAGGTCGAAAAAGTCTACCGCAACAAGCAGGATTGGTACAAGCGGGCCATTATCAATGTGGCCCATATGGGCTTTTTCTCCTCGGACCGCTCGATCTCGGATTATGCGGAACGAATCTGGGATATCGAACCGATCAAATAAACGGTCTCGTGGGGTGCACCTTCCCCGTGCGTCCCACACCCCGTTATTGAATATCCGAAGAAAAGGCCGTCACCTTGTGTTCAACCGGAGCTACTGTTCGCAGGTAGGCATAAATAGCCTTTAAATCATCCTCGTGCATTCCGCCAAATGAAGTCCAGGGCATTTCGGTATTGAACTGTTGCTCTTTTACCGCACGCACTCCTGCGACATAGGATTTAAAACGGGCCACAAACTTTTCTTCCGTCCAGGTTCCTATTCCGGTTGCCGTATCCGGCGTAATATTTGATGAACGCGCCACGCCTCCCGTGGGCATCGGAAATTCAAATCCACCGGCCAGCTCCAGTCCCGGCAGCGGCTGACCCTGCGCATCCTTTGGTGTGTGGCAGCTGGAACAGCTCGCGGCATTTACGAGATACCGGCCATAGGCTATCGTATCGGTCTTTGGCGGGCGGGGCTGTGGGTTCGGGTCCCGGGGAATCGTCTTGACTATCAAGTTCATCGGGAATTCAAGCTCCGAATCTGGCACCTCCTGTTCGATCGGATCCAGCGTGCGCACGTAGGCGATGATGGAAAAAATATCCTCGCGGTCCATCTCAGCGTAGTGCTGATAGGGCATCAGGGGAAACAGGGCATTCCCGTCCCTGTCAACTCCGGCGGTAATAGCCCGGTACAGCTCGCCATCGGTCCAGTTTTTCAAATTGTAAGGCGTGATGTTTGCAGCATACAACCGGCCGACGCCCTCCTCCACAAAGGGAGCCAGATTACCCCCGCCGATACGGGAAGAGTCGATCGGTTGCGAAAAAATTTGGTGCTGCCTGTTGGTGTGACAAGTCGTACAAACAGTTACATTTTCCACCAGGTATCGGCCGCGCTCTACCCGCTCATCTGTATATTCAATTTCCAGCTTTGGTGGTTCACTCACGTTTGGCAATACAAGTGAGAAGTAAATAATCCCGATGACAATTCCGGTCGCAATAAACCCAACACTCCCAAATAAAATATTCTTTATCATATCCCTAACCCCCTGATTTTATTACTGTTAATGATGAAAAAATATTAAAAAAAAGAACATCTTACCTATAATTTTCGAGTTGCCCGTCCAGAGTAAATCTGTATTTTAATGATATGGAATTTTCACAAAACAGATACCGGGACTGCCTCTATTTTACCACCAATGTTCTCTCGCGCAGGTTGACAAGTATTGCCGAGGAGGCGTTTACTCCCCTGGGACTGTCTCCATCCTACGCTTACCTGCTGATGACGGTCAACGAGCAACCCGGAATCCGCCCGGGCCAGATCAGCCGGGAGCTGGAGCTGAGTCCCTCTACCGTAACACGGCTGCTCGACAAAATGGAGCATCGCGGCTACCTCGAGCGCACCTCTGCAGGGCGTGCTACGGAAGTGCACCCCACCGGAAAAAGCCTTGACCTGCAACCCCGGCTGCAGCAGGTTCAGGATGAGCTCCGGTCGACCATCGCCAGGGAGCTGGGCGAACGCTACACCGAGGTGCTCACTGAAATGACCTACACGGCTGTAGACAAGCTCGATTGAGTGCTGCGTTGCAATTTCACCCTCCCCGCTCCATGCTCGAAAGATGGTATTCTCGTCCCGCATCCACCCGGAATTTACGTTTAGCAAAGTGATTACTCTCCGCGAGTGACTGCCCGAGAAAACAGGGAGAACGCTACCGGTATTTTTGCGCGATCTTCTCCAGTCGGTTATCTATCTCCTCTTTGCTCAACCAGTTGCCGCGATACATCACGCCGGCAATCGTCTCCGAGTTGCTGATATCTTCCAGCGGATTGGACTCCAGCAGCACCAGGTCGGCCATTTTTCCCTCCTCTATGGTCCCGGTATTCTCCAGATCCTGCAGGTACTGCGCGGTGTTGTAGGTACCGGTTTCCAGGGCCTGGTAGGGCGTCAGGCCCGCTTCGACGATATAACGGAGTTCATGATGCATGGAAAACCCGGGAACGTTAAAAATTTGCGGTGCATCCGATCCGAGCAACAGGTTTGCACCCTCATCATGTAACGCCTTGATGATGTCGCGGCGCAGCTGCAGGTATTCCGTGGCCAGCTCTTCTGAGTAGGCCTCATTACCGGTTATCGACTGTTTGCTGCTGATCCACTCCGAGACCGTTTCATCGGGCATGTACTGGAATTCCGGGCGCCGGGCAAACTCTTCAGCCGATTCCAAACCCAGTACATGTTCCAGCAGGGCCTGGGTTGGCACGTTCCAGGTTCCCCCTTCGGCAGTCATTTGCGCTACCTCCGGTATCCTGTTGCGGTCTGCCACGGGTGTGAGATGCATGCCAAAATATATGACACCCGGATCCTCTATCTGGTCGAGATCCACCGTGTCGGGGACCAGGGCGTCAACATATTTATCCAGGTGATCCACCGTGGTCTGACCCGCTTCAATAGCCCGCTCAAGTCCCACCGATGCGGGAATGTGACCGGAAAATTCAATCCCGACGCTGTTGGCCTCATCGGCAATTGCGTTGTACTCTTCCAGGCTGAGGCCCGGAAATATCTTCAGAAAGTCGTACCCCGCCTTGTGCTGGTCGCGAACGCGCTGGCGGGCCTGCTCCACATTTTGGATGCTGCCGCCGCTGAACCCCGGTCCGGAGGTATAAATGCGGGGACTTACGATCTCATCCCGCGCCGCCTGCTCCCGAAGTTCGAGATGCAGCGGCTGCCCGAGCATTCCCCGTATCGTAGTTATGCCGTTGGCAAGATACAGGAACAGCACATCTTCAATATATGCGCGATCGGCATCTTCCGGGGGGATGTGGGCGTGCATCTCCGACAAGCCGGGGATCAGGTATCCACCCTGACCATCGATCCGTTCAGCCTCCTCCGGCGCCTGCAGTTGACCGGCTTCCGCAATGCGTATGATGCGATCGCCAGCGATAAACAGCGTGCGATCCTGCTGTATCTCTCCCTCATTATTCATCGAAATGATATGCACATTTTCAATCACCTTGTCGGCATCCACAACCTCTTGCGAGGTGCATCCCACCGAAAGTCCCAATAACAATAAAAATACAAGTTTTATCTTCATGGTGTCAGCCCTTTTGAATGAGTTTAAAATGAATGTTTTGCCTTCCTCAATCCCTTCTTTTTGGCAACAGGTACTACAACACACCGGTTCTCGGTGCCTGTTGAGTAATAAAATAGTTTTGCCGGCGATATGATCAAAATTGACCCGCAAGTTCTTTTATGGCAAATTGATCGTTTTTAAAACAGATCAACAACGTACCAAATTTGCAACCTTCGGCGCAATCACATCTCCTGGATGATACGGAATAGTGCATTGTAAAGTCCCGGATTTTATCTTTTCCTGACATAACGCGGATACCATCAGTCAGGCTGATCTACATGGATAGATCATTGAAAGTACTTGGAACAACTATTCTGTGGTTAATCCGCAGTATCAGCCTCATCTGCGTTCAAGTATCCCGTAAACCCGAATATTCATGGTTGACATATGGCATAGCACGATGGATAAATTCAAAACCCAACAGCTACACTAGCCTTTGCGGATCGCCCTGTTTTGCGAATTCAGAAAAAGCTTGTCTATATAGCAGTAGCGCCACGTTTCACCCGGTTCCACCGACCGGATCAGCGGGTGCCCGGTCTGCCGGTAATGCTTTCGGGCGTGCCGGTTTTTTGAAGAATCACAACATCCCACGTGACCACAAACCAGGCACATACGCAGATGCACCCACTGATCGCCCTGCGCTTCGCATTCGGGACAAACCGTTTGATCGGTTCCTGTCACTTGTATCTGATCAAGGTGTGTACACTCCATATCCATATTGAATCATGTGTTAAATCCGTTTATTTGTCCAAAATTTGCACTCTTCAGTTAAAAGCATTGTTGAAATTTTTATGAAAAATTTCAACGGTCCGGGATTCCAACTTCCGTATTCAGTATCAACTCTTCCGAACCGTCGTCACCGAAAAGGCTCAACTCCGCCAGTTTGCGTCCGGCCTGCGTGATGGGGAGACACACAGCCGTAGCCCCGGCCTCTCTCAATGCGCGGTGTTCTTCATCCCGCATCGTTAGAGCATAAATGGATCCTTTAAACCTGTTTGACCGCATATATTTTGTCGCATTAATTTTCGCATCCGGCGTACCAACGGCCAAAATAACGGCCTGGATATTATCCAGCTCCATATTGCTCCAAAGCTCAATATCCTGCATATCACCATATATTACACGCCGTCCCTCCTCGATATTTTGCTGAATCCGCGCCGGGTCAATATCCACGCCGACGACCTGTTTCTTCTCTTTTTTCAGGCGGTCGTATGCGGCCTTCCCTGCATTCCCCATGCCAACGACCAGGTATTCGGCGGCTCCGAGGGAGATCGTTTGCTGGTCGGGATGGCGAACGTCGCGCTCAAACCGGCTGAGAAACAGCTCCATCCGTTTCCACAACGCTTCTTCCCAGATCGAAAGCGGGGCGTTGAGCGCAAAGGAGATCGCTGTGAGCAGGGCAAAAGCCACGACCACTCCCCCGGGTATAAATCCCGCAGAAGCCGCAACTGAACCCGCAATCAGCGTAAATTCACTGTATGAGGTAAGAGAAATTGTGGCGATAAACGAGGTACGGGCCCTCAGCTTAAAAAACAGCATAAGCGCAAAAAACAGCACCGCTTTCAACGGCAGAAGGGCAACGGCGACCAGCGCCAGGTAAAAGTCCTGCAGTCCGGGGAGTCCCGCCAGCCCCACTTCAAGGAAAAAGCCCACCAGGAAAGCCTCTTTCAGGCCCCATAATTTTTTTGACAGCTCGTCTGCCACTTCGTGACCGGAAAGCAGCATGCCCGCAACAAGAGCCCCGAGTTCGGAGGAGAGTCCCACCCCCTCAAAAACGGCTCCACCGCCCATCGCCAGCATCAGTGCAAACAGCAGTTTGAGCTCCTCTTCGTTGCTCAGCTCAACAATTTTTATTACTCCCGGCCGGATCAGGGGCAGCCCCAGCAGGGCAAGACTCCAGGGTGAGGGCGTCGTTCCACTGGTCAGCCCCAGCAGCACAATGGCCACGATATCCTGCACTATCAGGATTCCAATAGCCACCCGACCGTGAAAAGCACCCAGTTCGCCCCTGCGCTCCAGATTTTTAGCCGTCAACACGGTACTCGAAAACCCGAGCACCACGGCTATAATCAGGGACGCCAGGATGCTGTATCCAAAAAGAAGGGCAATGGGTACAAAGATGCCGATGCTAAGCAGCAGGTGAATACCTCCTGTGCCCAGAACCTCAATCCTGACAATATTTTTAAGCCGCAGGTGCAGTCCCACGGTAAAGAGCAGGAACAGCACCCCGAGATGCGCCACTTCATGAAGCGCCTGCCCCGCCTCGTAGCCGTAAGCCGAAAGAATGACCCCCGCTGCCAGATAGCCGACCAGCGGCGGCAGCTTAACCCGGGAAACCAGCATCCCGAACAAGAAAGCCATGCCTATCCATAAAATATCCATAGAAACAGGATTGAGAAAATTGGCGGATGAGACAATCTAACAATACTTTTCATAATAGGGAATTACACATTACAGAAAGCGCAGCAAAAGGATGGCGATAGCCGGATATCAACACGTTCTCGCATTCGAGTGCACTCCGAGTTGTCCCGAACCGATCAGGATATGCTCTCATCCGTTCATAATGAACATGCAAAAAATTCAGGAACATTGCCTGGCTACGCAAGAATGGTTAACCTTCCACTTTTCAAAAAAATACCGTTATTTTTTATGACTGACAATGATACAACAACCCCGAAGATCGCACTGCTGGATCCGGGGATCGCATCCTGCAGCTATGAAGAAACGTTGTTCACTGAACACGGGTACCATTTCGAAGTCTTTGAGGGCGAGAAGGGAGATTACCAGTCAAAAATCAACCTGGCTTCTGATGCGGAGGGGATACTGATCCGTTTCACTGAAATCGACGATCGTTTCCTGGAGCAAACGCCAAACCTTAAAGCTGTTGCCCGCTATGGAGTGGGGTACGACAACATCGATGTCGACGCCTGTACCCGTTTTGGCGTCCGTTGCGCCAACGTTCGTGGATACGGCAACCATTCGGTCTCCGATCACGCCCTGGCACTCATCCTTGCCTGCGTGCGCATGCTAAAACCCGGCTATGAAAATATCTACACCCGCTTTGGAGGCGCCCCCTCCGATCGCGTCCCGGAGCTCCATGAACTGGTTCTTGGCATTCTCGGGCTGGGCCGGATCGGGGGGACCCTGGCTCAAAAAGCGGGCTCCCTGTTTAAAAGCGTTATCGCCTGCGACCCCTATGTCGAAGAGCAACAATTTGAGCGGGCAAACGCTCAGCCCGTTTCATACCATGAACTGCTGCAAACGGCGGATGTCATCAGCATTCACTGTAACCTCACGGAGGAGACCCGCCACCTGATTAATAAGGAGGCCTTCGACCAGATGGAACGCGGCCCGATTCTGGTGAATACGGCCCGGGGGGAAGTGGTGGATGAGGAGGCCCTGCTGGAAGCCCTGGAAAGTGGATCTATTCACAGCGCGGGACTTGACGTTTTTAAAACGGAGCTTCCGGACCAGCTTTCACGCCGGCTTGTTGAGCATCCCCGCGTGATGGCCACGGGACACTATGCCTGGTTTTCTGACAGGGCACAGGATGAACTGCAAAAAAGAACCGCCGACAACCTTTTGGCGATGCTGCAAGGGCAAAATCCGGAGGATTGCCTGAATCCTTTTTAACATTTTTGGGATATTAAATCTTAGTCGCAAAGCAGACTTACTTCGACCCCGATATGTAGAACATCCTCTGAAATCACCGGACAATATTAGTTGTTGGTTTTACAAATAACTAAACTAAGCCTTCGCTGCGTTTACCCTGGTGGCTCATAACTCCCCAACAACTTGAAATTCGTCCAGCGTCACAAAAACGGACTTCCTCGGCTTGTTATCTACCGCCCTGCTTTTATGTCCCCGCCCCGTGGTGTCTTCGGCCAGCAAAACATCGCCGGTGCCAAAACGGCGGACCGTTCCGTCACTGATCTCCACATCCACCGCTCCATCCAGCATGATGATGTACTGCCGCCGCGGGGCGTTGTGCCAGTCATAATCATAATCGGGCCCGGTCTCCCTGAAAACAATGCCTGTTGCATCCTCCCGTTCCGATAGACGCCCGATATCGCCCGCATCCTCCAGGGAAATCTCAATATCCTCAAAATGTGACTCCCCGTCTTCACCGCTGTATAACCTGGTTATCTGCATAGGACTCCTCTACTGAAATTTCAATATCCACTCGTACAACGACTGCAGGTACCTGCCAAAATAATCCCTCGTTCGCTCGTCAACAAGCGTTCCCTCCGAATCAAACTTTTCATGAGCCCGGTAGACCAGGATTTCCGGCTGGGGCATGCAATAGGAATTGGTAAACTCAAACGCCTGGCGAAGCTGGCTCTGTCCACGGGCGGAACCCGTCATACCGGGCGATGCCCCTACAATTCCGACCGGTTTCTCGTTAAGAGGCGCTTTCTTCGGGGGACGCGACGCCCAGTCAATCGCATTTTTCGTGACGGCCGGTACCCCGTGATTGTACTCCGGGGTGGCGATTAACAGTCCATCTGCGCGGTCGATCGCCTTCTTAAATTCGATCACCCGCTCCGGGTCGCCCTTTGCCTCCAGATCCGCATTGTACAGGGGAATACCCTCGAGATCGAAAAAATGGATCTCCATCTCTTCCGGGGACAGCTCTGCTGCGGCCCTGATCAGTGCTTTGTTGTATGAGCCTTCCCTGAGGCTCCCTGCAAAACCAAGTACGTTAATTGGCTTGTTCATGGTGTAAGTCTTGATTAGAAATTGTAAGTGCGTAAAAAATTACGAAGTTAACAGCTCTGCCATCATTCCGCGGATCGTTTTGATCTCATCGTCGTTGACCGTGTGGGGCATCCCCTTGTAGAGTTTTTTGGTTACTTCCGCTCCAAGGGATTTTAATACCTGTTCCGTCTCGTTCACCCGTTCCTTGGGGATGTGGGGATCGACCGTACTGCACCCAAGGAATACGGGCGTTTTTTCGAGATCGCCCTCATACTCATCAAACTGGATTTCAGGACCAATAAGGCCACCGCTTAAGCCGACCACTCCGCCGTACCGTGCAGGATGGCGCGCAGCAAATTCGGTTGCCAGGCAGGCACCCTGTGAAAAGCCCAGCAGCATAATCTTGTTTTTGGGGATCCCCTGGTCCTCGATCGACCGGATCAAATCGTACAGTTTTTGCAACCCGGAGGAGATACCCGGCTGATTTTTTTCCTTCGGTTCGAGGAAGGAGTACGGGTACCACGTATGGTTGGCGGCCTTGGGCGCCACGTAGTGAAAGTCGGGCTGCGCAAACTGGTCGGCCAGCGAAAACATACCTTCTGCAGAGGCCCCGCGCCCGTGCACCAGGATCATTGCGGCTTTTGCTTTTTCCACGGATGAACCGTAGGTCTGTTCCCCCTGCTTTTGATGAGGACCTTCGAACGGGTCGTCCGGATCTACTCTGAATAATGGCATAAAAACCTGTTGTTTTTTTCTGGTTGAAGAGAGTGGAAAAAAGGCTTGTACCAGCTCTCGCTGGATATGGTTACAGCGGCTGCTCCTCAGATGTTGATCTCCGGCAGCCGTTTTTCAATCATCTCCCGTTTGCCCTCGAGCCAGGGAGGCAATATCAATTTTTCTCCCAGCTTGTCGGGATCTTCATCCACATCATAACCGGGTCCTTCTGTAGCCATTTCGAACAGCACCCCGCCCGGCTCCCGAAAATAGACCGAGTGAAACCAGTGGCGGTCGATAATCTGCGAAGGCTGCAAACCCATGTCAATGACCTCCTGGCGAAGTGATTCCAGCTCTTCGTCATCGCGGGCCCGAAATGCCACGTGATGAATAATGCCCCGCCCGTTGGCCGACGGTTTCGACTCCCCCTCCTCAATAATTACGGCACGCCCGATCGGGGCATCCGTGGTGTAGAGAGTATGCTTTTCGCTGCGGGACGTTTCCCGGAATCCAAAAAGTTCATTGAGGATACGGGCCGTAGGTTCCTGCTGTTTCAACCGGAGTGTGGTTCCCCAAAACCCCCGGATGGCGTACTTTTCGTGCACGGTGCCTTCCGACCAGCCCGGGAGATCGGCCACCTGATCATCAAATACAAGTTCAAGCTGCATGTTGTCGGGGTCCCTGAACCGCATCACCGGCCGCCCAAACCGGTCAAAGGGTCCGTCAAAGGCGATATCCTGCTCCCCGAACCGCTCTGCCCAGAACTCCTGCGACCCATCCGGCACCGACAGAGAAACCGCCACCGCCTCACCAAGACCGGGCTTTCCCTGGACTGCCATCGGCCACGGAAAGAAGGTGAGTCCCGATCCCGGAGAACCTGTTGCATTACCATAGAAAAGGTGATAAGTCCCCGGATCATCCTGATTGACCGATTTTTTTACCAATCGCATTCCCAGCTTTTTGACATAGAACTCAGCGTTTCGGCCCGGATCCCCGGCCAGTGCTGTTATATGGTGAATTCCTTTATAATGTGTTTCCATAATTTTGTGAATTAAGTAATGATTATTTCGCAAACCCCCACATCTAATGCCCCATGACCCAAGACCCAAGACTCAAGACCATTCAATCCCTAAACTTTCAACTCCGGCAGATCGGCTTCAATAAGCGCACGGCGATTCTCAAGCCACCCGGGAAGCTTCAGGGTCTCTCCCAGCTGTTCAACCGGCTCATCGCGATCAAAGCCCGGTCCCTCTGTGGCAACTTCAAAAAGTACTCCCCCCGATTCATAAAAATAAACCGATTTAAAATACCGGCGATCCTTTTGTTCGGTCACGTGGTAGCCCTCCTCCACCAGGCGCCTGCGGATAGCTTGCTGCTCAGCTTCATCCTTGGCCCTGAAAGCGATATGGTGCACCGTGCCCTTGCCCGGCTTGCCGTCCAGCTCCGACTGGTCGATAATCTCAATCGCGGAACCCAGCCGGGTGCCAGACTCAAACAGGTGACGATCGTCAAATTCATCTGTTTTTCTATACCCGAGGTGTTCCTCAAGCAGTTGTCCCGTCGGGCGGTAATCATCTTCTGCCAGCGTAGCCCCGTGAAACCCGCGAATGGCATGCTCAGAAGGAAGCGCTCCCCCCGACCAGCCCTCGATGTCATTCACACCGGCCGTCTCTACCAGCTCGAGGTGTAGCCCGTTGGGATCTTGCAGTCCGAGCACTTTTTTGCCAAAACGGGTAAAGGGTTCAATAACATCGATATCCTGCTGATCCAGGTGGTTACCCCACACCTCAATCGCCCCTTCCGGCACTGCAAAGCTTACCGCCACCACTTGTCCCCGGCCCGGCTTCCCCTGCTGCAGGTGAGACCACGGGAAAAAAGTCAGCACCGAACCCGGCCGGCCGAACTCATCGCCGTAATACAGGTGGTAGACCGAGGGATCATCAAAATTGACAGTCTTTTTCACCAGCCGCATTCCCATTACCCGGGTATAAAAATCCAGATTTTTCTGCGGGTTTCCGGCAATGGCGGTTATGTGATGAATTCCTTTGCTGTGTTCCATGAGTTCCTGTATTTAATTCGAAAATAGTTTAACATTAAACTAAATAAATTGCAATCAATATATTCTATTGGGTTCATCAGCGCTACCAAATCCACATTAACTCCCTTTAATTCGTTCACATTCTACAAGGTTAAAAGCTGTCGTTTTGCAGCAGCTTGCATAAAAGCAGAAGGAGAAATTGGCAGGCACTTTCAACCACCAGAAATCGTTGCCACCACTGTTCACTTTTATCATAATATTCCTTTTACTACTATTTATTATTTATGTGAATTTAATGGGTAGTGACTTTATAAAACCACTATTTCAACCAGGGTCAATATCACCGTTTTCCATCCAACCTTATTGCGTTACAGTATATGATAAATTTTACGAATAATTCGAAAACAGGATTGGCCCTGGGCGGCGGCGCTGCTCTGGGAGCAGCCCATATCGGGGTTTTGAAAGCACTGGAGGAGCATGGCCAGCAGATCGACTATGTCAGCGGTACCAGCATCGGCGCAATGATTGGCGCCTTCTATGCCTTTGGCATGAGCGTGGAAGAGATCGAAAAAATTGCTGTTAACCTGAGATGGCTGGATGTTTCAAGCCTGTCTGTTTCCAGGATGGGGCTGCTCTCCAATCAAAAGCTGGGCAATTTGGTAAGAGAAGAGCTTGGAGATGTAATGATCGAGGAGGCTCCCAAACCGCTGGCGATTGTTGCCACCGACCTGGCCAGCGGACGGAAAGTGGTATTTCGCGAGGGCGATCTCGCTACCGCGGTGATGGCCAGCACCTGCATCCCCGGCATCTTCATACCGGTTGAAACCGACGGCAAGCTACTGGTGGATGGCGGCCTTGTCGAAAATGTGCCCATTCAAAGCCTTAAAACGATCGGGGCTAAAAAAATTATCGCCGTTGATATCAACGCCATGCGACTGTACAAAAAGCCGGATGATATCATCGAGGTGATCACCAATGCGCTGGACATTGCAATCGAAAACCTCTCCAGGGCCAAAGCGGACGAGGTAGACCTGTTGATACGTCCGAAACTCGCATCCTACAGCCGCACGGTCGATGACCCCGAAAAACTCAGGGAATTGATTGACAAGGGGTACCACGCAGCCAATAAGAAGCTGAATAGCTACAAGTAAAAACCAGTGTATTAACCACAACCCAATACAAATAACCGATAACAAATAACTAAACTTCGCCTGTGCTGCGCTTGTCCCGGGCGGCTCATAAATCCTAGGCCGGAAGGGGATGGGTAAATAGGAATGTAGAATAAGAAATAACGAATTTCGAAGGAATGCCGGGATGAAGAACACAGGTCTCTCGCCCATGTGGCAGTTATGAAAAGCTAGCAAAATATATGATTCAACATGCATTCCTTTACTCTTGATATTCCGCCTTTAATTTTTCCCTTTCCTTTGAAAAGCAACAAGCCGATGGTTGTTCGGGTAAAGATTCTTCAATCGTTTTCATTTGCTCCCATAGCTCCTTAACCCTTTCCGGTCTTTGGGCCGACCGGTCTTCCTGTTCTGCCCAATCAGTATCGATATTGTACAATTCCGTGCGGTCCATTTCCTCATTTACCAGAAGCTTCCAGTTCTCATCCTGTATGCCTGCACTTGGCCAAAAACCGGGTCGCTCGCGGGCATAACGCCAGTCCCAGTAGATAGGCTTCTGCCGGTCGTATGATTTGCCCATGATGGCTGGCACAAGACTCTCCCCATCAGGTTGATAATTTTCAGGATAGGATGCCCCCGCCAGTTCCACAAATGTGGGCAGCAGATCTACAGCCGCCATTTCTGTAGTCTTGTCCACCGTTCCGGCCGGTGCTTGTCCCGGCCACCGCACGATAAACGGAACCCGAACACCACCGGCAAATAAGGAGCGCTTGCGCCCCTTAAGCCCACCTGTTTCACCTACCGAGTAATAGCTCCCCAAACCGGGCCCGGTCGAGTTATCGTCAATACTCTTTCTATTACCAGTTATTTCAGGACCATTGTCCGATGAAAATATCACCAGCGTATTTTCATCCAGCCCCAATTCCTTCAGTGCCGCAAATAGTTCTCCTATGCGGGCATCATATTCCGCCACTACAGCGGCATAGACCTGTTGCTGCTCATCCAAATTGTCAAACTGGTTCAAATATTTAAGCCTGGGATAATGCGGGGTGTGTGTCGCATGAATCCAGGCATTGACAAAGAAGGGCTGATCTTTATGGCGCCTTACAAAGTCAATGGTTTTATAGATGGTAGAGTCTGCCTGCATCTGGTGCAATCGTCCGGGCAGATTAAACGCACCATATTCGTCATACCCATATTCCAGCGGGGATGGAGCATCTTGCACATGAGTATTGGAAAGATGCCACTTGCCAAAGTGAGCCGTGGCATAGCCCGCCTCTTTTAACATGCGAGGCAACATCGGGGCGTTGGGATCCAACCAGTCCGGCATATCCCGGTTCATATGGGATTCTACAGAAGCAAAATGGCCATGCACGCTGTGACGAGCGGGGAACTGCCCGGTCATCAGCGCTACCCTGCTGGGAGAACATACGGGATTGACCACCGAAAAATTTTGGAAATCGATACCTTCCGAAGCCATCTTATCCAAATTTGGGGTCTCACAGTAGGAACAACCATGGATTCCCAAATCACCATACCCCCAATCATCCGCATAAATGAAAATGATATTGGGTTGCTCTATCTCCTGAGATGCTGCTTCTTCTGTTCCATCTCCCTGACAATTATATAGCAGCATTAGGGATATCATTAAGTTGATAATGGCCCATTTGTTCATCATAGCTCAGTTTTTTACTTAATTTACATTTTCATCTATAGAGGGCTTTGCAAAATCCACCGATCATGGTTCTGAGGGAGTTATACTCCCTCAGAATGAGGAATTGAGAGTTTTGCAAAACCCTCTTATAGCATGAGACCCATTAACCAGTAACGAATTACGTATACAGGTACTCTTCCAGGAACCGGTTCCGGAACTTCCCCTTCGGATCGTACCCCGCAAGCAGCTTTTTAAAATCATCCAGCTTTTCGTAGCGTGACTGGAGAACGCGGGGCGACAGCGTAAACAGTTTACCCCAGTGCGGACGTACATCATACGGTGCCAGCCGCTCTTCAATAAGCGGCAATACCTTTTTGACCGAGGGCCAGTCCGGCTTCCATGTAAAGTGGAGAGCTACCGAGGGCTGCCGGTAACAGGGACTCATCCACAAGTTATCTGCATCGATCGTCCTGATTTCAGAAATGAGCAGGTGCGGAGCAATCCTGTCGCTTAGCTTGAAGAGCTCGGCAACGGCATCCCAGGCATGCTCCCGGGGCACAAAAAACTCCGATTGCAGCTCATCCCCGCTGCTGGGTGTAAAGTCCATCCGGAAGTGCGGCAGCCGCTGGTGCCAGGGACCGGGAATTCCCATTTGTCGCGTACAATTTTCGGCAGATATTTCGGCGATCGGGTGCATGTGGCGATCGGCCAGCCGGGCATCAAACAGCGTATCTTCGGCCCTGAATTCAATATCATCGTCCAGGCGATTTTTCATCCACACCTGGTTGATGGTGTTATTCCTAAAATCGGTAAACAGGCTCACGCTGTAGGCACCCGACATGATATCATCAAAATGGGTTTCAAGATGCTTCGCCGAAAGATCCCGGTACACGTACTGCCCGACCTCGTACGTCGGTTCAATATCCAGGGTCACACTTGTCACCACCCCGACGCCTCCCAAACCGACGACACTCCCTGCAAGCTGTTCCTCGTCCCTTTCGCGACTAATCGCCTGCAGCTCGCCATCGGCAGTAATAAGCTCCATCCCGGATACCGCTGTGGCCAAGTTCCCGTTACGAACGCCCGATCCGTGAGTGGCCGTAGCGCACGCCCCGGCCACCGAAATATGGGGAAGAGAAGCCAGGTTATGCAGGGCAAATCCATGCTTTTGCAGGTGCCGCGCCAGTTCACCGTACCGTACCCCGGCTGTGACAGTAACGGTTTGGATTTCGCGATCAATGGAGATCTCCGGTCTTAGGTTCTTCAGGGAAATGAGATCCTCGGGGCTGTCGGCGATGCTGTTAAACGAGTGGCGGGAACCGAGCACCCGCACCTTTTCACTCTCTTCCACCAGAACTTGTACCTGATCAATGCCTTTCGGCTCGTGAAGCTCTTTCGCTTTATAGTGGTAGTTGCCCGCCCAGTTGCTGCCGATCTCGCGGTCCGGCCGATACAAAAACGGCGGTGTAAAAAAGCTGCCTGTCACTATAAGAGATGAAATTTTGAGAAATGTTCTTTTTTTCATCGTCCTGTATCCCGACTTTTATATTAATACTTTTATAGGCTGTTAAAACCCCTATCCATCCCCAATTACCGGCACACTCTCTGCCAGGCAAAACCGCTGAATCTTTGCCTGCTGCAACTCCAGTACATATTACTTAAATCAGTTGAAAAATGATAACGGATCTGTTTAGAGGATCCTCAAAAGGCGTGACAGCCATCTCCCACTGCAGAGGTCTTCCTTGTGAAAAAAAAGGAAAAACTCCACTTATAAATGATGAAGTCGGAGGCAAAAAAAAACGCAGTACTGCTTTCCCGGCCTTGAATGGGGTGCACCGGCCGCAGCGTTTGCCCCATTCTCTGCCTAGATCTTTTGATTCCTTTGGGATCAAGACAAAAGGGACAACTCCGTCGCGGGCAATAGTCTCCTGTTTACATTAAGACTAATTCAACACCATAACTGTTTGCTATCGCCAAAAACCTGCCAACTAATGATTATCCGCTACGTTTGTCGGGCGATTCACAAATCCACAGGCCGGGAGAAATAAAAAATTATTTCTGTGCAGTATTTGCATCCTCCAACAGCGGGGAATCAGGATTTGCCATACACCGGCACGACAGCCCCGCGCGTCACCTCGTTCCGGGGCGATACCAGGTACCCGATCTGCTGAGCCAGCTGTTCCGGCTTCGGCCAGTCGTCATAGTTTGCATCCGGCATCGCGCTCCGGTTGGCTTCCGTATCGATAGTTGAGGGGGCGATGGCATTGACCAGGATATCGTCCCCGACCACCTCCGCCGCCAGCGACTCAGTCAACGCGGCGACCCCGGCCTTGGCCACCGTATAGGCGGTCATCTGTTTGCCCTGACGAGGCTCAACGCCCGGTCGCGAAGCGATATTCACGATGCGTCCCCCGCCGTGGGTCGACTTTCTCATCCAGTGCACCGCAGCGCGACACGAATTATAACAGGTTATCGTATTCATCTGGATCTGCTTGTTAAAATCGGCCAACGGCGTATCTTCAATTGCTCCCATCCCAAAACCGCCGGCGATATGGACAGAGCCCCAGAGCCCGCCCTGGGCAGAGACCGCCAGTTCATAAAAAGACCGGCACTGCTGTTCATCTGCCAGGTTGACCGGCGTTTTCGTGTAGACATCCTGCTCATCTTTCTGCAGAAAAGATTCCAGCTCTTTTTCATTAAAACAGGGCACGCTGCACCTGGCACCCGCCTTCAGCAGCAGCTTCACCACGGCAGATCCCAATGCCCCGGCGCCCCCGGTTATAACGATATGTCGGCCTGTAAGATCAAATTCCATTGCATTTATATTTTTTTGAAATGTTGATTTAACTATTTGGAAAACTTTCCAAACTCAATACAATAGGAGTCCCTACATTACACAAGTGAATACAGCAATCAAAAATTCACGTTGGATATTTTTTAGTGTTATGGGTAATCATGGTCTTATAGCAGATGAAGTGCAGCGTTTCCGTGTACTCCTGCCTAATAATTGTGCAGAGGATTCAAGTATTTAGACAGCTTGAGAATGCTGCAAGCCCACTGGAAAACAACTTTATTCACGTTGCCCTGACGGATGTAATTAGAGGTACTTAACCTATGAAAGAAAGACTATCCGCTAATTGAAGTTATCGCCGTTTCAGCCTTTGGTTCTACAGACTTTAGCAACACATGCAGAGCCAGTACAACTTTTAAAACATCATCGGAGAATCGGAAGTGACTCATATCTGACATGAATGCATTGCTTCAGTGAATATGGGATCCGACAAATAATTTTCCTGAAAATTTTACCATCCAGGCATCTCCCTCCACTCTTGATAAATCTCCCATTCAGGGAATATTACCCTCCTAAAATAAGGCGTCCAAAGAATAAATATCTTTAGATAATCTAACTTTGAAAACAGCGTAACATATTGTCTGACATATAATTATAGGCTGTCTGTATTATTACGGAATAGGACTGGCACGCATTTTTCAACTTGTTCCTGCAGCAGCAATGAACATCTTAATTAGAAGCAGGAATGTATTATATGAATATCATTAGAAACTTATCACGGTGCTACCATTTATCAAAATAGCGAACTGGATCCTTCACCTTGCGAAGTAATAAACCTAAAACTCTTCGCCAAAGGCAGGATGCCTGACCCTGACAATCTGATTATCCATTTTGATGCAGAAGCCCCAACCAAAGACGAAGCTCTAGCAAAGATCAAATCAGATATTGACGAGTTCTTGTCCAACCATCAGTTGAAAAGGCTGAAACCTGAATCAATGGTTGAATAGGTTTCTACTAGGATTAAGTAAAAAGAGCTTATAAAAATTGGATTACTCAGATATAGCTAAAAAAATCAACTTAGAGCCATCATAAGAGATATTGGTGGTATTCAATTATTGATCGGTCCCATTTTACTGATACCCGGGGTAGTATCCGTTTTGTATGGCAAAACCTATTCTGCCTTGTCTTTTGCAATCAGCTCGGCCATTACTACCACGTTTGGAATAATTGCCTATCAAACGAATAAAAAAGCAGAAAGCAACGGCCAAAGCCAGGCGATGATAACGGCAGCAGCGGCCTGGATGGTTACTTCCCTTTTTGGGGCTTTACCCTTTTTTATTGCGGCTCATATTACGCCCGTTGAAGTTGCCCAGTCGTTTGTACCGGGCAGTGAATCGTATTCTTCAAGCCTTTACAATTTTAAGAGTTTTCTGCATGCCCTGTTCGAAAGTGCGAGCTCATATACCACCACTGGTTTGACCATGAGTGTTCATGAACCTTCCGTGGGATATGGCCTGCTGTTCTACCGCTCATTTGCGCAATGGCTGGGTGGGGCCGGTATGATCGTCTTGTCACTGGCTATTCTGCGTCAATCCGGAGGAATGTACGGTTCAGCCCTTTATAGTATTGAAGCCAGCGGTCAAAAAATCAGACTTAATATCCGGCAAACCACGCAAGCTATCTGGAAGGTATATCTAACCGTAACCTCACTGTCGGCACTATATATATTTATCAGCACCTAGATGGTATTTCCCGATTATAATATCCTGGAAAATCTGTTTGTAGCAGTGAACCATGCCATGACAGGCCAATCAACAGGTGGATTCAGCACATTCGATGACAGCATCTCTGACTATGGATCATACGCCATGGAGATGATATATCTGTTGCCGATGATTCTCGGTGCTATTTCGATTCCGCTTTACTATAAAATTTATGAGGAAGGCAGCTTAACAGAACTATGGCTGGACTACCAGGGCCACTGGCTTATGTTGTTAAGTGTAATCGGGTCGGCCTTTTTAGTTCTGATGCTTTCGGGAATATTCGATTTTGTACAATCATTCCGTGAGGGCGTATTCCAGTTTGTCAGTGCGTTGACGACCACCGGTTGGCAAACAGCAGATCTGAGCACCTGGCCGGTTTATGCCACCTTATTAATGGCTATGATCCCAATGATTATTGGTGGATCAACGGGAGCTACAGTAGGTAGAATAAAGATTTTTCGGGCGTATTTCATGACCAAGGGTTTTGGATGGAGGTTAAAACAAGTAACTCAACC
The DNA here is from genome assembly GCF_043951865.1 of Halalkalibaculum sp. DA3122. Lineage (NCBI taxonomy): Bacteria > Pseudomonadati > Balneolota > Balneolia > Balneolales > Balneolaceae > Halalkalibaculum > Halalkalibaculum sp. DA3122. Next base: position 57,650 of record NZ_JBINJF010000008.1, read on the forward strand.
TTCCAATAGCATTATTGCACTGAACCTGGGGACCAACCGCTACTCTTTTTTAAGGAAATTTCCAATGATCTGATGGAGGCCTATGTATTTTCCATGATGTATTTGCTGGTATTACTGGGTGGAATCCTTATAAGTGCAACATTCATGGGAGAGGATTTTACGCTGATCGATGCCATCTTTGAATCGGTATCAGCCCAGGGTACCGTAGGGCTATCCAGTGGACTAACGAGTCCCACAATGCATCCGGTAACAGAAGTAACGTATATCATTCAGATGCTGATGGGACGTCTGGAGCTTATCCCGATACTCATTATGCTTCGCTCATTTTTTAACCAATCCAAGATTTAATCAAAACGTGTTAGAACACCAATTATGACAACAACAGATCGTATTATGTACCTCATTATTGTGGGGGCTGGCCGAATAGGAAACAGAGTCATTGAACTGGCAACCGGGGATGGTCACGAGGTCGTGGTTATCGAAAAAAATACCGACCTGGCCGAACAGACCAGTTCTAATTATGATTGTCTCGTTATAAATGACGACGCCTCGAAGATGGATGTTTTAGAGGAGGCAGGTTTAGAAAAAGCAGATGCCTTAATTACCACGACCAACGATGATTCAACCAATCTGTTGGTGATGATGCTGGGACGGCGGTATGCTGTTCCGCGTTTGCTGAGTTCGGTCAGAGAACCCGATCATATCAGCTTGTTTGACGAACTGGAGATCGATTTTGTCGAAAGCCCTCATCGACTGAACGGAGAATTCTTGTATAAAACCATACAACGACCGGGTATAAAGGATTATATGCGCCTCGATGGCGGAGCTGAAATCGTTGAGATTAAGCTTGCCGAAGAATCTTCATTGATAGGGCTGACCATTTTGGAGGCGATCGAATCCGAAAAGATAGCAGATGATCTCATTATCGTAGCCATTTACAGACATGGCGAGCTTATTATTCCCCGGGGTAATACCACTTTTGAGGCCGGAGATACTGTGACGGTGTTATCAAAAGAGGGAATAGGAAAAGATATAATTCAAACATTAAAAACCCAGTAATATGTTTAGTTCACAAAAGAAATATGCGGTAATAGGATTGGGGGAGTTTGGTTACACGTTGGCGACGTTATTATCCCAGCGTGGCCTCTATGTGATTGCCGTTGATCAAAATATGGATAAGGGTGAGAAGATAAAGAATGAAGTAGCAGAGTCTGTAAGCTTTGATGCAACGGAAACCGACCTGCTACGCAAGTTTGGAGTAGCTGACGTAGATGTTGCAATAATTTCAGCGGCGATGAAAATTTTCAGGCTGCCGAACTTATTGCTATGGAGCTTCAGGACAGTGACATAAAGCAAATTTACGTAACCGTCGGTTCAGAAAGAAAAGAACGTATTATTCGGAAGATCGGCGTTGCCGATGTCATTAATCCCCAAATGCAAGCTGCAAAAAATTTAGCAGGTGAGATTACAACCATCAGTACTACTAAATAATTTCACTGAGTATATATACCGTACAGGCTCTGTCTGTCATTTTGAAAATTGACCCTCCTAAAATGGTCCAAGAGTAAAAGCGAAAAACGCTGAATAACGATAAATAAATATACATAAATATCTGTGCCCCAATTAATTAGTCATTTTAAAAATAAACTGTCCGCTTTCTGGCATAGAATTTTCCTCCTTTGAAAGTGGATAGAAACTATGAATTCCACACGCGAAAATTCTGGATCATGGAAGCACGCCCCAAAACTAGATTTCCCGGTTCTACAAAGCATTCCTCAAACGGGAAGAGTGGTTATACGGTCTTGGTCCCGTTGCAGGATTTAGACCTCACTAAAACACTCCTCCCTCCTGCAATACGAACCGCCAAGCGGCATGATGGAAAAATTATATTGCTAAATATCATTGAAATTCCCTATCAGCTACCTCCCTCCGAAGCGAAGCAATTTACTCTGGAACGAGAATTCAAACTGCAGTATGCCCGACAAATTATAGAGACAGCGGGATGTGACGCGGAAATCATGGTACGTGTTGCACATCGGATTCCATCCGCCATTGAGCAACTTGCCCTATCATTAGATATTGATCTGATTATAATATGGGCCAAGAATAAAGGCTTGTTATGGAATAAAGAGATCTACCAAAAGCTATATGCTGTGAACAGCAACTTGGTAGTAGCTAAAGAACTCGTAGAAACACATTTCGAAGATGTCTTCATACAAGTCGATGATCTTCAGGCTGCAAGTTCTATGATGGAACATGCCACTTATTTATTCGGGAACGAGGAGGGGATTATTCACATGATCTCTGAATACAGCGAAAATGACGAAAAATCGACGTTAAGAAAGGTAAGATCCATTGTGGATGGATTTCACCGGCAGAATCCCTGGTTTGCCGGAAAGACTATTATTCACCAGTTAGAACAGAAATCTGCTGCAAGAGAGTATTTAAAAGATATATACCATAAAGTGACAGGAAGTACCGGTGTGTTGGTTTCCTATCCTTCAGGAAAAAGATCCAGAACCGACAGTTGGCTCGCTGAAGTGGCCAAAGACTTAAACCTGCCTGTTTATATTTTGAAAATTGCTCGGATAGAACCTGTTGGAATCGATCGCATAGCAAATCAGGTACAACAGTGGTTGGGATTCGCTTCAGAGCAACTCAAAGCATAATCAACACGTTGTTTCGTCTCTTTTAAATCAAGACGTTGTGTCCCATTTTGGGATACTTAATATATTTCATTCTATATTTAATCCTTGCAGAGGATAAATTTTGGGTACTCAGAAGCGGTTATAACTAGTGCTATGTCAAGTCCTGATTTTCAGTCTTTCCCTGATAGAACACGGATTAGGCCGATCTAAACGGATATATTATTGACAGGTACTATTTGAACAATTATTCTGCGGTGATCCGTAGCATCAGCGTCATCTGCGTTCTAACAAACCCGAAGGTTTATGGTTGACATAAGACTAGCTCAGATCCTTTGGCATGAAATCTGCATTTGCATTAAAAGGATGCTGACTTCCTTCAGACATCCGACTCCATGGAAGCCAAAAGAAATATAAGCAAACAGTTGTTTGGACAATGAATATGAATATCAAAACCAAGCTCTATGCCGGGCTTGGAATACTGGCTTTTTTAATCATAATCCTGGGTGGCAGTGGGCTGATATTTATCAACACCCTGGCGGATAATTCGAGTGCTATTATCCGGAACAACATTCGGACGTTGACCTATATGGAGAATATGGAGCAGACGCTAAAAGAGCTGCACCTGAAGCAGGCTTCCCAACTTGATTCGAGCAGAAACATAACCCAATCCTCAGCAGTTGCCGTTGATTCTCTTAAAAAGCAGTTGGCCAATAGCTTATCGGCTCAACAGCAGAATATCACGGAAACGGGAGAGGCGGACCTGAGCAATCAGTTGCAGGGAGCAATTAAGAGATATCTTGACCGATATAAACAGCTAAATTCCGCAAACGCTCTTAATCTGAGCTCCTATCAAGAAATGGCCAGACAATACGGGCAGATACAGGGTATGCTGGCTGAGATTACAAATTTGAATATCGAGGCCATTGAGCGTAAAAATGACGCGGCGCAGAGAACAGCATCGAATGTCATTTTCTACATGACTATTATCGGGGGCGTTAGCGCGCTGCTGGCTTTCGGTCTCCTGATTAAATATCCCAATTATATCGTAAAACCGATCCGTGAGCTGATCGACCGTATCAAACAAATAGCTGATCAAAACTATGATCAGCGGCTTGAATTTACGACCGGCGACGAATACGAAGAATTGGCCCAGGCTTTTAACAGGATGGCGAATCGTCTGCAGGAGTACGATTCCAGCACGATGGCCAAACTGATGAATGAGAAGCAGCGTATCGAAGCGATTATCAATCATATGCACGAAGCCATTATTGGCCTGGACCGAGAAAAGAATGTGCTGTTTGTCAATGCCAAGGCTGAAGAGTTGATTGGCAGTGAACGAAGTTCGCTGGTTGGCCGGTATGCCCCGGATATCGCTTCAACGAATGACCTGGTTCGCAAACTTATCCAGGATCTCATGGAAGCGAACAGCAGGAAAGAAGTTGAGAGCGACGAGCCTGATTTGATCAAGATAAAGAACGGTGAGCGACAAGTGTATTATTCAAAAGAAATCATCCCCGTAATTACCGGTAATGCTGCAGCAGAAGAAGAGAAACAGATCGGGACGATAATAACCCTGAAAAACGTAACGCACTTTCAGGAGATGGACGAAGCCAAATCAAATTTTGTGGCGGTGGTATCTCATGAGTTAAAAACACCCATCGCCTCCATTAATATGAGTCTGAGACTTTTAGAAGACGAACGTGTAGGCACGCTCAACGAGGAGCAAAGTAACCTGATACAAAGTATCCGGGATGATACCCGGCGCATGAAAAGAACGACAACGGAACTTCTGGATCTTTCAAAAATTGAAGCTGGCAATATTCAGTTGAACACGCAACCGGCCCAACCGTTGGATCTCATTGAATATGCGTATGAAACCATGATGATGCAGGCCAATCAGAAGGATATTGAACTCGAAATTCACTGCGATCAAAATCTGCCGCCGGTAAAAACGGATGTACAGAAAACCGTGTGGGTGTTGGTCAATTTAATCTCTAATGCTATACGATATACGCCCAAAAATGGGCTCATAGAATTAAAGGCCGAGGAAAAACCCAGTTCAATAAAATTCCTGGTGACCGACACGGGAGAAGGCATAGCGGAAGAGTATCTGGGCAAAATTTTTCAAAAATATTTCCAGATCCATGCTGAGAAAGACGGGGATGGCGGAAGTGGTCTGGGACTGGCAATAGCAAAAGAATTTATAAATGCGCAGGGAGGAGAAATAGATGTTCAAAGTACCGTGGGAAAAGGAAGTACCTTTTATTTTACCCTTCCGAAAAATTAAGGTGAATAGTTTTTGTTTAACCCTTCAGTAATTTATCCCTTATGAGTGAAAATGTATTAGTTATTGATGATGAAGACCGTTTTCGAGAACTTCTTTCCAGAATAATTGGGCTGGAAGGATTTAATGTAATACAGGCTAAAAATATCAAAAAAGGCCTGCAGGCACTGGAAGACAACTTTATTCACGTTGTTGTGACGGATGTAAAGCTCCCGGATGGCAGTGGGCTCCACCTGCTTGAAAAGATAAAACAGAAATATCCGCTTATTGAGGTCATCGTGATTACCGCTTATGGCACTATTCAAGACGGCGTGAATGCGATGAAGCAGGGCGCTTTTGATTACATCACCAAGGGAGATGACGATGACAAAATCCATGTCATGGTAGAACGTGCCGCCGAAAAGGCCCAGATGCAGCATAAACTTCGCCATCTCGAGCAACGCGTTGACGATAAATATGGGTTTGAAAGTATCGTAGGCGAATCGGAAGCCATTCAGGAAGCCATACAGATGGCAAAAAAAGTAGCTGACTCTGATATGAGTGTACTGCTGCAGGGAGAGACCGGAACAGGCAAGGAGCTTTTTGCGCAGGCCATTCACCAGGCTAGTCCGCGTAAAGGTGGTCCTTTCGTGGCACTGAATTGCAGCGCTTTTCCCAAGGATATGTTAGAATCTGAGATGTTTGGTTTTAAAAAGGGAGCATTTACAGGAGCTACTGAACCAAAAAAGGGATTAATTGAAGAAGCCGATGGGGGAACCCTCTTTTTGGATGAAATTGGAGAGATGGATATCGGCCTGCAGGCCAAACTGTTGCGTTTCCTTGAAAACAACAAATTCACGAAGCTTGGCGAAACTCAGGAACGATCGGTTGATATACGGGTAATTGCGGCTACCAATAAAGATTTAAAGAAAGAGGCTGAAGAAGAAGGATTTCGGGATGATCTTTACTATCGCCTGGCCGGTTTTGAAATCCGAATTCCTCCTCTTCGGGATCGCAAGCAAGATATTCCACTCCTGGCAAATTTCTTTCTACAGCGCCTCAATCAACGAGTACAACGCATTGATGATGAGGCTATGATCCTGCTGCTGTCTTATTCGTGGCAGGGAAATATTCGAGAGCTCAAAAATATTATAGAGCGATCTGCTATCTTGGCCGACGGGGATACTATTACCCCGGATCTGCTACCACGTGAATTTCATGGAGAATCTACATCGTCATCAGGCAGTCCAAATTCATTAAAAGAAATGGAGCGCGTTCATATTAAAAGAGTATTAGAACAGGCCGCTGGGAATAAAACAAAAGCTGCGGAAATGTTGGGTATCGGAACCAGCACGCTGTATCGTAAAATTGATGAGTATGATTTGTAGGGACGTTTCCTGTCAAGTTTGAAGTGGGTTCCTGTCGTAGAAATCAGTCCGCACATTCCCATTTTGAGAATTGGGTCTCCCAGAATGGGAATATCCATCCTTCCTTATGAGGGCTCCTTTATAATAAACCAGTTCAATACTATATAAAGCCCGTTTTTTTAATTTGGGAATCTGGATTATAGAATTGGCATAGTCTTTTCACTAAATAAAATTAACCAGCGATATTGCTGGGTTTTATAATTGATACTGGACGATGGCAACATTTTTAGACTTTTACAAGGGTGCTTCAATCTTTGAGGTCAGTGAGGTGGATCCCTCAGAGGGAGAAACATTAAGAACCAAACTTATCGCTAAAGCTGTGCTTCAGGATCAACCAAATATGAAGGTCGATTTTGTGGAGCAGGCAGCAACGCCAGTGGAAGCGCGAGAAAAAATTAAGAACGCTATTGACCGGTTCCTGGATGAGCACGACATCACCCAATTTGAAAATAATTCTTTAATTGACAGCGAAGAATAATGGAAGCAACAATGGACGATATTTCCCGCAAAGAGCACCTGCTGGCTGAAAAAGCGCAGGATATCCTCGAGCATCAACAGCAATTGGAATCACTAGAATTGCAAAAAGAGGAACTGCAGCAGCAAAAGCCGACTGCTGACAAACAGCAACTCTCCTACCAGGAGTCGCTGGAGTTCGGAAAGCAGGTAAAACAATATGAGAAGAAGCTTCAGCTACTTGAAGTGCAGATTCAAAAGTTAAGCAGGGAGCTTTGTGGGTTAAAAAAACAAACGAAAAAGCTACTGCCCGTATCCAACATAAAGGTAAAAGTGTCCACCTATTCGGATGATGACACACCCACTCAAACCTATTGCGTAAAACTCGTTACGGAGGAAAACAGCGATCAGCCAGACGAACATTTCTACATTGAGCGCCTGCAATAAAAACCCGATGTTTGTAGTCTGGTAATAAGTTTTTAGATTCGGTGCATGAAATTTCCTTACGACTGGAAACAAAAGTGGGTCAGACTGCTTCGCCGGTGGCGGAGCTTTAAAAAAGAGGCCAACCTAACCCTCCACTATCTGCAGGACGACATCTATGAAATCGACAAGGTGGCGCATCCGTACCTGCGGGCCTTTACCGTACTGCTTAGCCTGCTGGTGGTGGCCAGCATCCTTATCCCCATCGGTTTTGAGCTGACGCCCGAACTTACTCACCTGAACCGCCAGATCGAGGGATGGATCCTGTTTGGGTTCGTTGCCAGCTTTATACTCCGGCTGATATTGACCAGTGATCGCAAAACCTATCTCAAGAGACGCTGGTTCGAGGCGGTCGTTTCCCTGTTTTCGATCTTTTTATTAATTGATATTGGAATTTCGTCGATCGGCATTATAGACTATCTATCCGGCGACGCGCCCAACCCGGAAGGGGTGTTCCTGCAGTTTCTGAAAGGCTACCTGCTGTTTGTAGTTGTGGTAAAATTTCTGCAGTACCTGCCCGAACTACTGGATCAACAAGAGAATACCGGCCGCTTTTTAGTCTATAGTTTCCTGTCGCTCATTGTTGGCGGCACGTTTCTGCTGATGCTGCCCGGCGCCACCCAGGATGGCCAGGGACTTGTTTTTATTGATGCGCTGTTTACTTCCACCAGTGCCGTGTGTGTAACCGGGCTCATTGTGGTGGATACGGCCACGCACTTCACGCTGTTTGGGGAACTGGTGATTCTTGCCTTAATCCAGCTGGGCGGAATCGGCATTGTCACATTTGCCACCTTCCTGTTTTTGTTCATCAGCGGCGGGCTGGGCGTGGGCCAGATGAATACCCTGAAAGATGTAGTCGGAGAAAGCAATACCAGCTTGGTAACCGCTACGCTAAAGCGAGTGGTGGGTTTTACATTTCTGGTTGAGGCGATCGGTGCTGTTGGTTACTACCTTAGCTGGGAGGTGAGTTTTCCCAGTCAGGGACAAAAAATTCTGTTTTCTGTGTTTCATGCAATATCGGCTTTTTGCAATGCGGGATTTTCGCTGTTTACCAACAGCCTGGCTGACCCATTGAATGCCACCAGCCTGGGGATTAATATTACCACCATGATCCTCATTGTTTTAGGAGGTTTGGGCTTTACCGTCATTTGGGAGATGATCAGAACCCAAACCGATCGCTCGCGGTGGCGAAGGCGCCTGTCGATCCATACGCGGACGGTCCTTGTTTCCACAGCCGTGCTTATTGCGGCCGGCACCGTGTTGATTTTAGCAATGGAATGGAACGGGACGCTGGCCGGATTTTCCTGGGGAAACAAGATTATGGCGTCCCTGTTTCAAAGTATTACCACACGTACGGCGGGCTTTAACACCATTGATACCGGGGCTATCGGCATATCCGCGACCCTGGTGATGCTCACACTCATGTTTATTGGGGGATCGCCGGCCTCCACCGCCGGGGGAATAAAAACCACGACATTTGCAGTCGTCATGCGATCTATTGTGATGACCGTGCGCGGATATAACAAGATGGAGCTGTTTAAGCGAACGGTGCCCAACCAGGTAATCTTTCGGGCTATGACCGTCATCTTATTAGCCGCATCCTGCATCAGTATCAGTACCATTTTATTGTCGCTGGTAGAAGATCATGCGTTTATGGATCTGTTTTTTGAAGAAGTGTCGGCTTTTGCCACGGTGGGATTGTCGCGAGGTATTACCGGTGATTTAACATCGTGGGGCAAGTTCATTATTGTCGTCTCCATGTTTTTAGGCCGGGTGGGCATCCTCACCTTTATGGCCGCCTTTGCCAGCAAGGTGGATACGAACAAGTACAAATATCCCGAAGAAGATATTATGGTATCCTAAGATTAATGATTAACGTTATCCATTATGAAACGACGAAGTGACCTGCATTTTGCAATTATCGGCATCGGAGCTTTTGGAAGCGCCCTGGCTAAAAAACTTTCCGAGGAGGGGGCCTATGTTATCGCCATTGACAACAACATGGAGCATATCAACCAGGTGAAGGAGTATGTCTCTGATGCGATCTGTTTTGATGCAACTGATCCCGAGCTTCTGGAAAGCCACGGCATTACCAATGTGGATGTAGCGGTCATATCCATTGGCGAAACCTTTGAGCCGGTGGCCCTTATTGCCATGCACCTGCTTAACGCCGGGGTTAAAGAGGTATATGGGCGGGCAGGCAGCCGCATCCAGGAACAGATACTGGAACAAATTGGCATTACCGATATTATTCATCCCGAGCGGCAGGTAGCGGAGCGCATGGGAACTTCATTAGTGCGGCGGGGGATGTCGGATGTATTTGATATTGGCGAAGGACTGGCGATGTTTGAGGTAGAAGCTCCCGCGTCCATGGTTGGATACAGCCTGGAAGAGCTCGAAATTCGCAAGCGATATGAGCTCAATTTAATTACGATAAAACGCCTGGTACCGGTGGATAGCGAAATCGGTCCCGAAAAGCAATATAAACCGATCGGCATACTGTCGGGGAAAACAACGATCAAGGAAGGTGACCATTTTTTGCTGGTGGGGCGTAAAGAAGATGTTGATAAGCTGCTTGAGACGAATTAACTCGGCGTCCGACTTGGGAAATTACAACAAAAAACTTGCTTTCTTTAGCCAAAGGTTCAATCTCCCTGAATCCCTCTTCTCTTGATGAAGCTGCCCATTTCTACCAACGAATACCTCCCTGGAGAGGAGCCTGTCCCGAACACTTTCGGGAAGATCAGAAGGATTGACCCCGAATTAGATATTTAAGCAAGTTGGCAGCTGGTAAACGCGTTATGGCGAATAAAACCAATCCTACCTCGAAAGCCGCTCGATAATACCTTCCGTCACAGAACGGGGTTTGTATTCCCGGTTCCGCGTTATAATAACGGTGCCATCGGAGTGCTCGCCGATCTCTTCCGGAATGGAGCCAAACAGGGCTTGCCGGATCGCCGTACTCCTTGTTGCACCGATACATACGGTATCATAGTCTTTGGTAGCTCCCAGCAACGCTTCTCGAACATTATCGGATATCATAACTTCTGAATGATACTGCCCGGAGTCTATACCGGCTTCATGGGCTACGGAACGGATACGGCCTTCTCCCTCTGATTTGGGATCTGCCTGCTCATCAGAACCTGGTTGTTGTACCGTTAATAAGGTAAGGGAAGCTCCGGCGGTATGGGAGGCCAAATCGTATCCCCGTTTTACCGCCAATATGGTGTTTGGTCCGGTGCCCACCAGGACGACGATATCTTTCACCGGCTGACTGCCGGCCTTGACAAGCGTTATCTCGCAGGTGGCTTCGTCCACAATATGGTCGATATTGGAGCCCAGGATATGTTGGTACCGCTTGCGCTTGCCACTCCAGCCGAGCACAAGATGCTGCGCCCGTTCCTCTTTAAGGACGTTTAAGACCGTTGAACTGATGCTGTGGGCCACAATAGCACGCGTGCGAAGACCCAGCCCCCCCTGCTGGGCCGTCTTGCGAGCACTGTTCAACAGGTCCTGCTGGCGGCGAATCCGTTCATCTTCATACTCTATGCTCTGCTCGAGAGAGGTCTGCTGCGGAACCTGGAGAACGCTGACAGCCACGATCTCCGCTTCGCCGTAGTTGGCGCCGATGGCTCCCCCAACATTGATAAGATGCTGCTCGGTCTGGGGATTGGCCACGGGGATAACAATGCGATACCGTTCATTGGGAGCCGGGGTTTGACTTCGGGCGGCAATAGCATCGCCAACGAGGCTGGGCTTGAGTGCACGGCTGGCGGCATAGCCGAAATACCACAGAACACCCACTATGATAATACCTCCGCCGATGGCAAGAACAAGCGGACGCATTTGAGCTACGATCACCAGACATGAAAACGACCCAAGCAGGGGAATAATCGGGTATGCCCAAGACGACAATTTAAAGTCAGGATTGTAATCCTCGGGCTCGGCACGTCGCATGACGATGACCGCCACATGGACAAGTGCATAGGTGATGAGATATAAAAAGCTGGCTACATCTGCCAGCGTTTCAATACCAACTCCAACACCGATAAGCAGGAGAATAACCACTCCTGTGATCAGAATGGCCCGGAAGGGAGTGCGAAATTTACTGTGAATTTTGTTGAGCCAGCTGGTGAGAATTTTATCGCGCCCCATCGCAAAGTTGACACGCGCAGCAGACAGAATGGAGGCATTGGCACTGGATACCGTGGCAAGAAGAGCCCCCACTACCATCATTAACGCACCAATCGTGCCCAGGTATTCGCTTGCCACATCGGCCACCGGAATATTAGAGGCGGCCAGATCGACCACCGGCAGCACTCCCGTGGAAACCAGCATCACCAACACGTAGAATATCATGGGCGTCAGCACCGAGGCGATCATCGACAGGGGCAGGTTGCGACCGGGATCTTTGATCTCTTCCGCACTGGTTGCGATAACTTCAAACCCAATAAACGAAACATAGACGGTGGCCGCCGTGGAGGCCACGGCTCCCCATCCATTGGGATTGAACGGGCGAAATACGGACCAGTCGATATTAAATACTCCAAAAGCCAAAAATACAATGATAAACCCAATCAGCAGAACGACAATCAGGTTCTGCAGCACCCCGGCTTCTTTAACGCCCCGATAGTTTACGCCAATAAGCAGAAAGGCCATGACCAGCGCAGACCAGGCCACGGGAATATTGCCCCAGAAAAAAGTTAAATACTGTCCAAATCCCAGCATGTAAAAAGCCGTGGCGAACATGAGCCCCGCCCACATGCTCCAGCCTACAATAGAGCCGAAAAAACTGCCCATCGCTCGGTTCACGTAGTAGTAGCTGCCCCCCGCCTTGGGCATACCGGTAGCCAGTTCAGAAAGGGAGAGCGCCGTAAGTAGCGACACGACCCCGCCGATGGCAAATGAAATCATGCCTGCCGGCCCCGCGTTGTTGGCAACAATACCGGGGAGCACGAAAATGCCGGCGCCGATCATCGTGCCAACTCCAATAGTGTAGGCTTCGAGAAACCCCAGGTCGCGGGCCAGTTCCTGATCACTTGAATGGTCAGTCATCTAACGTTTTTTTGTTTAAAATGCAGCGAAATATGGCTCAATCTACGCAGCGGGACCCATCCCGAATGATACGAACACGTAAACTGACCGCTTAAGTTCATTGCAGGATGATACTAAATAAGTTCTTGTTCATAAAAAATGATTTTGTGGAAAAGGATTTTGCAAAAGCCTCTTTTACTAATTAATTCATTTAGTTTACCTTGAGTCAAAAATTAAACAGCAACAACCATCCCGCATGAACATTTTCGGTATAATCATCCTTGCCACGCTGCTGGCAGATTACCTGCTGAACCTGGTCGCAGATTATTACAATTTACAAGCCCTGAAGCCGGAACTGCCGGAGGAGTTTGAGGGCGTATACGATGAGGAGACCTACCGGCGCTCCCAGGAATATACGCGCGTAAACACCAAATTCGGATTCGTAAGCTCAGCCTTTAGCCTGGTGTTAATACTGGTGTTTTGGTTTGCGGGCGGATTCAACTGGCTCGACCAAATTGTTCGCGGCTGGGAACTCGGCGCCATCTGGACCGGCCTGACCTATATCGGCATACTGATTCTGGCCAAAAGCATCCTGTCGCTGCCGTTTTCCATCTATTCCACGTTTGTAATTGAGGAAAAATTCGGGTTCAACAAAACAACTCCCAAAACCTTTGTGCTGGATATGCTGAAAGGCCTGGGCCTGGGCATCGTGCTGGGCGGACCGCTGCTGGCCGGCATCCTGGCCTTTTTCACCTACTTCGAAACCTACGGCTGGCTCTACGCCTGGGGCGCCGTCACCGCCTTTACCCTCTTCGTACAGTTCATCGCCCCCACCTGGATCATGCCCCTTTTCAATGATTTTGAGCCGCTGGAGGATGGTGAGCTCCGCCAGAAAATTGAGAATATGGCCGCCAGCGTCAATTTCCCGCTGCAGGGTATTTTTGTGATGGACGGCTCGAAGCGATCCTCCAAGTCGAACGCCTTTTTTACCGGATTTGGCAAAAACAAGCGGATCGCCCTGTACGACACGCTCATCGAAAAACACACCGACGACGAGCTGGTGGCCGTGCTGGCACACGAGGTGGGCCACTACAAGAAAAAACATATCATCCAGAATATGGCAATCAGCATCCTCCAGACCGGCATAATGTTTTTCCTGCTTTCGGTTTTCCTTAATGCAGGGGGGCTCTACGAGGCTTTTTACATGGAGCAGCCTTCGGTCTATACCGGCCTCATCTTTTTCGGGATGCTCTATGCGCCCATTGACATGATTCTCTCCATATTCATGCAGGTCATCTCCCGCAAGCACGAGTTCCAGGCCGACCGCTTCGCCGCTGAAACCACCCGCCAGCCTGAAACGATGGTGCAGGCCCTCAAAAAGCTCTCCAAAGACAACCTCTCCAACCTGACGCCGCACCCGTTTTATGTGTTTCTGAATTACTCGCACCCGCCGGTGCTTGAGCGGATTAAGGCGATCCGGGGTCAACGGTAACTGAACACGTTTAGCGTGTTTTACAATGTGACCTGCCATCGTTACTCAACGGATCATTCACCCTAAGTCCCTCTTCCCCAATAGGGACTTAGGGTGGGTCCCATCAAGATTCATAATCCACAATACAGGACAAAGAGTTCCTCTTTAAAGAAGGAAAGCCAGAAGAATTAACTTAATCAACTAACCAATATTTTAATCCAGTCACTGCACACATCTTATCCTGAATAACTACCGTTTCCACGCTAACGGTGCACACGCGCTTAAACAGTTTGTGAAAAGTGTTGCGGATGGAGGTTTCTTTACGTGATCCGCCGTAACGAATAACTTTTTCACCTTCTTTGAGGTACTACTCGACCAGGTAGTTGGACATAGCGGTATGTTGTTCTCAATTTGATGCTGCTGCATAAATACTAAAGAAATGGCTTTTTTGAAAAAGGAAAGTGACACAAGAGGCGGAACGAGGATTTCGAATGCATGAAAATGCAGAAGTCCTGCAAAACAACGGTTATCAAAATAGTTCTTTCATTTGGTATTCCTTCAGGATCCGTCCATCTCAGCCCCCCACTTTGATCCTTCCTCAGAAGTGCTATTTTTATATGGAATTCAGATCTCCCTCCCGACCAGGAGCGGGGCCAGGTAATGTTAATCACAAACGCACGGTATTTATGAAACGACGAAATTTTCTGGGATTAGGGGCAGCGGGACTGCTGGGAGCGGCGCTGCCGAAACAGTCTGAGGCCAGCGGCCAACAGTCAAAACCTGACGATCACCGGTACCAGGATGGGAAAAGTCCATGGCCAATCTGCCTGGATACCGCCACTATCCGACCGGCATCCCTGAGGGAAAAAGTGGAAATCGCCGACAAAGCCGGGTTCGATGCCATTGAGCCGTGGGACGGCGAGCTGGAGGAGTTTGAAGAAGAGGGCGGCGACCTGAAGGCCCTGGGGCAGGAAATCAAGGATCGCGGCCTGTTTGTACCGAGCGTCATCGGCCTCTGGAACGCGCTGCCGCCCACCCGGGATGAGTGGGAAAATTCTTTAAAGGATACACGGCGGCGCATGCGGATGGCTTCCGATATCGGGTCCGAGCACGTCCAGACCATCCCCAATACGGTGGGGGAGAACTACGATCTCCGCTGGGTGGCCGAACGCTATCACGACATTATCGAGATCGGCCTCAACGATTATGGCATAAAGCCGGCCATCGTGTTTGTGAAGTTTTTCCCGCTGAAGACGCTCGGTGAGGCGGCCGCCGTGGCGATGAACGCGGATCACCCGCAGGCGCTTGTTATCCCCGATACGTTCCACATGTATATCAGCCAGGGCGGATTCAACGGCTTGTCGCTGCTGGACGGCAACTCAATCGCCATCTTCCAGTTTGCCGATGCCCCCGAATCGCCGGCCCCGGACCAGATGGAGGACCGGCATCGCGTATTCCCCGGCGACGGCATCCTGCCCCTTCCCGATATCCTGAAGGATCTGAAAGCAACTGGGTATAAAGGATGCATTTCGCTGGAACTTTATAACCCGGATTACTGGGAGCGCGACCTGCAGGAAGTAGCCGATACCGGTCTCCAAAAAACGCTCGGCGTTATCGAAAAAGCCGGCGTTTAATGCCAGGGAGTAGCAATCATCACTGATACAACGTAAAACTCCAACATCCTTCTAAAAACGCATGGAAATATATCTGACGCATACCTCCCTGGCTGTTGTGCTGATATCAATGTCAATCATTTCTGCCAAAAGCAGTACCGCTGAAGCACAGGACCAAACCTACGCCGAAAAGCTGGGATTCCCGGAAAACGCGACCGTACTCATCATGCATATCGATGATGTGGGGATGTCGCACGACTCCAACCGGGGCGCGATCCATGCCATGGAGAAGGGCGTTGCCAACTCCCTCAGCATTATGATGCCCTGCGCATGGGTACCGGAGTTTGCCCGATACTACAAGCAACATCCCGATATCGATGCCGGCCTGCACCTCACGCTCACCTCCGAATGGGACAACTACCGGTGGGGACCGGTCAGCGGGGCCACCTGCAATCCGAGCCTGGCAGACCGCCAAGGGGCTTTTTATCCCTCGGTGGAGGAGGTCGTACAACATGCCGAACCGGACGAGGTAGAGGACGAGATCCGGGCCCAGATCGAGCTTGCACGGAATATGGGATTTAGTCCAACCCATCTGGATTCCCACATGGGAACACTCTTTGCCACAGCAGACCTGATGCAAATTTATATAAATCTGGGAATTGAATACCAGATTCCCGTTATGTTTCCCGCGGGGCATAGTACGCTAATCCGGCAGCAGCGCCAGCTTACTTCTGATCAACATCAGCAGATGCAGGAAGCCGGGCGAAAACTCTGGGCGGCCGGGCTCCCCGTGCTCGATGACCTCCACAATTTCAGTTACGGGTGGGAGATTCCCCGGGAAGTGGCCGATTCAGACAAAAAGCTACAGGCCTACTGGACACAAAAATATATCGATTCCTTTGAGCACCTGGAACCGGGCGTAACCATGATGATCATGCACTGTACCGATCCCTCGGAAACGTTTGCCCAAATATCCGATTCGGGCACTCTCCGCAAGGCCGATATGCTGGCGATGACCAGTACACGGCTAAAAAACTATATCGAAAAGGAGGGAATTATCCTGACTACCTGGAAGGAGTTGAAACGGCGACGTGACAGCCTGCAAAAGAAATAAAAAAACAGCATGCCTGTACAGATCGAAATTTGTATCAACGCCGACCGGGAAGAATCGGTCCGCCGCTCCGTTTCTGCGGCCTTCCAGGGGGGAGCGGGCCGCATCGAGCTGTGTGGCGCGATGCATCACGACGGACTCACTCCACAAAAAAAGCTGATCGATGTTGCACGAAAAACGTTCCGCGAACGGCCGGGACTGCTGGTGATGATCCGTCCCCGAAAGGGAGATTTTTTCTACACTCCACAAACTGTCACCGAGATGATTGCCCAGATTGAAGGAGCGGCCCGACAGGGTGCAGATGGAGTGGTATTTGGCGCCTTACATCATACGGACCATACGATCAACCGTTCTGCCACTCTGCGCCTGGCGGAGGCGGCTAAAAAATACGACCTGGCAACCACGTTCCACCGCGCGTTTGATGCCACCCCGAACCCCTCTGAGTCTCTGGAGCAGCTTATAGAGATGGGGATCGATCGCGTGCTCACGTCAGGAAATCCCTGGGGCGAACCCGGCTCAGCACTTACGGGCCTCCCGAAGCTTGCCTCAATGCTGGAGCAGGCCCGGAATCGAATTGAACTGGTGGTCGGCGGCGGCGTCTCACCGGGAAACGCCGGCACCCTTTGCCGGTCGCTTCAAACCCACGGAACCCATTTTTCCCTTCATGCCTACAGCAGTGTCCGGCAGGATGAAAGAACTTCTCAAAAAAAAGTAGAGCGTCTTGTCAAAAACGCATCATTAACATCGATCTCATAATCGTATTTTAGGCTGTATTCCCTCACCCATATTTTTTCCAAAAGTAAGGCGAAGAGAAAAAATTGTACAGAGATCCTATTATAGACCTTGAGCAGATTATTTCCGCTTCAACACAGCAGGGTGCCAATTTGCTGCCCGCTACTGCGTGTTATTTCTTAGAACGACAATCGGAAGCCGGGTATTCCAGGTGGGCTCCACGTTGAACTTGCTCATGAAGCGGCGTGAAAAATTGCCCAGCACCAGGTCCAGGTCTCCGTCGTTGTCAATATCCCCGGCATCCATCGCGATCCACCGCCCCAATTTTGTCTTAGACAAGAAATGATAAATCCGAAACCGTTGTTATTGCGTACTGTGAGGTATCAATGCAAAACAGACATGGTGTGCATCCTATGAAATACAAGAATCTATATCTCCTTCTGCTGCCAATTTTTGTAATATTGGCGTGTTCTTCGAAAGCACAAAACAACCGTTCAACCGAATCATTTGATATGAGCAATACAAATTTTGAACAAGCCACGCTTGGAGCGGGATGCTTCTGGTGTGTTGAAGCAGTGTTTGAAGAATTAAAGGGCGTCAAACACGTAGAGGCCGGTTACGCCGGTGGAGAGGAGCAAAATCCCACTTACAAGCAGGTGGCCTCGGGCAACACCGGCCATGCAGAGGTCGCTCGCATCGTTTACGACCCGGAAGTGATCTCTTTTGACCAGCTGCTTACCGTTTTTTGGCACACGCACAACCCCACCACGCTGAACAGGCAGGGACCGGATGTGGGCCCTCAATACCGGTCGGCTATTTTTTATCACAATGAAGAGCAGAAAAAAATAGCTGAACAATCGATGGAGGAGGTCGATCGCTCCGATTTATGGGAGGACCCGATCGTGACTGAAATTTCGCCCGTCAAAAACTATACGACGGCGGAAAATTATCATCAAAACTATTATGAAAACAATCCCAATGCCGGGTACTGCCAGGTCATCATAGCACCCAAGCTTAAAAAATTTCGAACGGAGTTTTCCCACATGCTCAAAGAAAACGGGTGACTGTAAATTAAACGGGATACGCCCCGCAAACGCCAGCTGGGCGGGGAATCAGACCTTTATAGATGCAAACGTTCGCATGATGGCGGTAGGCACCACTGGTACAATACGCCTCGTACATCTTCTCTTTTCTATTTTCTTTCCTTCCTTAAACCGGGTCAGGGTCAACCTGTTTCTGCTGAACATTACAGGCCGGACTCAACTGTGGACGATAGGTCCTTCAGGGTTAACTGAATTTTAAAACCTTTTAAAATCTAATGTTCTTATTCTTTCAGATATTTATTTATGTTATCAGCTTATTTTTGCCTAAAGTTCATTACTCTTTGTCTTTTATAGGAGTGCATTTTTTTTATTCCGTTGTGGAAGATCCCGCAGGTCGCTCTTTCGCAATGGTAAGAACGAATCTTATCCATTCTTGTTTATGGGATGTTACTTAATGGGAAATCAAACTTAATTTATGTCGAGATGAAAATGAAAAGCTTTTTAGTATCTGTTTCGCTGTCGTTCGCACTGATGTTTGCATTCGCTTACTCCGCTTCTGCCCAGGAACGGGCGACCAACGAGGCGAGAGTAAGTCCCAACGCCTCGGTAAGCCAAACCATTGGAACAACCCAGGTAACCATTACGTATGGGCGCCCCAGCGTAAAGGGACGCCAGGTTTTTGGCGGACTGGAACCCTACGGTAGTGTCTGGAGAACCGGGGCGAATGAGGCCACCACCATCACGTTTTCCGATGATGTCCTCATCGAGGGAGAGCCGCTGCAAGCCGGAACATACGGCCTGTTTACCGTTCCTGGTGAAGATGAATGGGTCGTCATATTCAACAATGTTCCCAACCAGTGGGGTGCATTCGATTATGACAGCAGTGAGGATGCCCTTCGCGTGAAGGTTTCCCCGGAAGAGGCTCATCACATAGAACAACTGATGTTTTACTTTGAGGATGTTACCAGTGACTCCGGCACTGCGGTAGTACACTGGAGTACGATTAAAGTGCCTTTTACGATAGAATCAGCATCCTGACGTCCTATTAAAAAAGTAGAACAAGATACCAACACCACCTCTGGTGAGGCTATATCTCATCACGGTATTCTTTTACTGTTTACGTTTCTATGGGGAGCCAACTTTATCCTGGCCGAAGTGGCGCTAAAGGAGATGGCTCCCATCTCCTTTAGCGTCTCCCGTTTTTTTATGGGCGGGGTGGCGATGCTGAGCGTTCTCTATACCCAGTGCTATTATGATGCCAAGGTAGCAGATAAACCGTTCCGTTTTTTCCCGCAGATTGAAAAAGGAGACTGGTTTCGGCTACTGCTGGTTTCTGTATTCGGGGCCACCCTGGCTCCCTGGCTCGGTATCGAGGGACTGGGCCTTACCCATGGCGCACGGGCTTCTATCTGGCTTGCCCTTGGACCCGCTATCAGCACCGGTTTCGGATACCTGTTGAGTACAGAAAACATGGGGAAATCCGGCATAGCGGGGGTTACCCTGGCGGGGCTGGGGACCGTTACCCTTGCCTACGACGGACTAATGGTGGAGGGCTACTGGCTCGGCGATCTTCTTCTCTGTATCGCCCTGATATTGACGGTGGTGGAACTTCACCTGATCAAGCCCCTGGCGCGTAAATACGGGTCCATCAGCATGGTTGCCATGCGGACGCTCATCGGGGGCAGCCTCTATCTGTTTATTGCATCTCCCTCACTGATTCAGGAGCCCTGGCTTAACCTGGGCATGTGGACCTGGATTGCCATCCTTGCCGGAGGGGCTGTGGGGGTGGGCGTAGGGCAGTGGGTCAAAGTTCGGGCCCTCCGCTCTCTTGGACCCACGCAGGTGGTAATCTACGGGAATCTCGTCCCCATCGCCGCCCTCCTCATCGCCTGGCTGTCCGTCGGTCAGAATCCCTCGCTCTTCGAAATTATCGCCTGTATTTTAATTATCGCGGGAGCTATCCTGATCCAGGTTATCGATGCACGGAGGACAAGAAGAACGAAATCGAAGGAGGACGATGAACTCTCCGTGGTTTCCAGCGCCAAGCAGGAGTAGCAAAGACTGCAGGAAACGTGAACCGGGTGTCACCATCCCCCTTTTCAAGACTCAAAACTCCATCTTAACCTGCAACATCGCATTGCGCCCTGCCTGCGGATAATAATAATTAAAGTGCTGCTCTTCTTCTCCTGCCACCCATCCGAAGGTATAACCGTTGGTCTCGTATTTTTCACTCAGCAGATTGTTAATCTGGAGCGTTAACTGTACCGCCCGGGCAAAGGGAATGTCGACAAAGCGGTATCCCAACCTGACATCATGCAAAACGTAGGGATCCAGCGACCGGCTTTTGGTCTCGGTATTGTCGAGGTACTGGCGTGACACATATTTACTGATCAGTTCCGCAGAAAACTGGTCTTCGGTAAAACCGAATACCGAATTTCCGATAACAGCCGGAGAAAATGAAAGAGCTGTATTTTCATAGGTTGCCACCTCCTGTCCGCCCAGGTAGTAGGTATAATTTTCAATCCTGTTGCGGCTGAACGTGGCATTCCCGGACCACTCAAGTCCCCGGTACAGTTTTGTGCCCACCTGCAGCTCAACACCTGCACGGTAACTTTCAGGGACATTCTGACGGATGCTGGCACCCACATCGTTGATTTCGCCTGTCAATGCAAGCTGGTTCCTGTAGTTCATATAATACAGGTTGACCGCTCCAAAAAACGTGCTGAATGAGGCGCGGTAGCCCAGCTCCCAGTCATAGAGCGTTTCATGGCTGGGGCGACTTTCCGGCGTGGAGTTGACATACTCTTCGCGCGTAGGCTCGCGGTTGGCCACACTGAACGATGCGTATACCCGCTGCCGGTCATCCACCCGGTAGACCAACCCGAGTTTGGGATTCAGGAAGCCAAGCCGGTCGCTCTGTCGCACATCAACAATCTGCTCGGATCCCCCCGAAGTCTGGGTATCCTTGCCCAGAAAATCATAGGTTATTTCACGGAACTGCAGGTCCAGGAAACCGCTCAGTGTTTCCGTAAAATAGTATTGACCTTTACCATAGATGTTGAAGTCGGTTTTAAACCCGTTGTTGTTATAATAGGTTTCCTCGATACGGCTGTCGCCGGCGTAGCGCGCCCAGATCACCTCGCCAAAATGGTCGCCGTCATACTCATTATATCCCCCGCCCAGTGTTACCGACCAGCGATCCGCAACCCGGTAATCGGTGGAAAAGACAATCCCGTAGAAGTGATTATCCAGCCACCGCCGGCGTACCAGGTCACTTTGGGTGATGGTCTGGCCGCCGATCTGAATCGGCCCGATACCGTAGGTTGCGAGGTCATCTTCGTCGCGAAACTCCTCGTAATAGCCCCGGCCGTAGGTGTAGTGAAACGAGGCGTTGGCATTCCAGCGGTCCGCCAGCTGGTATGAATAGTGGACCTGGTAGTGATCCTGCTGGTAGTTGTCGGTTTGGTCCTCGTAGGTAAACTCGTTGAACTGCCGGTTGCCCACGTTGTTGCGAAAATGTACAGCCTTTTCCCCGGCTATGCCGAGACTGGTTATATACCTTTCAAGCTGATCTGAATTCCCGTTCAACACCGGTTCCGGCACGCCATTCCACGCCTGATAGGTTTCCTCTACGCCGGAGAGCACATCGACCTTGAGCAGACTTCGCTCACCATTCCGGGAACCGCTCAGGTAGATCGATTTCAGGTCGGACGTCGCCCGGTCGATATACCCGTCCGAGATGATTTTGGAGAGGCGACCTTCAAACTGCCAGCCGTTTTCCATCAGGCCCGAACCCAGCTGTACATTTATTTTTTGAGTGTTGAATGAGCCGTAGCCGGTATTGACCTCCCCATAGGGCTCGGGGGTCATCGTCGAGGTCTGGATATTCATCGTGCCCCCGAACGCTCCCGCGCCGTGAGTTGAAGTGCCGACTCCCCGCTGGATCTGGATATTTTCCACCGACGAAGCCAGATCAGGGAGGTCAACCCAAAAAACTCCATGCGATTCCGCATCATTCAGCGGAATTCCATTAATCGTGACGTTGATACGCGTGGGATCGACGCCGCGAATACGCAGGCCGGTATACCCGATCCCCGTCCCGGCATCTGACGTGGTCGTCACCGATGGGGTGGAGCTGACCAGGTATGGGATATCCTGGCCGAGATTCCTCTTTTCGATCTCTTCGCGCTCGATATTTTCGTAGGCCATCGGTGAGGCCTCATCCACCCGCAGCGCCCGAACAAACACTTCGCTGCTCATCACCGATTCCGGAACAAGGGCAATGCGGAGATCGCCGCCTCCCCGCTCCTCAATATTAATCGATTTTGACCTGTAGCCAACAAATGAAACCGTGACTTTTTTTAATCCACCATCGACCAGGAGCAGCTTAAAACTGCCGTCCGCGGCTGTTGTGGTCCCGTTTTGGGTGCCCTCCTGGACAACATGGGCCCCTGCGAGGGGCTCGCTGGACCGGGCATCGATGACAGCCCCCGCGACAGTCTGGCTCAAGGCCGTATTCTGGTTAAAAAATTGAATAAAACACAGGAATACCGCTCCTGCTGCAAAACGTGTGATGTGAGTAAACATGAAAAAATCCTCCATCTTATTTGTTTATAAGAGGAGGAGGTAAACTTGCAAGAAGTGCTGAAGCATGGGAACTCCAGGTTTCCCTACGCCGGTGTTAACCGGTTCAGGTTCTTAGGGTATGATCTCAGCCCGCTGTTGCAAGCACCCCCAACCATTGTGAGTGTGTATTTGTATGTGCCGTAAATATAATGCTACTCGAAAATCTTTCAAAGATAAATACCAGAGGGTTTTGCAAAACCCTCACTTCTTCGTTCTGAGGGAGTTGTACTCCCGTTAAAAGCTCAATAAGGTCGACAGTACAACTCCCTCCCAACAAAATAGCAGGTTCTGCAAAGGTCTTTGCCAATCATTTTATATTGTAACAAAGTGATTTACTGTTGCAACTTTCATGCTGTATTCCCGATTTTCAGGTACTGCTTAACTCAATTGTTGCTATGAACGGTAGAACCCCGGTATTACTGGCATTCATGTTCTTTTTTATTTCATGCGGACCGGAACAGTCGTCCCCGGAAGCGCCCCAGGCACGACTTTCCGCCACCATTGAACCCGGCGATATCAGGACCCATATCCAGTTTCTTGCCAGTGATTCGCTGCGGGGCCGTGCAACAGGCACGGCCGGGGAAGCGATCGCAGCCAACTACATTGCCGATGCCTTCAATCAATTCGGGATTGCACCACTGGGCGAAGACGATACCTACTTTCAGCCTTTCACCGTGACCACAGACCATCTCCACAATCCGCCCCAGGGGGATACCTCCCGGCAGCGGGAACGGCCTCTTCTCTCCCGGAACGTAGTGGGAATCATAAACGGAAGCGAAGAACCAGATTCCTACATGATCATCGGCGCCCATTATGACCACCTCGGCACGGGAGGATACGGCTCGCTCGCCAACCGGCGACGGAACCAGATCCACAACGGAGCCGATGACAACGCCTCCGGCACGGCGGGCATTCTTGAACTGGCGCAGTACTTTTCGGTTAATTCTCCCCGAAAAAGCTTGGTCTTTGTTGCATTTTCAGGGGAAGAGATCGGCCTGCTGGGATCGCAGCATTTTGTCGACCAGCTGCCGGTACCGGCAGAGCAGGTCGAGGCGATGATCAACCTCGATATGATCGGGCGACTGCAGGATAACAAACTGCTCATTTTCGGCACCGGCTCCGCTGAGCGGTGGGAGCAACTCATAGCAGAAGCCAACACCGACTCGCTTCAGATCGAGACTTCGGCAGATGGAACGGGAGCCAGCGACCACACCAGCTTCTATAACAAGCAGATTCCCGTACTGCACTACTTCACCGGTACCCACGGCGACTACCACCGTCCCACTGACGACGCCGGGCAGATTAATTATGACGGCCAGGACAAGGTGCTGGAGCATGTGCGCCGCGTGATACAACAGCTGGACAAACCTGGCAGCGAGCTTACATTCACGGAAGTTCCGGCCAGTGAACAGCAGAAGGGGATTAGCATGAAGGGCGTGACCCTTGGCGTAACGCCGGATTACGGCTTTGACGGCACCGGCATGCGAATTACAGGGGTCAACGCCGGTGGACCAGCCGGGCGGGCCGGACTCCGGAGTGGAGATGTAATCATAAAGCTGGATGGCCAGCCCCTGAAGGATATCTATGAATATATGGAGATTCTGGGCGGGCTCGAAGAAGGGGAAACCGGTACCGTTACCGTCCAGCGTGGAGAGGAGGAGCTAACCCTCGATATCCGGTTTTAAGCGGTCGCATTTTTCCAATCATTAAGAATTTCGACGCTTTATAAATATACCATCCAGGAGTCTGTCGGACTTAGAAAATCGTTACGAAAATATGTCAGTTTGAGACAGATTTCGTGATTCTTTTGAGGGGAACAGTGGTTCTATTTGCCGAAAAAGAGCACGAAATATGGCCAAATCTGACGCTTTTGCAATAGGTTTAGCTAAGTCCGACAGACTCCCAGTACATTTAAAAAATTGCTTACTTCCCATGGTTCTTCCAAGCGTGAACACCTGATATAGCCCGTAACTTATCTCCTAAATTTAACTAACCTTTAAAGAATCGTATCACCTCTCACGTCTGGCGTTTGCCATCAGTTACTGTCCCACCATGAATACCGCATTCCCAAAGAGCAGGTTCCCGTTGTGCCAAAAAGCGCGGAACAGGGGATTATCGATCATATACACCACTCTTCCCTCCCCGATCTCCTGAACCCCGAACGTCAGCGTTTGTTCCAGTTCCTGCTCGGCCCTGTAGCCGATAAATCCACTCAGGTGGGCATCTTTTCGGGCAATCCCGACATTCCACCCATCCTGCAGGTAGCGATATGCGTCGGTATCCAGCTTAAGAGAAAAATAGGTGTCTCCGAGCCCGTACCCGAGCGGATGCGAGGCATCAATCAAAATTTTGAAGACAGATCCGCTGTTCGCTTCGCTGACCCGTTCTCTCTGCTGTTTATAAAATGAAGTGCCGTAAGCGGGATCACTGTCTTTAGATTTGCTCTCCTCTTTTGTAGTCAGGGAAAATCCCTCCCTGCCAGACAGAAAAGCGTTGGCCTGCCGCAATGCAACCAGTCTTCCCCCGCCGGCGACCCACTCCCTTATGGCTCGCAGGCGATCGTCATCAATGATGCCCGCGTAACTACCGCCTGGTAAAATGAGCAGATCATACCTTTGCAAATCTACATTGTCAAAATAGCCGGAGTCCACCAGCGTGACGGGATAATTAATCTGCCGGTCAAAAAAGTGCCATATTTCACCTACGTTGCCGGCGGAAGTACCTTTACCGGAAAGGACCGCCACCCTTGGCTTTTCTAAAAAGCGAAACGAATCAGATCCAAAATTGGGACCGGAATCCACCCAACCTGTGGAGACGGGGTACAGCGGCTGCCCGAAACCGTTTGCTGTCTGTTGAACAACCTGGTCAAATTGAGCTCCGAGCTCCGCGTTTGCATTCCGCGTAATCACCAGCGTCCCCGGATCGTACCTGGTACCGTCAATAACAAATTGACTGCCGGCAATATGGATGTCAATGCCCTTTTGGAGCAGGGCTGCCACCATCCGCATATCGCTCAACGACTTCCATTCAGCCAGGTAGGCATAGGGAGTTCCCGCACCCTCATTCTGTACCCGGGGGACCGGCGGTTGGCCGGGAACGGGATCGACACGCTCCTTCAAGGCGTACCCATCCAAACCAAAAGCGTAATGTTGTCCCCATGCGGTAATATCGTAGGTGACGGAATCGGTCAACTCCGGATTTGGCTCAAAAAAGATGCGTGCCAACACCGACTTCGGTTGGTATGCACTTACAAGGTAATCGTCCGTTGTGAGATCAAACTGCTCGTACTCCCCGGTTTGATAGTTGTTCCCGGTATAGGTCTCTTCCCGCGGTGCCATGCCGTACCGCACCCGGTGCTTTTCCAACAGGCTGAACAGCGAGCGGAGTTTGTCGGGATTATTATCACCGCTGATTACGTACGTTTTGTATTTGCCCGCCGGGTTTTCGCGCGACTGCCGGTAATAGGCGGCAAACTCGTGCACGATCTCTTTAGCATGTCGGGAGGCTATCTCAATCGTCGAAAGGCCGGTGGTGACGTGGTGCGTCAGCCGATCTCTGAGTGTCAGGGTGTCCCCTTCTGCCTGGATGATGCGGAGTCCCGCCTGGCCGGCCTGCTCGTAGGTCATCCCGATGGACCCGTTATAGGTGGGGTAGGTATCCCCGTAGCTTGGATAAAAAAGATCGAAAACCTCGCGGGTAAAGTAGAGCCAGTTGTTGGCATCAAAATAGTCTGCGTGGTTTTTCCCGATGGTGTACTGAAACTGGCGCTGCCATTCCGTTATCGCCTTGTGAAACGGTTCGGCGGCCGGGGCAAAATAGTAGGGGGCGTTGTGGTTCTGCTCGTGAAAATCCACGTGGATGTGAGGCAACCATTGCTGAAAAATTTCGTTGCGCTGGCGCGATTCTTTCTGCGTCAGCCACGCCCAGTCCCGGTTCAGATCAAAATAATAGTGGTTGGTACGTCCCCCCGGCCACGGCTCGTTGTGCTCTCGGGCATCGGCATGTGGATTTGCCTCGTCCCCCGCCGTCTCTTTGTACCAGTGGACATACCGGTCGCGTCCGTCGGGATTCAGCATCGGATCCATGATGACCATCGTATTTTTCAGCCACCGGCCGACATGGTCATTGCCGGGACGGACCAGCTCGTAGAGCGTTTTCATGGCCGCCTCGCTGCCGGAGGCCTCATTACCGTGCACGTTGTAACTCAACCAGACGATAGCGGTTGAGTCTTCCGTGGAACTCCCCTCTGCCAGGCCGGTGCGCCTCAGGTTGTTAATGCGAATTTCTTCAGATCGACCAATATTTTCTTCCGAGGAAACAATCAGGTATGTGAGTGCACGCCCTTCGTTAGATCTCCCATACTGCTGCAGCTGAACCATCGGGGAGGCCCCGGCCACCTGCCTGATGTAGTCCATCACTTTATAATGGGGAGTCCATTCCGCACCCAGTTTGTATCCCAAAAAATCTTCCGGCGACTGCAAGTCAGACTGCGCCTGCACCAATACCGGGGAAACCAGCAGAAACCCGGCCACATATAATAACAGTTTATGAATTCGCTTGATCATAGGACCACTTCTCACTTCTCACTTCTCACTTCTCACTTCTCACTTCTCACTGAATGATAGATAGTACTAAATGGTTTCTAAACCACAAAATGGCCGAGAGCTGTATGTTTTAAAAAGGAAAGAATATTTTTACTGCTTTTGAAGATTGTATTTTTGATTTTAGCTCTCACAAGAAAATGCATATCAAACCGATTAAACCTATTTCAATATGTCTGTAAGCAACCAGGAGGTCGCCCGGCGGCTTCGCGAAATTTACCAACTGATGCAACTGGCCGGTGAAAACCGGTTTCGTGCCATCGCTTTTGACCGGGCTGCTCAAACGATTGAGGGGCTGGGCGAAGATATTAACACCTACATTACAAGCGACACCCTGACCGACATCAAGGGGATTGGATCCTCGATCGCGGAGGATATAAAATCATACGCAGAGACCGGCAAGATCGATGTACTGGAAGATCTGCGCGCGAAAATCCCGGAAGGGGTCATCAAATGGCTGGATATTTCCGGGCTCGGACCGAAAAATATCGCCAAAATCCACAAAGAGCTGGGCATCAGCGAGCTTGAGGAGCTAAAAGAGGCTTGCCAGGATGGGCGTGTGGCCTCGCTCGATGGTCTCGGGGAAAAATCGGCCCAAAAAATTGTAAAATCGATTGAATGGATGGAGCAGTTCGAGGAACGCTGCCGGCTTGACCAGGCCCTGAAAATTGCCGATCCCCTGTTCCATTTTTTGAAGAAGCAGGAGGGAGTCGAACATATTGAGGTGGCCGGCTCCCTGCGCCGATCCAACGAAACCATCGGGGATGTCGACATTCTTATTGGGGCAAAAAAGAAGTATGGGCCTTCCATCTTTGACGCGTTTGTCGGGCACGAACTGGTCGTGGATGTGCTTGGCCGCGGCGACACGAAAAGCTCGATCCGTACTAAAGAGGGTCGGCAGGTAGACCTCCGTATCGTGACGCCAGCCGAATTTCCTGCTGCCCTGATGTATTTCACCGGCAGCAAGGAGCACAATGTTGTGATGCGGCAGCGGGCCCGGGAACGCGGCATGTCGCTCAACGAATACGGGCTTTTCAAACTCAATGAACAGGGGGAGACCGATTTTGACCAGCCAATCGCGTATGCTTCGGAGAGCGATATTTATGAGCACCTGGATCTCCATTTTATTCCACCCGAGCTCCGGGAAGATCAGGGTGAAATCGATTTTTTTGAAAACCATGAAACGATGGAGCTTGTCAAAAAGTCCGACATCCGCGGCGTGCTCCATGTACACAGCACCTACAGCGATGGAAAATACTCAATCCGCGAGATGGCCGAAGCCTGCCTAGAACGGGGATATGAATACCTGGGCTTGTCGGATCACTCCCAGACGGCCGCTTACGCCGGGGGACTTTCACCCGATGAAGTCAAACGGCAGTGGGACGAGGTGGACCAGCTCAACGAGGAGTTTAAATCTTCCGGTGCCAACTTCCGTATTTTCAAGGGCATCGAATCTGACATACTGGGCGACGGCAGCCTCGACTACGATGATAAACTGCTCGAAGGCTTCGATTTTGTGATCGCCAGCGTTCACAGCGCCATAGACCAGCCCAGGAGCAAAATGATGGAGCGATTTCGCAACGCCATTGCCAATCCTTTTACCCGGATGGTGGGTCACCCTACCGGCCGGCTGCTGCTAAAACGAAACGGCAGCGACCTCGACATGAATGAGCTGATTGAGCTGGCCGCGGAGCATAATACGGCTATTGAAATCAATGCCAACCCGCTTCGCCTGGACCTGGATTGGCGCCACGGCAACAAGGCCCGGGAGGTGGGACTGATGTCGGCGGTCAATCCGGATGCCCATACGACGGAAGGGATCGACTACATGAAGTACGGTGTAATGACAGCGCGCAAAGGCAAATTTGAGAAAGAGCGGATCCTGAATACGAAATCTGCAGATCAGGTGGAAACGTTCTTCCGCAACAGGTAATTGAGTTTTTGAAGAAAACTTTGCAAAACCCCGGTTCCTCGACCTGAGGGAGTTGTACTCCCGTTTAAAAGGTCAATAAGGCCGGTGGCACAATCCCCAACAACATAGCAGGTTCTGCAAAGCTTCCTTGAAGTGGATTTTGGAAACACCGTTGTTTTGGCTAGTTTCGTGATTTTCGCAAAGCTCTTTTTGAACTTACCTTTGAGACACTGATATTTTGCGCATGGAATCATTAACACCTTCTGCTGGTTCCCTGTGTAAAGCGACAAGCCGGTCCGTCACTACTGATGTCACGAACGGGCCGACTTGCAACCGATCCCGGAGTGTTCACCTGGGAATTTGAGCTGTAAATCATTTAGCTATCGAGGGGCTCAAGTAACATATTCTTTAGTGAATAACCCGGGCTGCGAAATTTATGGGAATTGGTATTAACTCAAATCATTAATTAAACCATTATTCAGGGACAATCATGAAATACAGAACACTTGGCGATACCGATTTGGAACTTTCAGTGGTAACATTCGGCGCCTGGGCGGCCGGCGGCTGGATGTGGGGCGGAACCGAGCAGAATGACGCCGTGGATGCCATCCGTGCATCTTATGACCTCGGCGTCACCTCAATCGATACCGCGCCGGTATACGGACAGGGACTCAGTGAAAAAATTGTGGGAGATGCTATTAAAGACATCCCGCGCGACAAGGTTCAGATTCTTACCAAATACGGCCTTCGCTGGGATACTGACAAAGGAACCTTCTACTTCAAAAGCAAAGACAACGACGGCAACGATATCGACATTCACAAATACGCCGGTAAAGAGGCGATCATTAAGGAATGCGAGGAAAGCCTGCAGCGGCTCGGTACCGATTATATTGATCTGTACCAAATTCACTGGCCGGACCCTTCGACACCTATCGAGGAGACGATGGAAGCGGTACTGAAACTCAAGGAGCAGGGAAAAATCCGCGAGGCCGGCGTCTGCAATTACAGTGCCGAGCAGATGAAAACCGCCGAAAAAACGATCAAGCTCGCCTCCAACCAGGTTCCATACAGCATGGTGCGGCGCGATATCGAAGAAGAAGTTGTGCCCTACTGTATTCAAAACAACAAGGGCATCCTGGCCTATAGCCCCTTTCAGCGGGGCCTGCTCACCGGCAAGATGAGCCCGGGATACGAATTCGGGGAGGGCGACACCCGAGCCAACGAAGTGTACTATACCGATGAGAACATCCGCCGGACCAACGCGATGCTTGAGAAGATCAAACCGATTGCCGAAGACAAAGGGGCCACGCTGCCGCAACTGGTTATCCAGTGGACGATCCAGCAACCCGGCATCACCATTGCCCTGGTGGGAGCCCGCACGCCCGAACAGTCTACACAGAACGCCAAGGCAGCCGACCTTGAGCTGACCAAGGATGAACTCAAATTCATTAACCAGCAGATTGAAGAGCTTGAGCTGGAAAAAGACTAAGAGAGCGGTTCCAGTGCCTCGATTTGCCCGTCGGCACGGCCAGACAGGCGAACCGAACGCTGTTAAACTCGTTCGGTTACAGATCGAGGGCAGGATTTCTCACCAAGAAATTTGTTTTTCAGCAAGGCGAAGGGCAAAGGGCCGCGCAGACGTACGTTGGTACGTTGAACCGGTGATTTGTCCTTCAACGCAGCTGAAAGGCCCATTTCGCAGCCTATTACAGACTGTAATGATAATTGGGCAGTAAAAAATGGGATAAGTTATGGTCATCCATAAAGTTACATGATTTTATCCAGAATACTCGTGAGAAATCCGGGCCAGGGCCGGTAAAGCCATCTCTTGAACAGCTCTTCGATATAATTAAACCTCCGCGGTTTTGAAAGCCGCGGAGGTTTTTATTTTAGTTCAATTAATGCCGTCAGCCGGTGAAGTAGAGATAGGCGGCCAATATCAGCGCAATAACCAGGCCCGACATCGCCACATCTCTCCAATCCCAGCTGGCTCTGTTTTCCGATCGGTCCTCATCTGAAAGCGTACCGTAGGTAAGTCCGGCTATCTTTTCGTAGGAGGGAGGAGCAGTCATATAACTGACACCCACCATCACCAGGATGCAGACCAGGAAGATTCCGAGGCTGTAGTACTGGAAGAAAATGTTATTGATAATCCAGAAAAATGACCCTTCCTGGTAGCTGAACCCGTCAATCAGCATCGCCGGGGTATCAACGGCCAGGCGAAAGATGCCGAGTGCAAAACCCACACCCAGGGCGGCCAGGCACCCCTCCTTGTTCAATCGTTTGTTATAAATTCCCAGGAAAAAGACGACAAAAATCGGCGGCGCCAGGTAGGACTGCACCCCCTGAAGGTAGTCATAAAGCCCCCGGCTCCCCTGGATGACCGGAATCCACAACAGACCGATGATCACCATAACCACGGTAGCCACCCGGCCCATCCACACCAGGTGCTGCTCGGAGGCATCCGGTTTAAGACGGGAATAGAAGTCCATGGTAAACAGCGTGGAAGAGGCATTAAAAACGCCGGCCAGCGAGCTCATCAGCGCTGCAAGCAACCCTGCAACTACAATGCCGCGGATACCGATCGGGAGAATATGGGCTACCAGCAGCGGAAAGGCCGCCTGGGCATTCTCGCGCACCAGTTCGCCGTTTTGCATCATCTCGTTTTGGAGGGCCGTAACCTCTCCCGTTTTGGCCAGGGCAAATGCAATAATTCCGGGAATAATGAAAATGAATACGGGAAGAAGCTTCAGGAAAGCAGCCGCTATGGACCCACGGCGCGCCTGTGTAATATTGGCGGCTCCCAGCGTACGCTGCACAATATACTGGTCGGTAGTCCAGTACCAGAGGCCCACAATGGGTGCGGCAAACAGCATTCCCAGCCAGGGATAGTTATTATTAAAATACCACGCCATCTGGTCGGGCTCCTTCACGGGCGCCCAGGTTGCCGCAACGCCTTCCGGGGTCAGGGGCTTCCAGAGGTTGAACATCTCTGATCCCACAATGTTATACAGCCGGTTCCATCCCCCGACGGCATCCAGCCCGTAGATAAGCACCAACAGCGAACCGACAACCAGGACCAACGTCTGCAGCGCCTCCGTATAGGCAACCGCCCGAAGTCCACCGAGCACCGTATAGATACCGGTAAACACGATAACAAGGATGGAACCGATCCAGAAACTGTTCATCCCCATGAAACTTACATCGGGGAGCAGCACGCTGAAGACGACCCCGCCTGCAAAAATACCAACGGCAATTTTCGTCAACACGTAAGCAACCAGGGAGATAACCGACAATACGGAACGCGCGATGGGCGAAAACCGCTTTTCAAGGAACTCCGGCATGGTAAACACCTTGGATCGCATATAAAACGGGACCATAACCCATCCCAGCACCAGCAGGCACCAGGCGTGCAGCTCATAATGCGCCATGGCAACACCATCGGTGGCACCGGACCCCGCCAGCCCCACCAGGTGCTCGGAACCGATGTTGGAAGCAAAAATTGAGGCCCCCACGATAAACCATCCCAGGTGCCTGCCCGCCAGGAAGTAATCGGTGGAAGTGTCGGTTTTTTGCCTGATCACCCACCAGGCAAGCACAACGAGTATTAAAAAGTATATCGCAATGACAATCCAGTCAATAGCTGCAAGTGTACCCATAGATCTCCTCTGCGAATTAGTTTAAAATTGCGGCATGTATTTCTGCCTTCCCAAATAAATGGACGTCCTTTCAACGTCGTAACCCTTAGTATTCCCTGCACCGGGACTGGCTCTATTCCCGATTTTAACGCACGTGTTTTCCGATTCAATACCACGCAAACCTGCCGGCCTCATCGGGAATGAAACCGTTTCTTTTGCACTTAATATGGTATCTGGGAGCAATCGTGCGCCCAAAAATCCAAGTTAATATGGGAGTATTTGATAAAAAATCCAACCTGCCCCTGTACAAATACCCTTATTCTGCCCTGCAGCGACAACCCGTTCTTCCGGGCAGAAGCTTCACAGCATCGGCTCGGACCGCTTGCAGAGCTGGATCGCCAGTCCCCAGGGATCCCTGAGCATCACCAGGCGGGAGCCATCCTCCAGCGTTTCGTCGCTGACAAGAGATGCCCCGGCGTCAAGCAGCCGGTCCCGATCCTGGTCCGGATTTTCGGAACAAAAAGCCAGGTGCAACGTCAGCGGATCCATCGCGTCATAATCCGGCACCCGGCTCGCGGGATTATTATACAGCTCAATCATCACCGAGCCGCTGCTGTCGGCCAAAAAATGCATCTGCGGAGGCTCCTCCACTTTTTTGACGATCGACATCTCCAGGTGCTCGACATACCATCGGGCTGTTTCAATAGGATCTTCAACGTTAAACGCAATGTGTTCAATTTTCATAACCGGCTGTTTTTATATTATATAAGGTTTGTGAGCGTGATGTTCTGGCGTTTAGCCTGCAAGAGAACTTTGCAAAACATTCGAACACCGTTCGGAGGGAGTTGTACTCCCGCTTTATGTGCTATACAAGATCGGTGGTACAACCACCTCCCAACCAAGCATCAGGTTCTGCAAAGACCTCAGCAAGGCATTTTTCCCAGGGTAGCCTGAAATCGTTCGGTTCTCTTCCTTTCAAAGCAGATCGCCTGGCAAAGCCGAAGAGGTATAAGAAACATGGAATTTTGCTTGAAAAACACAATCGGCAATCTGACTTTTTTATCATTCCCGTATCATCTATATTTTATGCACATTTACATTGGTGAGATTTGACTATTGTCAAGATAAGATGTTTATTCAGGCTGTTTAGTATCTTATCAAACCAATTCAGATTTTTACAACAAAATATGAATACAGTCAGCAAATTTTTGGTTTTTGGTCCGGCCGGTACGTTGCACCGCATGCCTGAACAGCTTTTTAGGGAAATTGAGCCAAAATATTTGTATAAGTATGAATCTTCCGATCATGACGATGTGGTTCATGTGGCGGTTTATGAAGAGTACGAAAAGCAAATCAATGCAAGTGTCACCCTCACTTGTGTTATCGAGTGCACAGGCAAGGAAAATCGGTTTGAATTAAAAAAGACCGGCGGGCGCATGGGCTTTCGCGGAAGCTCCCTGGATGAAGAAAAGCGCACTATTGACGATGAAGTGACCGATTTTATATTGGATTTCTCCAAGCGATTTGGACTCACCGTGCAAGAGGTAAAAGAGACCAAATCTGAAGAAGAATCTTAATCCACCTCTTCTATGAGTAACCCGCCCCGGGACTGGACGGTCCTTTCGATGCTTGAATGGGGCACCGACTACTTCAAGAGCAAAAGGATTCCCGATCCACGGCACAGCATTGAATGGCTGCTGGCCGAAGTACTCGATGTTAAACGGCTGGACCTGTACCTCAAATTTGACCGCCCCCTTTCGGACGGCGAACTCGATGAGTTGCGCCCCCTGGTCAAACGGCGGGCCCGGCACGAACCCCTGCAGTATATTATCGGGTATACCGACTTTATGAATGCCCGCATCAAGGTAAACCCGGAGGTTTTGATCCCCCGCATTGAAACCGAACAGCTGGTAGAAATAATACTGGATGACCATCCTGATACCGGGGACAACAAAAAGGTCCTCGATATCGGTACCGGTTCCGGTTGCATCCCCGTTGCCCTAAAACAGGAGCGGCCCGGCTGGGAACTGTTTGCCATCGACATATCGGAGGGGGCGCTCGCGGTTGCCCGGGAGAATGCACGCGAGCAGAATGCAGATATCACCTTCTCGCAGGGCAATATCGAAGACTGGGAAGCCCTTGACCTGGCCGACCAATTCGACATTATTGTCTCCAATCCCCCGTACGTGCTCCCCGAAGAGAAAGAGGCGCTGGAAAAGCAGGTGGTGGAACATGAACCTGCGGTTGCGCTATTCACCGATAATATGAGCCGGATCTACAACAGCATCATCCGGTATGCCGGGCAGACTCTCCCCCCGTGCGGGCACCTCTACCTTGAACTGCACGAGCTGCATGCCGAAGAGATCAAGTCGCTTTTCCCCGCCGTGCAATGGGAGGTCACTGTTGAGAGCGACTATGAAAAAAAAGCTCGTTTTATCAAGGCCAAATATACCGGCAGTTAACGGTTTCAGCCGTAATCCCTCCTGCAAAAGTGTGCAAAATTTTCATTGTTAACTTTATGTGGATAACTTGTTGAAAAGTTTTTGAGCGGGTGGTTCCCAGTGTTAGGTTAACGTAAAATCTGTGTTAGCGGATTATTATGAGGTGTCAAGGTTTTTTTTACAAAATCATTGGAAAAACACTAAATATATGCCTCCCAATAATTTACACTGTTTAGTTAATTGTGGATAACTTTTGGATAACACGCCTTATTTTTTTTGACATCTGTCCCTGAAATTATCATTTTCGTCTCAGTATTACAGAAGCATTTGCCCCTATTTGTGTGGATAACTGTCTTGGTAAGCTATAGTGTAGAACTCTAATTCTTTATTTCTAAGGAGGTCAAGGGAATTGAATATTAATTCCGCTGATACGGCATGGGAGAAGTGTCTTGATATTATTCAGGACAACATCAGCTATCAGAAATATACGTCGTGGTTTGAACCCATTAAACCTGTCAAGCTCGAGGATAACACCTTAACCATACAAGTTCCCAGCCAGTTCTGGTACGAGTGGCTAGAAGAACATTATTACGGGATGTTGCGCTCTACCCTGGCCAAAGTACTGGGCGATGACGGGAAACTTGAATATTCGGTGGTACTCGAAAAGTCTGAGGATGACACCGGAACACGCTCGGTACGGCTCCCCCAGCGACCGATGCCCCCCAGCAAGCAGCAACAGGATGTCGACGGATATGCTGAGTACAATCCGGGGAAAATTGAGAATCCTTTTGTAATCCCCGGGATACGGAAAACATCGATTGATCCGAACCTTAACACGAACTATGTATTTGAACGCTTTATAGAAGGAGACTGCAACCGCCTGGCTCGCTCGGCGGCCATCGCTATTTCTGAGAATCCCGGCAGCAACTCGTTTAATCCGTTTTTTGTATACGGTGGAACCGGGCTCGGCAAAACGCACCTGATCCAGAGTATCGGCAACAAGATCAAGCACGATTTCGGCAACGAGAAATCGGTTGTCTACGTATCTTCCGAAAGTTTCACCAATGAATTTGTGCAGTCGATCAGGAACAACCGCGCCAGCGAGTTTTCGATGTTCTACCGGCAGATCGAGGTGCTCATTATCGACGACATCCAGTTCTTCAGCGGCAAGGAGAAGACCCAGGAGGAGTTCTTTCATATTTTCAACGCCCTCCACCAGGATGGCAAGCAGATTATACTGAGCAGCGACCGCGCCCCGCGCGAGATCCCGGATATTGAAGAGCGGCTGATCTCCCGTTTCAGCTGGGGACTGAGTGCCGACCTGCAGATCCCGGAATATGAAACGCGCTACGCCATACTTGAAAAAAAGGCACTCGACAACGGTATTGAGCTCTCTCACGACATCCTGGAGTTCATCGCCCACAATTTCAAATCGAACGTGCGCGACCTGGAGGGGGCCATCATCAAGCTGTTGGCCCACGCTTCGTTGCAGCACGAGGACGACCTGGATCTGGCCATAGCCAAGCGGGTGCTAAAAGACATGGTAAAGGAATCAAACACACAAATCTCGATCGAGCAGATCCAGACCTATGTGTGCGAATACTTCGGCATAGATACCAACAAGGTGCGCGAAAAGACGCGAAAACAGGAGATCGTGGAAGCGCGCCAGATTGCCATGTACCTGGCCAAGCAGTTTACCGACTCCAGCCTGAAAACCATCGGACTTCACTTTGGCGGGCGCGACCATTCCACCGTTATCCACGCCATCCAGACCGTGGAGGAACGGATGCAAACCAGTCCCAAGCACAAGCGCATTGTAGAGGAGCTGCACCAGAAGATAGAGGTTGCCAGCCTGTAGGAAGTAAAATTGGACTCAGGTATTAAGAATTGACAGGATGGGCGGCATCTCTAAGCGGGTTCCGTCCGGCGCTGAATGCTTTTGATATATTGCGACTCATGACTCACGACCCAAGACTATCCTCTTATGACAATTTGATCCTTAATTCTCTGAAGTACCGTGGCAATCACGGCTTCTACGAGAAGGAACGCCGGGAGGGCAACGACTTTGAGGTGGACCTGGCGTTCAAGCTTGACCTGAAAACGGCGGCGCGGAATGATGACCTCTCCAAAACATTGAATTACGAGGAGGCGGAAGCGGTGGTCCGCGAAGTGATGGAGGGACCTTCCCAAAAATTGATCGAAACCTTAACCCTGAATATCGGGGAAATTCTCTTTGGTCGGTTTCCCGAAGTTCAACATCTTAAGGTAAGTGTTCGAAAACTCGATCCCCCGTTGCAGGCGAAAACGAACTATTCAGAAGTAACAATGACATGGCAAAGGCAATCGTAGGCATCGGTTCCAATGTAGGGGACCGGCGCCGGCATCTCTCAAAAGCCAAATCTTTTCTTGCAGGCATTTCGGAATCTGCTGTCGCGGCCTCCTCGGTTTATGTAAGCGAGCCGGTCGGTCCCTCCGAGCGCAACTTCCTGAACGCCGTGGTGGCACTGCAAACCCGCCTCTCCCCCAAAGATTTTATCCGCCGGCTGAAGGAGTATGAAGCCGAGCACGGCCGCCCGGCCAACCATCCGCGCTGGTCGCCCCGCACCATCGATCTCGACATTATTGCGTATGACGACCTGGTGCTTAGGGAGGAATCGCTGGTCATACCGCACCCCGAGTACCGCGACCGCCTGTTTGTGCTGCTGCCGCTCAGGGAGCTGAATCCCGGGTGGATTGATCCCGAAACCAGTCAACCCATCGACGAACTGGTGGGAACAGCGGATTCACTCATTATCCACAAAACCGAATTATGCTGGTAACATAATGGAAAACGAGTTTGAGTTTATCGCCGTTGAAGGAGTCATCGGGGCGGGCAAGACCTCGCTGGCCAAGCTACTCTCGGAACGCCACAACGCGCGGCTGATGCTGGAGCAGTTTGAACAGAATCCCTTTCTACCCAAATTTTACGATGATCGCGACCGCTATGCTTTTCCCACCCAGATGTCGTTCCTGGCCAGTCGATTTAAACAGCAGCAGCAGATGACCAGCAAGGACCTGTTCCACGAGCTCACCATCTCTGACTACCTGTTTGAAAAAGACCGTATTTTTGCCCGGCTGAACCTGAACGATGATGAGCTATCGCTCTACGATTCCATCTATCATATCATGACCGGCATCTCCGCCAAGCCCGACCTGGTGATCTACCTGCAGGCCTCCGTTGACCGCCTGATGGAAAATATCAGGGAGCGCGACCGCGACTACGAACGCCAGATCACCCGCGATTACCTGCAGGAACTCTGTGATGCTTATAACCATTTCTTCTATCACTACAATAAATCACCGCTCATAATCATTAATACCAGTGATATCGATTTTGTAAGTAATGAAAAACATTTAGATTATATAGACGAGCAGGTGTTCAACCAGCCGATTCGCGGCAACACTCACATTCATATTGTACCCAGCTAGCATGCTTCTACGCACGATTATTTTCTTTGTAGTCATTTACTTCCTGATTAAAATTGTCAGCCGACTATTTTTGCCCTCCTCCCAATCACAGTCACGCCCCCGCGGGCGAACCTCGTCCGGGGCCGATTTTTTTCACTCGGTATTCAACCAGATGAATCAACAGTCCCGGCAGCAGAACCAGGGGCAGTCCGGCAACGGCAGCGTTAAACAGCGGATAGACCAGATTGAAGAGGCCGAGTATGAGGAGATCGAGGAGGAAGAAGAGGAACAAAGTACGGGCCACAAATAGCCTGCCCGCATCACTGGCCGAACCCATTCCTGCCCCCGGCGCACAGCAACAGAAGTCAAACCACCATTCTGGCTGGTACCGGGTGGCTGCAAATTGTCATTTCCTTTTATGTGATTTAGCTGTCGAACCCTTATCTTTAGATCATTGTAAGTACAACTCCTAACAAACAGATAGTATGAGTTTCGAAGAAACACTGGAAGAAGGATTAGCATCACTGCGTGAAGGCGATTTTGACGAAGCGCTTGATATAGCCCACAGCCTGCAAAAGATGGAGCCGGAAGCGGCTGACGGATTCCACCTGGAGGCGATGACATTTCAAAAGCTGAACCAGTGGGAACCCAGTGTGGAAGCGCTTGACAAGGCGATAACCCTGGAGCCGGAAAAGAGCGGATACTACAATCTTCGCGGGTTCGCCCAGCTGCAGATGGAACAGCTCAGCGATGCGGAAAAGGATTTCAAAAAAGCGATCGACCTTGACGACTCTCCCGCGGCGCACCGAAACCTGGTGCTCTACAAGATTATGAACGACCAGGGAAACGAGGCGATCTCCTACCTGCTGGACCGCATCCGCAACGACCCGAAGGATGTGGAAAACTGGATCCTGATGGGCGACCTCATGCAGCGGGCCGGACAGGCCGAAAAGGCGCGCTCGTACTACGAGCAGGCCAAAAAGATGGACCCGGAGAACGAGTATGTACAGGGGCAGCTGGATGAGCTCTAGAGACCAACCCTGCAATTCAAATGGCCGGAACTCAAATGCCCGAGTTTGCAGCATGTGCGGGCACGGGAGTAGTTTTTGATTCATTTGTGTATTCGTCAGGTGGGATATTGAGAATTAGGGCTTCACGCTCGATATTCTCTATCTAAAATCTAACAGCTGTTAGCTTGAGAACAGAGTGGAAGACTCACCAACAGGAGCCTGTTTTAGATTTTAATTTGGTGCTTGTTATTTGAATTGCAAAACCCCTATATTTGAAGCCTTTAAAATTTGATATACCCTCTCAGCCCTGGTGGCGGAATTGGTAGACGCGCTGTCTTGAGGGGGCAGTTCCCTTCGGGGAGTGCTGGTTCGACTCCAGTCCAGGGCACATTTAAAAACCCAATAATCGCCGTAAAATGTTAAGTTACAAAAACTTAGCATTTTACGGCTTTTTTATTGGTACAACATTGGTAAAAAAACTTGCTGAATATTATGGTTTATATGCCGTGTTCTGTATTTTTTTCCTTTGTATTCAGAAATTTATCCGTTTGGTCCAATTACACAGCTATTACCTGTATTGATCCATTTCCTTTCTTCAGGATAGAGTTTCTTTAAATCGTACTTATCCATGATATCGTCCTATTGTTTACCACCTATGGAAAATATTACAATAGGAAATCAGCTCCGATTTTTTCATTATGCTCTTGTTCTTCTAATAATTTGAATGGGGTGAGTACATGAAAATGCATTTTTATGTTGCAATACTGCTGCTTGCCTTATCGCTTTCTATAGTGACAATTGCATCGGCCCAGGAGACGGAGGGGGTCCTCGACGAGCAGCTTGGCCGAGTTTCATTCGTTAATTCATGCACACCTGCCGTACAGGTAACCTTCGAACGTGCTGTTGCCCTTTTGCACTCATTCTGGTGGCAGGAAAGCGAAAAAACATTTCGAGAGATACTTGAGCGCGACCCAAATTGTGCCATCGCAACCTGGGGCATCGCGACCACTCTCATAGGGAATCCCTTTGCTACCGGTCCCACTACAACGCAGGCACAGCAGGCAAAGGAGGCGATTGGACACGGTCTCACTATCGGTGCGAAGACTGAGCGTGAACGCCTTTTCATTGAGGCGGTTGCGCAATACTATGAGAACTTTACCGAGCGCTCGCACGGTGCAAGAATCAAATCACTCTCGGATGCATTCGAGAATGTAGCAAGACGCTTCCCCGAAGACGATGAATCGCAAATCTTTTCAGCGATCTATTTGAGGGCCACGCAGGACCCGGCCGAGAAGACGTTTGCATCTGCCCTAAAGGCCGCCGCCATTCTTGAAATCCAGTTTAAGAAATATCCGGATCATCCCGGCGTCGCCCACTATCTCATCCACAGCTACGACTATCCTCCAATCGCGGGTAAAGGACTCAATGCAGCGAAACGCTACTCCGAAATTGCACCATCAGCGCCTCATGCACTGCACATGC
The DNA here is from genome assembly GCF_043951865.1 of Halalkalibaculum sp. DA3122. Lineage (NCBI taxonomy): Bacteria > Pseudomonadati > Balneolota > Balneolia > Balneolales > Balneolaceae > Halalkalibaculum > Halalkalibaculum sp. DA3122. The sequence goes on from NZ_JBINJF010000008.1 coordinate 99,085, forward strand.
CTTCTCACATTTTTACACGTGTTGGTTCATGGGAGGAGTCAATTGCAAGTAATCTGCGATCTGAATCTGTCGCCAAAGCTGAAAAGGAGTTCACCGATCAGTTGCACGCCATGGATTACCTGGTGTACGCCTATTTGCAGCTCGCACGCGACAAAGATGCGCAACGCGTGGTCGGGGGTGCACCTGGGGTGCGAGGTAACGAAAAGGTTCAGATCACACCCTACGCACTCGCTGCTATACCTGCACGCTATGCAATCGAACGCAACGAATGGAAAGAAGCTGCGCAGCTTCGGGTTCAGGAGACACGCTTCCCATACACCGCCGCATTGACGCACTTTGCACGTGCCCTGGGTGCTGCGCGTAGCGGCGATGCGGTTGCAGCAGAACGTGATGTACAGGAACTTGCACGCATCGTTGAGGCGATGAAGTTAACCAATGACACATACTGGGCTGTTGAAGTGGAAGTACAGCGATTGGGTGGTGCAGCGTGGGTTGCCTTTGCACAAGGAAACCGCGAGCAGTCACTAACCCTTATGCGCGCGGCCGCCGACCTGGAAGATACAAATGAGAAGGCTGCGGTTAGTCCCGGAAGACTTGTACCTGCACGGGAACTCCTCGGTGACATGCTGTTCGAGAGCGACCGGCCGGGTGAGGCACTCGTTGAATACGAGCAATCACAAAGGCACGATCCCAACCGCTACCGTACCCTATACGGTGCAGGTCAGGCTGCCGCGTTGACCAGCAATCGCGTTAAGGCACGGCATTACTTTTCCAGCTTGATGGAAATGGTGAACTCAGGCGATTCCCGCCCTGAGATCGAGAAGATTCGACGCTATCTTATGGAAGATTGATATATCGTCGTAATGACACATAATCCTTCTATGTCGATCAAACGTTGTTTATTAGTGTAGCACCATGTGAAAAAGATAAGTTTGCGGCATAACATCTATAAAAAAAACATTTTTTACTCCGCCGGGCGGGCATCGCACAACAGATTGATATTAACGGCATCATCTCTCGCGAGCAGTTTTTGCGTTATCTTTTCGAACTCTTTGGCCGTCTCGATCCGGCTGGTCTCCAGCAGGGAGCGGTATTCGTCTTCGATGATGGTGATAGAAAAATGTTCGAGCAGAAGCCTCACCAGTTTTTCCCTGCTCAGCCCGGTCTCCCTCAGAAATTCCGGGCAGTATTCAAGGACAACGGATCCCACCTTTTGGCGGTCAATCATCCTGTCCATCCCCTCCAGGACAAAAAGCTCAGCACCCTCCACATCAATTTTTACCAGGTCTATATAAGTCTCGTCAAGGTAGAGCGACCAAAATTTATCCAACGTGATGCTGGGACACACCCATTGATCGCCGTTTAAATAGTTGTCGGTTTCGACGAGGCTGTGGCAGGAAGAGTGCGAACTCTGGTGGAACTCCGTAAAGCCGTTCTCACTGGAAACAGCTAAATTCATCGTAACAATATTATCCAGCCCGATCGTATTGTTATTCAGCGCGTTGTAATTGGCATAGTCGGCCTCAAAAGCATATACCTTGCCCGAACTGTTGACCTTCCGGGCGGCCATTCGAGTAAAATAGCCCACATTGGCCCCTATATCTATGAATACAGATCCATCCTGTAAATGCTGCTCAATAATGTCGGATACTTCAGCCTCATAGGTCCCCTTCGCCATCTTTGCACCGGATGTATGGGCCATGCTCGGCGGAAATGTCCAGTCATTTTTTATCCTGAAGTAGTGAAAATCAAATGTATTTTTTGCCTTTTCCAACAGCCTCTTGTGATACATGTTGTTCTATCCCGGCTAGTGTAGTTCTCGATTAATGGGCCTCGTCGTTATTTATGCGGAACCACGGTATTATTTTTTACATTCATGCCCTGTTATGCCGCTTTTTCAGCTAAATGCATGCCGCTTGTGCCACAGGATTTAATGGCAACATCACAAAGTTTTCTTTTGAATGATGGTTGAGTACCCATCCTGTTTCCCCGTTCACCTGTAGTATACAAATAATGGCGCCACATGATTTCCTTTTGGCGTATAACGGCAGGGAATTACGTAATTTCACGGTCACCGCGGCAGCTTTCGATAAATAGGGATGAGCTACTCCAAAAGATATTGTATCTTTGCGATCTGAATTTCAGATAAATTATTGAACCGTGATACAGCGAATACAAACTCTTTTTCTGTTTCTGGCTTTTCTATTTAATGGAACCGTATTTTTCAATCCGCTCTATTCCCACGCCATGCAAGACCCCAAGCCGTGGATCGGGACGGGGTTTGCCGTGGTACTGACGGTGGCGGCGCTCATGTCGCTTGGCTGCATTTTCCTCTATAAAAACCGGCCGGCCCAGATGACGTGGGTAAAACGAACCATGCTCATCCAGATTGCCAGCCTGGGCTGGGGCGCCGGTATCCTGTTTTCCCTGGGCGGATTTGGCCTGTTTTTATGGGATGAGCTGCTCGGGGTGGCGTTGCTGCTGCTGGGGCTTATCGCACAAATTCTGGCTCTTCGCAATATCAAAAAAGATGAGGAACTGGTTCGTTCAATGGACCGGATCCGATAGTTAGCCTGCATACTGAACCCCACATCTTGATCCCCATGCCCGACTCGTACCCGCGCCTAAAGGTCTTGACCGCACTGGGAGCCGGTTTGGTAGCGTTCGGATTTTCGCCGATCTTTGTCCGCTTCACCCCCGAAACCCCGCCCCTCGTGCTGGCTGCCTACCGCACTGTCATCGCCTCGCTCCTGCTTTTGCCTTACTGGTATATGACGCGGGACCGGGCCGTCACGCCCACAAAAGACAAGTTTTATGTATTCCTGGCGGGACTCTGCCTGGGCATTCATTTTATCTGCTGGATCGCCTCGCTCCACTATACCTCGGTGGCTTCTGCCTCCGTGCTGGTTACCATCCACCCGATCATGCTTATCCTCATAGAGCGCCTCTGGTTCAAGCGCAGCTTTGCGATCACCTCGTGGATCGGGGTCGGCATGGCCTTTTCCGGCTCGGTGCTGCTCGGAATCTCCGACAGCCAGATTGAAACCGACTTCTCCGACCCGCTGTTTGGAAATTTCCTGGCAGCCAGTGCTGCGGCCATTTTTGTGGTCTACCTGCTGATCGGACAGAAAATCCGGCAGAAACGGGAGTGGGTGGATTATGTATTCCCGGTCTACTTTTTTGCCGGTGCAACCTGTGTGATCACCGCCCTGGCCCTGGGCAACAACCTGCTGGAGATAAGCCTGATCGGGGCGGCCTCGGCTACCGGTATGGCGGTATTTCCCCAGATTATCGGTCACGGATCCATGAATTACGCGGTCAAGTATGTGTCTCCCACGCTCATCTCCACGCTCATTCTCACGGAACCCATTTTCGCTACATTCCTGGCCTATGTCCTCTTTGACGAGCTGCCGCCGATCACCTCCTTCATTGCCATGCTGATCATTATCATCGGTGTGGGCCTGACATGGAGGCGCAAGGCACGCAACAAGTAATAGTCCCCTCTTTATAGCATGATCATAGTATTTATACAAATGTACGCTCATTATACCTTCATTCGGATTTCCAATAACATCAGAATGAACACACCCATGAAGAAGCTGTTACCAATCGCAGTCCTGCCGCTGCTGTTACTTCCCGGACTACTGCGGGGCCAACAGGTCCAGGTGGTGGATGAGAACACCCTGCAACCTGTCAACAATGTTTATCTTTACAACCAGGACCAGGATAAAACTGCCATGACCAATATGGAGGGAAAAGCCGACCTTTCAGGCTTTGACCCGGGCGACTATATCACCTTTCAGCATGCCTCCTACAAAAACCTGGTACTCTCCCTTGAACAGATCAGGGAGCTGAACTACAGGGTAACGCTGGCCGAACGGTCGGTTAATATGGAAGAAGTCTTTATCTCCGCCAGCAAGTGGGAGCAGAAACAGTCCGAAATCCCACAGAAAATCATCCAGATCAGCACCGAAGAGATCAGCTTCAGCAACCCGCAGACGACCGCTGACCTGCTTCAGCAGTCGGGGAAGGTGTTTGTGCAAAAAAGTCAGCTCGGGGGCGGAAGTCCGATGATACGGGGATTCGCCGCCAATTCGGTGCTTATTGCCGTTGACGGCATCCGTATGAACAACGCTATTTTCAGGAGTGGAAACCTCCAAAATGTGATTTCACTTGACGCCAACGCGCTCGATCAAACCGAAGTCATCTTTGGTCCCGGTTCCATCATCTACGGGAGCGATGCACTGGGCGGGGTCATGAACTTCCAGACCAAAGATCCGCAGCTCTCCTTTTCGGAGAAATCCATCACCAGTGCGGGTTCAATGGTTCGGTACTCATCGGCCAATAACGAGCGCACGATTCACGGCGATCTCAACCTGGGATACCAGCACTGGGGACTTCTGACCAGTATAACCTACAGCCATTACGACGACCTGCGTTCAGGGGGCGACTTTTATGACCGCTACCCCGATTTTGGCAAGCGAAAGCAGTACCAGGCACGCATCAACGGCGTCGACAGGATCCTTGAAAACAGTGACGTAACGCTGCAAAAATACTCGGGCTACGAACAGCTCAGCCTGATGCAAAAAGTACGCTACAAGTCCGATGGAGCCTGGAACGCAGACTATGGCTTCCACCTTTCCACGACCAGTGACATCCCCCGCTACGACCGGCTGATTGAACGTGAGAACGGAGACAGCGGTCCCTTTGCCAACGCCGAGTGGTATTACGGTCCACAGATCTGGATGATGAATGCACTGCAAATCAGTGCCGCTGAACCGACGTCGCTGTTTAACAACATGAGCGGCACCTTCTCGCATCAGTGGTTCCAGGAGAGCCGCAATGACCGGGATTTCGGGGGAACTCACCGACGCAACAGGGAGGAGAATGTGAATGTGGTAACCGCCAATATCGATTTTGACAAACGGTGGAACGAGGACTACGAGCTCTTTTACGGGGTGGAAACCGTGTACAACTACGTGGCCTCCGAGGCTCGAACCACCGATATTGCCACCGGCCAAAGCCGACCGGAAGCGACCCGCTATCCTGACGGCGGCAGCCGTTATACCCAGTTTGCCGGTTACGGCAAATACCGGCATAACCTGTCAGACCGGGTAACCGCCATCCTTGGCGCCCGCTACAGCCATGTTGTGCTCAATTCCCGGTTCAGGGATACCCGGTTCTACGATTTTCCCTTTGACAAAATTGAGATTAATACCGGGGCGTTCAGCGGCAGCCTGGGCTTTACCTACCGGCCGCTGGACGACCTCCAGTTCAACCTGAACGGCACTTCCGGTTTCAGAGCCCCCAATGTGGACGACGCCGCCAAAGTATTCGATTCGGAGCCGGGCAGCGTGGTTGTACCCAATGAAAACATCAAGCCGGAATATTCCTACAATCTCGACTTTTCAATCATCAAGCGGTTTGAGGAAACCGCCCGTATTGAACTCAACAGCTTTTATACCCGGCTTCGCGACGCCATGGTTCGGCGCAACTATCAATTTGCAGGGCGGGATTCCATTATATATGATGGGGAACTGAGCCGGGTGGAAGCAATGGTCAACGCCGGGAAAGCGTACATATACGGTTTTAGTGCAGACCTGAGCCTGCAACTGGTCAACCATCTCCGTTTCAATTCCAATATTACCTACACAAAGGGGAAGGATATCACCAACCAGGAGCCCCTGCGACACGTAGCACCGGTTTTTGGACAAACCGGCTTCACCTACAAGGCCGAGCAGGTCAAACTGGAGCTCTATTCCGAATTTAATGCTAGCAAAGACATCAGCGACTTTTCTCCATCCGAAAAAAGCAAAACGCATCTCTACACTGAAGACGGGTCCCCCGGCTGGGCAACCCTCAATGCCAGGGCTTCGTACCAATTCAGTAAAAATTTCAGAGTCAACGCCGGGGTCGAAAATATTATGGACAAACACTACAGGCCATATTCATCGGGAATTAGTGCACCGGGACGCAATATTATTATCGCTTTACGCGCAAATTTGTAAGAATTCACGTTTCAGGATATCTTGCATACAGGAAAAAGATAAACGAAATACTGACAAATCACGTTAATAGCCTCGAAATCAGGTATATTCCCGGTTCTTAATAAACATTAGAGATGGATTAAAAGTATTGCTTTGATGTAATAATCAGTATCTTACGTGCCTGTAAAATGAGAGCACGTAGAAAAAAGAGGTTTTGACGAACCCATAGCGTTTGCAAAAACCTCTAACATAATCAAGTACTGATTAAGGTTCGACGTCGATAACAAAGCAGTTATCGATTCAATTATCGTTAACGAATAAAACATCTATGAATGCTAAACCTCATGAATTCTCACGCAATCTTCTTATACCTGCACTGGTCGCAGTGGGCATTACTGTCTCCACTTGCACCCAGCAACAGGAGGAGATTGTCGAACAGAATATCGATCAGGGGTTGAATGTATCGGTTACCGAACCAGTAGAGCGCGACTACGAAGAGATCAAGAATAGTGGAGTGTTGCGAATGATCACCAACTACAGCTCCAATACCTATTTCTTGCATCAGGGCATTGAGAGAGGATTTGAGTATGAAATGGTCCGCGAGTTTGCCAATGAGCACGACCTGGCTCTTGAAGTAGTGATTGTGGGGCCCAATCAAAATCCCTATGATCTGCTGAACAGCGGCGCGGGCGACCTTATTGCCGCAAATTATACCATCACGCCCGAGCGCAAACAGTATGTAAAATTTACCCGCCCGTACAATCTTGTAAACCAGCTCATCATTTTTTCTGATGACATAGAAAACCCGCCCTCAACGCTCGAGGCGCTGGCAGAACGCAACATCCCGATAACGGTGCGGCGAAACAGTTCATATTACAGCCGTCTCCAGGAACTCCAGCAGAATGGGTACGACCTGAACATCCGGCTCACGTCCAGCGACATGGATACAGAATCGCTCCTTTTTGAAATTTCGCGGGATGAGCACCAGGCCACGGTGGCCGACAATAACATGTTCCAAGCCTCCGGAACCTACATGAACGGCCTGGTAAAGGGACCGACTATTGCCCGGAATGACACCATCGCCTGGGCAATCCGGAATAATGCCAGCGACCTGGAAACCCGGTTAAATCGCTTTTTGTACAAACATTTTCGGTTTGGAGCGCAAGAAGGCCAGCCTAAACGGTCTACCTTTTTGAATGTATTGAGAAAACGCTATTTCGGCGGGGGGCAAGCCCAGCAGGTGGCCAGTATTTACAGGCCTGTTTCCGAAATTGAAGGCACCGGCATTATCTCACCCTACGACGATCTTATTAAATCCGTGGCCGATTCCGCCGGGGTCGACTGGCTGATGATCGCTTCCATAATCGCCCAGGAAACCAAGTTTAACCCCAATTCAAAAAGCTGGGCGGGTGCTGTCGGACTGATGCAGGTGATGCCGCAGTTTTCGCAGGTTGAAAATGAACAACTGCTTTATGACGCAGAGATCAATCTCCGGGAGGGCGTTCGCATTATCACCGAGCACCTGCGACACTATTCCTACCTTGACAGTCTCAACCAGTGGGCATTGGCCCTGGCTACCTACAATGCGGGGCCGGGACATGTAGCCGACGCCCGCCGGCTCGCCATCGACCACAACAAAAATCCCAACGAGTGGGAAAACGTATCAGACGCCCTGCTGAAGCTGATGCAGCGAAAATACTACAAGGATGCGCGCTTCGGGTTTTGCCGCGGCATAGAAACGGTGCGTTACGTCAAGGAGGTTATGAATCGTCACCAGACCTACGAAACTATTCTGGCCATGGCCGAACGCAAAAACCTGAATCAACAGCTCGGAATGGTGAATACTATTCAATAGACCCCCTTTGAACAGGAGCTGTATTGGCATACTTCCGGCATACAAAATATCCAGGCTGCTGGATGTATCCATTTTTTCGGGTTTAGTTATTTGTGACTGGTTATTCGTTATTTGATTTAACCAGTAACGAATTCCTAATCACCAACAACTGATATCTGCCGGTGTTTTCGGGTTATGCTGCTACAGCACTTTGAGTACGATCAGGGTGATATCGTCATACTGAGTATCTTCTGAAAATGCATTGACCTCCTGAATAATGGCATCCTGGATCTCTTTGGCCGCCCCATCCCTGTTTTTGCGCACACACTCCAGAAGCCGCTCCTCTCCATACTCCTCGGTTTGCTCCGGGTTCATCGCTTCCGTCACCCCGTCGGTATAAAAAACCAGGATATCGCCTTCAGACAGAATGATGCGCTCCTCATGGTAGGGAGTCGTTGTTGGCATCGCCCCCAGGATCAATCCACCTTCCTCCAGCTCGCGGGACTCATTTTCTCCTTTCCTCAGCCATATCGGTGGGTTGTGCCCGGCATTTACAAACCTGAAGCTTTTGTCCTCATTATAGTACTTCCCCCAGAAAAAGGTAATAAACTTGTCCGATGGCGTATTCTCATACATGATGTCATTGATCTGATCCGTAGCCTCGGCCAGCGTTATTTCAATAGGCAGCAGTACATGCAACATCGCCTGCAGGTTGGCCATGAGAAGAGCGGCCGGTACTCCCTTGCCCGTGACATCTCCAATGGCAAACAGGTAGTTGCCATCGGGGGTTTGCGCAACATCAAAATAGTCGCCCCCGACCTGGTAGGAAGAGACATTCGTAGCGGATAGGTCGATCCCCTCAATTTCAGGGATCGGGTCCGGCAGGAGTCCCCGTTGAATCGTTTTGGCGATATTCAGCTCCTCCTCCATGCGCTCCTTCTCGATACGCTCCTCCAACAGGTAGCTTTTCTGGATGGAAAGAAGGGCCAAGTTCCCCAGTGAGCGCAGGAAGTTGTAGTCTGACCGGGTGTAATCCTCCCCGTTGGCACGGGCTCCCACTCCCACCAGCGCAATGGTATCACGCTGGAAATTAAGACCGATAACCGCTTTTATTTCATTTTTTTTGAGGAAGGGGACATCCTCCTCCACCGATTCATCTACCTCAACAAGATCCTCTTCAAAATTGAACAGCGTATCTATCTCTTCTTGGGACGGCTGGCCCTTTATACCACTTGAGGCGGCCAGCGAACGCTCTTCTTCATGCTCCAAAATGAAGAAAAACTTCCGGATGAGCATCTGCCCGAGCATCGCGAACTTGAAGATCCGCACGATCTCATCGCGGTCCACCATCATGTTAAAATCCTTGCTCAGATCAAACAGGGTGTTTAACTCATACACTTTGCGATCCAGCATCCGGTTGATGCGCCGCAGCTCGGTAAACATCCGCGAGTTGGCAATAGCCACGGAAGAGATAATAGCCAGGCTCTCGATAAACTCCTGCTCATGATCGCTTAGCGGCTGCTTGTTTCCCTTTGCACCCAGACACAAAAATCCCAGGTGGTGATTGCTGGTCTGCAGGTTGAACAGCGTGCACTGGGTCTCTCCCTCAATTATTTCGGGCAGGGCTACATCATCCAGGTCTTGCCGTATTATGGATTGCTCCTTGACCCGTTCGGGCTCGGGAAATGATATTTTTGTTCCCTCTTCGGGACAATTCCTGCCTTTCGACTTCGTGACCACGTAATTGCCCTCCGCCGGCTGGTAGATCAATACCATCGCCTTGGTGATCAACAGCTTGCCCATGGTGATAAGCAGCAGGTTGTTCAATACAAAATCCATATCGTGCGACTCGATAAGCAGGCGGGAGGTCTCGAGAAGGGTTTTTAACTCAAAACGGCTGTGTCGATCTTCCATCTGATGATATGACTGGCTCAAAACAATTTATTTCTTTTTGGTCATACGAATTTTATTTAACGTGCCCTCTTTGGAGTACTCAACATCGTCCATCAGCCTTTTAATCAGGTATACCCCCACTCCGCCCCGCTTTTTCTGTTTAATCTTTTCACGCACATTGGGTTTAGAATAGGAGGAAGGGTCAAAGTTCTGGCCGCTGTCCAGCAGCGATACCCAGAATTCGTTACTGTTATATCCCAGTTTTATATCTACCGATCTGTTTTCATCATTGTTGTATGCATGCTTGATGATATTGGTATAGGCTTCATCTACCGCGAGGCGAATATCAGCGACATCCTGCTTGTTAAAGCCAAAATCGGTGGCGTGTTTAGCCACAAAATTTCGTACCTCTGCCAGGTGCTCCGTCGAAGCTTGAACCCTCATACTGTATATTGAATTAGGCTTCGGCAATTTTTTGGCAGGTTTTAGTGTTCATTCTCAAATTTTTCAATCGCTTCCTCTTCATCATCCAGGATGTCGTAGAGCGTGGGAAACCCCAGCAGGTCAAAGACGTTGTACACCTTTGCGTTCATGTTGGTAAGCTTTATATCGCCTCCCAGGCTGCGCACATCTTCAATATAGGCCATGAACACCCCCAACCCCGCGCTGGCGATGTAATCCAGATCACTGCAATTTACGATGATATGGTACTTATCCCGGTCGATCAGTTCACGCAAAGAGTCTTCCAGGTGTGAAGCGGTATGGGCATCCAGTTCGCCACTGAGCTCCAACACATCGAATGACTCTACTTGCCGATGGTTAATACTAAAATTTTTCATTTCGTCGCTGGTAAGGATTTAAGAAAACGCCATTAATTTTACTGACTCGTAAACATAAAAAATTTTGCGATTATCCATCGTGTCTATTTAAAGAAGTTGTACAACCCACCGAAAAAGAACTTTCTCTGGGAGGGGCATGAGATTTATACGGGGCTTTCTCAGAAAGGATTCAAAAAAATAGGACCTCACACGTATCAGGTGTGAGGTCCTGACTATTCATCAAGAGAGACGCTACTTGAGCGCACCGTAATTTAAGGAATAAAACAATAGGAACACAAATATTTTTATAGGCCTAAACACCTATGCCGCAAATTGACGTGGTTCACTCCACAAGAGGAGAAATCGGGGTTTTAAACGAAATGAGACGGCTAAACCCCTCTCAAATGTTTTCCCGTTGCGTAGTCATCAACTTTTTGGCGGCGGATGCGGGTACTTCCGGACCAGTTCACGGATCTTTTTTGAGAGTTCCCGGTAGGCTTCTTTTTCGCTTTTCAGTGAAAGGTCGGTGCTGCGCCTCCACACCAATTCGTCGTTCGCGGCATCCACAAAATCAAGAACCAGCCTGTTTTCTTCATATTCAGAGAATTGTTCGCCCCGGGCCAAAAAAGGGGCGGCCTTCCACCCGACCAGATAGTTCACCATGGGCGGTTCCGTACCAGTCTCTGTAACAACGTAATAAAAAATTATCAGGTCGGGCTCCGAACCGATAGAGGCGTAATCCAAGCCCGCCGAGGGTAAATGGAACTCCAGTGCTTTCTCAATCCTTGAGGAAAGCTGGGCCCACTTAAAGAGAGGGTTTTCGCTGCCAACCATCGCCCTGCTCCCTAAGCGGTAGGTTTGGTACTGCGTATAGTTTACAGTGGGATACACCGCCTCTTGGGTGTTGCGGCACCCCATTAATGCCATCGCAGATATACCAACCAAGCAGATACAGGTATATCTTAGCAGGTATCTCATAAAAACAAAGCACCGGTCAGGCAACCGGTGCTTTTCTGAAATTTATTTAACAAGCATCTAGTCAGACGCATCGGGGGTAGTCCCTTCTCCCTGAACTTCTGCAACCCAGTACTTTTCATCATATTCTTCCTGCAGTTGCTTGCCAATCTTGTCGGCCATCTCTGCGGTGGAAACTCTGCCCAGCCGCACCCGGAACCAGATATCACCGGTTTCTTCATTTCCATGCTTTACGACATATGCATTCGGGAAGCCGCGCTCCTGCCATTTTGAAACCTGGCCCTCCGCCTTATCACGGGAGCGCCACGCTTCTACCTGTACGGCCAGCGGGCCATTGGGATCGAATTCAATTTGCTGTGCCTCTTCCTCTTTTTTCCTGGCGGCTTCGAGGCTGTCAGCACGCGCCTGTTCGGCCCGGGCGATACTGTCCTGGCGTGCCTGCTCAAGTTTTTGCTGGCGCACTTGTTCAAGCGAATCCTGACGGGCCTGTTCACGCTGCCGCTGCTCTTCCTGGCTTGGTCCACATGCACTTAGCATTACAACCAACGTAATCGTAGTTAACAGGTAGACTGAAAATGATTTCATGGCAAAAAAATTAAGTTGCAGAGTTATTTAACTCCCGATGCAAATTATTTATCACACTCTCATCCGATAAATAATTGTGCTATGAGTTTTAAAGATATTAAAGCATAATATAACCATAAAGATATTATATATTTCTAAAAATATTTTTATTCCACAGACTCTTCTCAAGCATCTTACCACCGGGCGGTTAACAGGGTACCCACTCCACATCGGATCTTCACTTTAAAGTTGCGTAGAAACGCCTATCTATTTAGATTTGGTCTAAATTTTCAGCTGGTATAGAAAAGCTCCTTGCCATTGATATTAACACTGTTAACGCCTGTTGAATCACGCAGACTGTTCGCGACTCAACTGCTTTTTCAAATTCAATTTACCTGTAGGTAATCGATTCTGGGAATAAAACTACATAAAAAAAATACGCTTCCCTGGTACCTCCTTGTACCCGTTCTCCTTATTTCCATAGGCGTGTTGCTGCCACTGTTCTACCTTTTGATCAGGGCTTTCGGGGCCTCGGCAGAAACTCTGAACGATGTGGTGTTGCGGGTACGCAATTTGCGGCTGCTCGCCAATACCCTCCTGCTTACAGGGGGTGTACTTGTGCTGGATACCATGATGGCACTGCCACTGGCTTATCTTTCCGCGCGCTCTAATATTCGGGCGCGCAAACTGATTACCCTGCTCGGGGTTATTCCCCTGGCGATGCCGGGCTATGTAATGGCTTATGCTTTTATGGGACTGGGGGGCTATAACGGTACTTTTTTCCATTGGTTCGGGGTTATAGTTCCGCGCCCCAGCGGATTTTGGGGCTCGCTGCTGGTGCTCAGCATCTGCACTTTTCCCTATCTCTACCTGAATCTTCGAACAGCTCTGCTGGGGATGGATCCCTCGATAGAGGAGGCCTCCCGTTCGCTGGGTCACGATGCCAAGTCCACTTTTTTTCGTGTCATTCTCCCCCAGCTGAAACCGGCGTTTCTGGCAGGTTTTCTTTTGGTCAGCCTTCACGTATTCGGAGATTTCGGTACCGTTTCACTGATGCGGTTCGAGACCTTCAGTTATGCTCTCTATCTTCAGTATGTAGCGGCGTACGACCGCATTTACGCCGCCTGGCTCGCCCTGATGCTGCTCGCCCTGACCACCGCAGCCCTGGTCCTTGAGTACCGTCTGCTGCGCAAAGCCATTTTTTACCGGCTCGGACGCGGGGCCAGCCGGGAACGAAAATACCTGGAGCTCGGGAGCTGGAAATTCCCCGCCTATGCCTTTGTCGTTCTATTCTCCCTGGTGGCCATTCTGCTTCCACTTTCATCCATCGGCTATTGGCTGAATGAGGTCCCTTTCTCCGAGCTTTCCGATGACCTGCTGTCTTCATTTTGGAATTCGGTGGCCGCTTCGGCGCCCGCGGCGCTGCTTACCACCCTTATGGCCCTGCCCATCGCCTACGTGGGCGTGCGCTTCAAAAGCAATTTGACCAACCTGCTGGAGCGGGTGGCGTACCTGGGGTATGCGACGCCCCCTCTAGCCTTTGCCCTGGCATTTGTATTCTTTTCGCTCTATGTAACTCCATTTTTGTACCAAACGCTCCTGCTGCTGGTAATTGCTTATTCGCTCCACTTTCTGGCGGAGGGGATCGGTCCTATACGCAGTTCGCTGTACCAGGCGCCACCCCAGCTGGAAGATGCGGCAAAATCGCTGGGATACTCCTCGTTCAAATCATTTGTAAAAGTTACACTTCCGCTGCTTACCGGTGGAATTATTGCATCGGCATCTTTGGTTTTCTTATCCGCCATGAAAGAATTATCGATAACTTTCTTACTTTCTCCAATAGGATTCAATACGCTTGCGTTAAACGTATGGTCCTATACCGGCGAAGCGATGTTTGCGGAAGCCGCACCTTTTGCATTTACAATCTTAATATTTTCGACGCTTTTTGTCGGTCTTTTATTTTCGCGTGAATGGAACAAAATATGAAACAACTACTCAGGGTAGACCATTTGACCAAGGCCTTTGATGACAACGGGCCGGTGGTAGATTCGGTGACTTTCGAAGTCAGGGAAAATGAAATTTTTGCGCTGCTGGGCCCCAGTGGTTGTGGCAAAACCACCTGCCTGCGGCTTATTTCCGGGTTCGAACGCGCCGACGAGGGGGAAGTTTATGTAGAAGAAGAACTGCTCGAGTCCCCCGACCGGCACGTAGCCCCCCAGGACCGGGGCATTGGATTCGTATTCCAGGACTACGCCCTGTTCCCCCACCTTTCCGTGATCGACAATGTCGCATTCGGTCTTACCGATATTCCTAAACACAAACGGCATGTCTACGCTGAAGAGGTGCTTTGCCGGACAGGCATGGGCGACTATAAAGACCGAAACCCAAGCGAACTTTCGGGTGGGCAGCAGCAGCGGGTGGCCCTGGCCCGCGCCATCGCTCCCAAGCCCAAACTTGTATTGCTCGATGAACCATTTTCAAACCTCGATGCGGTTTTGAGGGAATCCACCCGCAAGGAGGTGCGCAGCATCCTGAAAAAAGCCGGCATGAGTGCGCTGCTGGTTACCCACGACCAGGAGGAGGCCCTCTCCTTTGCCGACCGCATTGCAGTGATGAACGATGGGCGGATCGAACAAGTCGGCACCCCGGAAGAGGTCTACTACAAGCCGAAAACCAAGTTTGTAGCCCAGTTTTTGGGGCGCACCAACCTGTTCCGTGTGGAGGCCGCGGGAGAGGAAGAAGTGATGACTGAACTTGGCAAACTGCATCTCAACTGCTGTGCCCGGGGGCGCGTGCTCTGCTCAATACGTCCCGAACACCTTACGCTGGAAAAGCCAAACGGCGCTGAACTCGATTCAGGCGTGGGCACGGTCGTCAACCGGGAATTCAAGGGCCACGACATCACCTACCATGTCATGTTGAACGGGGAGCGATACCTGGTTCACACCGATAACCGGCTGCTGTTCGATCCCGAAGACAAGGTTGTCATCAAGCCCCTGGAATCAGCGGTGGTATTGCAGGAAGATCAGTGAGTGGCATCGCGCTGTTTTAGCGGCGGTTCTTTAAACCGGGACAGCCATTCCCCTGAAAATTGCGTGGAATTCCAATTTACGGAAATACAACAAACAGCATATTATGACTTTTTCCGGCTTTCTCATTCTACTGGTAATCGCCGCTATCTGCGGGGCTCTAGGTCAAAGTATAGCCGGTTATTCAATGGGAGGCTGCCTGGTATCTGCAGCAGTGGGTTTTATCGGGGCCCTAATCGGCAAATGGATGGCTGCCGAGCTCGGACTAACGTACCTCCTTCCCATAAATATCGACGGGGAAACCTTTCCCATCGTTTGGTCCATACTCGGCTCTGCTCTCTTCAGCGTAGTCATCGGCTTGTTGAGCCGCGGTCGAAAACGATGACATCACCAGCAACCGCCGGATTCAGTTTCAGTCGATGTTACCCTTTCATCCCTTGGAATGGGAGGGCACCATAGCCGGACAAGCTTTTCCGGGTCCGGTGTTGAATTAACATTACCCGGAAAGCATCGATATATTCAAGCCGAAAGCTAACGAAAACACTGCATGGACCGGTCAGAACTTACGTTGTGGAACATTATCAGGAGCCTGTTCGGGATTACCGTTTTCTTCCTTGTCTTTCTCATGGCAACGCCGGTTATTGCCCTCTTGCTGATCGTTTCTGTCGGGAAACTCACCAATTTTCTGATGGAAAAAATTGGACCCCTGATGATGAAACCGGTATTTGCCGCCTCCGGCATCCGGTTCAATATTCAACAGCATGGAGAGCCGGTTAACAGGCCTGCTGTTTACCTGGTAAACCACAGCTCCACGGTAGACCTGCTGACGATTATTGCACTGGGACTTCCCCGTATTCGGTTTGTGGCCAAATGGGAGCTGCAGTACAATCCACTTTTCTTTATCGTGGGGCGACTGACCGGACAAGTATTTATCAAGCGGCAGGACCGCAAACAGGCGATATCCACCCTGCAAAAATCCTATCGGAGAATCAGGGAACAACGGCTCTCCATATTACTGGCCCCCGAAGGCTCCAGAAAACATCCCGGGATTATCGGTCCTTTTAAAAAAGGGCCCTTTCATATGGCGGTAGACCTGGACTACCCGATTGTACCAATCTATTTTGAAGGAAACCGGGAACTCAGTGCCGGCAGCTCACTGCTTACCAGGCCTGGAGAGGCCACCGCTCATATTCATCCCCCCATTGATACAACCGATTGGGAAAAAGAGACCCTGGAACAGCACATCATCGAGATACGCCGAAAATACCTGGCGTGGGCAGGGGTGGAGACAGACGAAGTGGACCCGGTCGCATGAGCACAGTCAGAACCTACATGCAAATTAGTTTTTTATGGATATCCTGAATGTTGAAATCAAAGCGCGGTGCCGCAATCCCGACCGCATACGGTCGCTCCTTGAGGAACGGGGAGCCGATTTCAAGGGAACGGACCACCAGGTCGACACCTACTTTAAAGTCCCCGGCGGACGGTTAAAGCTTCGGGAGGGGACCATCGAAAATAACCTCATTTTCTACGCGCGGGCGGATACCCCGGATCCAACGTCTTCAACCATCAAACTGGTGCCCTTTGAACACTCTGAAGAGATAAAATCCCTGTTGACGGCAGCCCTCGACCTGAAGGTAATCGTCTACAAACAGCGTGAAATCTACTTTGTCGACAACGTAAAATTTCATATTGACAAGGTTCGCGGGTTGGGTACCTTTGTAGAGATTGAAGCGATCGACCGAAATGGAAATATCGGGGAACTGACGCTTCGCCAACAATGTAACTTTTACCGTAAGCTGTTCAATATTTCGGACGATGACCTGGTGAGTACCTCCTATTCTGACATGCTGACGGAATAGCGGGTGGAGGGCGAGAGCATATAGCCCGCTAAATATTTTTTAACGCGCATTTCACGATTATTTATGCAATAATACTTTCACTGCATGTATCACAATAGTTTGCAGAGGGCTTTGCAATTTTGTGATCCACATTAATCAACAGCGTGTGCAAGACTGCAATATTGTCCCGCCTGCTTCGCCAAAGGGCAAACCAATTTTTCCGTAAAAAAGCAGGCTAACGGCATTTTTATAATTACATCTATTTATTTAATGTAAAGTGGACAAAAACCCGGTATATGGAATGAATCCACATTCCTCACACAAGCATGGTTGTACCATTGAAAGAATGGAGTTCGTCATGAACGACGCGCCGGGCAGGTGGGCACCCAAAAAATTTTAGGTCCGGGACCATTCCGGGAAAAAGAGACTGGAAGCCAGAGACAAGTGAACAAAAACAGAAGTTTTAATAAACCAGGGAACATGAGTAACCAACAATACATACTTGCATTCGACCAGGGAACCACCAGCTCACGCGCTATCCTATTTGACAACAAGGGCCGTATTGTATCGGTAGCCCAAAAAGAATTTGAACAATATTTTCCCCACCCGGGATGGGTCGAACACGATCCCAACGAAATCTGGTCCTCACAGGTATCGGTAGCTGCCGAAGTTCTATCAAAAGCTGGCGTCAAGGCCCGCGACATCGCGGCCATCGGCATTACAAACCAGCGGGAGACGACCGTCGTATGGGATCGAAAAACCGGGGAACCGGCCTACAACGCGATCGTCTGGCAAGACCGGCGCACCGCATCCCTGACCGACCAGCTCGAGGAGGAGGGACTCGGCGACCTGTTCCAGCGAAAAACGGGTCTCGTACTCGATCCCTACTTTTCGGGCACCAAAATAAAGTGGATACTGGATCACGCAGAAGACGCCCGCCGGAAAGCGGAGAAGGGAGACCTGTTGTTCGGGACCATCGACTCCTGGCTGATATGGAACATGACCAACGGAAAGACGCACATCACGGATGTTACCAATGCCAGCCGTACGCTGCTATACAACATTCATGAGCTGGAATGGGATGCTGAGCTGCTGGAAATTCTTGACATCCCGGAAAGCATGCTCCCCGATGTAGCCTCGAGCAGCGAAGTGTATGCAAAAACTGCAGACGACATGTTTGCCACCGAAATTCCCATAGCCGGTATTGCCGGAGATCAGCAGGCCGCCCTTTTCGGTCAAATTTGTACCCAAAAAGGCATGGCCAAAAACACCTACGGGACCGGCTGCTTTATGCTTATGAATACCGGTTCCGAACCGATACGGTCGGAGAACAACTTATTGACCACCATAGCCTGGCAGCAAAATGGCAAGGTGGAATACGCCCTGGAAGGCAGCGTGTTCATCGGCGGGGCGGTGGTGCAGTGGCTCCGCGACGGCTTGAACCTGATAAAATCCTCCTCTGAGGTAGAATCCCTGGCCGCCCGGGTCAAAAGTACCGATGGAGTCTACCTGGTGCCGGCTTTTTCCGGGCTGGGAGCCCCCCACTGGGATCCCCACGCCCGGGGTACCATGACCGGGATTACCCGCGGAACCACTGCTGCTCATATAGCGCGCGCCGCCCTCGAGTCGATCGCGTATCAGTCCACCGACCTGCTCAAAGCCATGGAGTCCGATTCGGGGATCAACCTGAAAGAGTTGCGCGTGGATGGGGGCGCCTCGGTCAACAATCTGCTTATGCAGTTCCAGGCTGACCTGCTGCGGGTGCCCGTAATTCGTCCCGAAGTAACCGAAACCACCGCGCTCGGGGCGGCATACCTTGCCGGGCTCGCAGTCGGCTTCTGGGAAAGCCGGGAGGAAATTTCTCAACAATGGAAAATCCAACGGCGATACGAGCCCAGGATGGAGCGTTCCAAAGTTGATGAGATGTACGCCGGGTGGCACCAGGCCGTAGAACGGGCCAAGGGATGGAAAAAAGACTAACATGGATTTGATGTCATTTTTTGTACATCCATTCTCTCGAATTTTAAAATTTTAGCTCATTATGGACAGAAATAAACTGGTAGATCAGTTAAAAGAGGATCCCGACATATGGGATTTCATTATAATCGGCGGAGGCGCAACCGGCCTGGGGACGGCGGTGGAGGCGGCCTCACGCGGGTACCGAACACTGCTGCTGGAACAGCACGATTTTGCCAAGGGCACCTCCAGCCGAAGCACAAAATTGGTCCACGGCGGGGTACGCTATCTCCGGCAGGGCAATGTGGCACTGGTCCTGGAAGCCCTCCGGGAACGCGGCTTACTTCGCAAAAATGCGCCGCACCTGGTCAAAAACCAGTCGTTCATTGTACCCAATTACGACTGGTGGGAAGGCCCATTTTATGGAATAGGCCTCAAAATTTATGACAAGCTGGCCGGCGACCTGGGGCTGGGTCCCTCGAAACACCTCTCCAAAGAAGAGACGCTGAAATACATTCCCACGCTGGAACCGGAAGATCTGAACGGCGGGGTTATCTACCATGATGCCCAGTTTGACGATTCCAGGCTGGCGATAAATCTTGTTCAGACCCTTTTTGACCATGATGGCGTAGGCATCAACTATATGAAAGTTACCGGCCTGCTCAAGGCCAATGACCTGGTAACGGGCGTAAAAGTGGAGGACCAGGAGGAAGACCACGAATTTGAGATCCAGGGACGGGTAGTCGTCAACGCCACGGGTATTTTCACCGACAGCATCCGTAAAATGGACAATCCCGACAACAATCGGATTATCCAGCCCAGCCAGGGTGTCCACATTGTGCTGGACAAATCGTTCCAACCCGGCGAAAGTGCCATAATGGTTCCCAAAACCGATGACGGGCGCGTTCTTTTTGCGGTGCCGTGGCACAATCGCATTATTGTGGGAACCACCGATACCCCTATCGATGAACCGTCGTTGGAACCGCGGGCCCAGGAGGAGGAGATCAATTTCCTCCTCACCCATGCGGCCCGCTATCTTACCAAAGACCCGGAACCGGAAGATGTGCTCAGCGTTTTTGCGGGTCTGCGGCCGCTGGTTTCGCGGGGCGGGAGCAAAGATACGTCCTCGATATCCCGGGATCACACACTGCTGATCGACCCCTCAGGGCTGGTAACCATCACGGGAGGAAAGTGGACAACTTACCGCAAGATGGCCGAAGATACCGTAGATGAGGCAGCCCTGGTGGCAGGACTTGATGAGCGGAAATCCAATACGGAGAACCTCCGTCTGCACGGATGGCTTAAAAATTCCGAGGCCGCCGAGCCCTTTGAAATGTACGGTTCTGATGCCCTTTCACTCAAAAAAATTGCGCAGGACCATCCCGGCTGGGGCGAGCCGATCCATCCCAACCTGCCCTATACCCCCGCCGAGGTGGTCTGGGCAGTACGCAGCGAAATGGCACGAACAGTAGAGGATGTACTGGCCCGCCGCACCCGGGCCCTGCTGCTGGACGCCCGCGCCAGTATAGAAATGGCCGAAACGGTAGCCGCCCTGATGGCGGATGAGCTCCAGACCGGTGAAGAGTGGAGACGGCAGCAGGTGCAGGAATATACTGAACTGGCAAACGGGTATCTTCTTTAGCAGATTTATCAGGACCCCCTGGAAAGACGACTCAAAAAACCGGTTTTTTTCCACTATTATTCATCTTCTTTCCCAACTTCCCCGGGTGAACGCGCTGCGAACTCCCGCCGGGCAACAACATCACATTTGACAATCACGGGTGCGGTGCACATTGAGAACACAGGCACCTCTTATGTAATAACAAGAATACACGGCCAATGGCAAACAAACAGATAGAAGATCTGCAGGTAGCGGAGGATGCTCCCCGATATCCGGATGTGGCAACACGGCTCAGGCCCGGTACCATCGTTTCAGTTCAGCAGGATGAACATACAGTAACACTAACATCTGACAACAATATTGAGCTCAATATTACCATAGTGACTCCGGACATCCTTCAGCTGACCTATACCACGGAAGGGGACACCCGGAGCGACTTTTCTTACGCCCTTGATCCCCGATTTGATCCCCCGCCGGGGGAATATACGCTGGAGAACCAACCGGACCATATTGAAATAAGCACCTCTGCCGTCACCTGCCGGGTGTCCAAAGAGCAGATGCTGGTCCGTTTTTACAATGCAGAGGAGCATCTCCTCTGTGCGGATAACCGGGGCTACTACAAACGCGAAACCCTGATGAAGGGCACTACTGAAGTTTCCATTTCGCAGGAAGCCCCGGCGGGTGCCCGGTATTTCGGGCTGGGCGACAAGGCGATTAAACAGAATCTGCGGGGACGTTCATATGAAAACTGGAATACCGATGCCTATGGTTTTGAACGGGGGGATGACCCACTCTACCGATCCGTGCCCTTCTATATGGCGCTGCATGATGGTCGGGCTTACGGCATATTCCTGGACAATACCTACCGGTCGATCTTTGATTTTGACTCGCGCAAGGACCGTACCCTCACTTTTGCTTCGGAAGGCGGAAAGATGAACTATTACTTCATCAACGGACCGGAACTGCGGTCTGTAGCCGAGCGCTATGCCCGGCTGACCGGAACCCCGGAACTGCCGCCCTTGTGGGGACTTGGTTACCACCAGTGCAGGTGGAGTTACTATCCCGAAAAAAAAGTGCGGGAGATTGCACGCACCTTTCGCGATCTTGAGATACCCTGCGATGCGATCTACCTGGATATCGACTATATGGATGAATACAAGGTATTTACCTGGAACAGAAATTATTTTCCCAATCCCAAACAGCTGATCGCAGACCTGGGAGAGGAAGGATTCCAGACCATCGTGATGGTGGATCCCGGCATACGGGCAGAAAAGGGATATGAAGTGTACGAGGATGGGCGGACGAATGACGTATTTTGCAGGCGTCCCGACGGAGAACTGATGATCGGTCCTGTGTGGCCGCCCAAAACGGTATTCCCCGACTTCACCCACCCGAAAGTACGCGAATGGTGGGGCGACCTGTATGATGATTTTATCAAAAAACTGAACATCAGCGGAATCTGGAACGACATGAATGAGCCGGCCGTCTTTGAGGTACGGCGCAAAACGTTTCCGGACGATATCCGGCACCATTTTGACGGGCACCCGTGCAGCCACCGAAAGGCTCACAACATTTATGGCATGCAGATGGCCCGGGCCTCGCTGCAGGGCATAAAAAAACATGCACCTGCGAAACGGCCCTTCCTGCTGACGCGTGCCAACTTTGCGGGGGGGCAGCGCTATGCCGCACTATGGACCGGAGACAACATCGCCAGCTGGGATCACCTGCGGTTGGGGCACGAGCAGTGCCTCAGGCTGAGTGTCTCCGGCTATTCATTTTGCGGAACCGATATCGGGGGCTTTGTGGATCGGCCAAGTTCCGAGCTTTACACCCGCTGGCTGCAACTGGGCATCTTTCATCCGCTGTTCCGCACCCACAGCATGGGGTACCACCTTGAAGGAGCCGCCGCGGTTAACGAGGAGGAGGTGGAAGAAAAGAAAACCAAGGAAACGCTCGACCAGGAACCGTGGTCATTTGGCGAGAAAACCACCACTATTGCCCGGGAAATCATCGGCCTTCGGTATCGATTACTCTCCTACCTTTATACCGCTTTCCGCCAGTACGTTAAAAATGGGACGCCCATACTGCGTCCCCTGGCATTTCACGATCAGTCAGATCCCCATACCCTGGATGCGGCGGATGAATTTATGTTTGGGGACCAGATCCTGGTGAGCCCGGTTCTTGAAAAAAACCGGAAAACCAAGAGAATTTATCTCCCCGAGGGAGACTGGTACCACTTCTGGGATGATACGCGGTTGGCGGGACGACAAAAACACGACATCAACACGCCCCTGTCGAACATTCCCTTTTTTATCAAAGCGGGAACCGTCTTGCCGATGCGGGAATTAATGCAGTACACCGGGGAAAAAGACCCCGAAAAGCTGGGATTACTGGTATACCACGGGGATCAGCCGGCAGAGAGCCCGCTCTATGAAGATACCGGGCAGGGTTACGGGTATAAAAAGGGAGAATACCGCCACACGATATTTCGATTTGAGTCCAACAGCCAGGGCATCCGGCTGTCGGCAGGCAGTGAGGGTGCCTACAATCCATTGTACAATCATATCGAGGTGACCTTTATCGGGCTGCCGTTTAAGCCCGGCCATTGCAAAGCTGACGGAAAAGAGGTCGCGCCACGTGCTGTGAAACGGCACGGGAAAAGCGCATATACCGTAATATTAGACCCGGGCTTCGAGAAGTTGCAACTGTTCGCCGAATAGACTGGATATAAAAAAGCCTCATGACGTGTTGCCATGAGGCTGAAATACAAACAATAATAATACCGAATCAGGCTACTTTTACGTTCACTTTTCGGCCTTTCACGCTGTTTTTATTCATTCCCTGGATAACCTGGCCCACATAGTTTCCGGGGATATCCACGAATGAGTGGCTTCGGCGAATATCGATATTGCCGATAACATTCCCGGGAATTCCGGTCTCACCCGCAATAGCCCCCACAATGTCTCCGGGATAAACCTTGTTCTGTTTACCAACGCTGAAGAAAAGTTTCACCATTGAGTCATCATTGTAGTCAACCTTGTTATTTTTGAACGGCTGAGTGTTTTTCTTTTCCTCCAATTCGCCCGTTTTCAACTTGAGCAGAGCGGCGGCTATTTCAATGGTCGTGAACCGTTCATCCGTATCCGTAAATGATTCTATCTGATCGATCCAGTCGCCCAGGCCTCCTTTTTCCAGGCTTTCGACAACCTCGTCCATATGGCTCGACAAGCGCGATTCCCGAACCTCCGCACTGCTCGGCATATCCAGATAATCCAGCTTGTTTTTTATCTGCCGCTCTATCGTCTTCAGTTGCTTGTTCTTGCGGCGCGATGTAAACGTAATTGCCTTGCCGGAGCGTCCTGCACGCCCGGTGCGGCCGATACGGTGCACGTAATATTCCGGGTCCTGCGGTACATCATAATTAAAGACCACATCCACATCTTCTACATCGATACCGCGGGCGGCCACATCGGTGGCAACAAGAATATCGATCTGCTTTTTGCGAAACTTGTCCATAACGCGGTCGCGCTGGTTCTGGCTCAGGTCGCCATTGATAAAGTCGCTGCCGTACCCGCGGGAAATCAGCTCATTGGTAAGCGACTCCGTCTTCCGCTTGGTATTGCAAAACACCAGGGCCAGCGTGAAGTCATTGGTGTCCATAAATCGGCAAATCGCATCGGTACGTACAGAATCGCGTACCTCCACCAGGTACTGTTCAATATTGGGAGCCGTAATCGCTTCCCGCTCAATGGTCACCGTCTGGGGTTTATCCATATAGCGATTCATGATATCGCGGATCGCCCGCGGAACCGTAGCAGAAAACATCACGGTTTGAATGGGACCGTTCGTATACGACAGTATCTTTTCCATGTCGTTGCGGAAGCCCATATTGAGCATTTCATCCGCTTCGTCAAAGACAATCATGTTCAGGTTGTCGATCTTCATGGTACCCCGCTGAAGGTGATCGATCGTACGGCCCGGAGTACCAACCACAATTTGCGCACCCCGTTTTATCGCTTTTATCTGCTGGCCGATTGACTGCCCGCCGTAGACGGGAACAACTTTCAAGCCCCCCACAAACTTGCCCAGCTTGATGAGCTCGCCTGTAACCTGGATCGCCAGCTCTCGCGTGGGACACTGTATCAACGCCTGCACATTTTTGCTGTCGGTATCGATTTTTTGCACCATCGGGATTCCGAATGCGGCCGTCTTGCCGGTTCCCGTCTGGGCTTGTCCCACGAGATCAGACCCCTCAAGTATTTTGGGAATACACTGTTCCTGTATCGCGGTAGGCTCTTCAAAGCCCATTTCAGTAATTGCACGTAACAGCTCGTCGCTGAGCTGGAGTTCGTTAAATGTTGATTCGTTCATCAAAAAAGTATTGAGTTTGAAACCCGGCTAAACGATCTCTCGGTAACTCCGCCACTCCCATCGGAACGGCTTGTTAACTCCAGGGTATCGTTGGTTCTATACCATTCACCCATGAGAAGCGTAAAGCTCCCCTCTGCTATCGCTGTAGAGCGATACGGCGGGTAGTTGTCCAGGGAAAGACCCTGTTCAGGATGTTAGTTGAGAAATCTGTCTAATCAGGTTGTTGAATTAAAAAATGAATAAGTACCTGTTGCTACGTTAACACGCCAATCCGGCGTGTGCCTGATCCCACTTAACGCTTGTAACCAACGGGCACCGACAGACTTCAATAAAGAAGGGATGTAAGGAACCAGTAAACCAAACACCTAAAAGCGGGAATGGTGTAACTTCAGAACGAGCACAAAGTACAAAGAATAGTTCAGAAACCTATATTTATTTTTGCCACATACGCAAAACCCCGATTAAACCGGCGGGCGGTACTATTTTCTGTAATATTTATTTGGAATATTCCTGAGCTATCCCTTTATTATTAATGTTATTTTTAATTCCCACCTGCGGCTGGTGTTCTGATATTAAGTGACGCGATAACGCAATTCTTGCATTAGTTCATTCTACGTATGGTGGCCAAACACTACTATATTTATTATGCAACAAGGTACAGTAAAATGGTTTGATACGGAAAAAGGTTTCGGATTTATCAAACCTAACGAAGGTGGCAAAGATATTTTTGTACACCGAAACAACGTCGAAAATCTTGGCTACAACCAAGGACTTGAAGATGGAGAGAATGTAGAATTTGAAGTTGAAGAAACACCCAAGGGATTGAGTGCGATCAACGTTCAAAGTTTGGATTATGAATAAGCACTAATCCACTGCACTGTCATCACACAGCCTGCTTTCCAATGGGAAGCAGGTTTTTTATTTATTGCCAGTATGCAAAACGGCAGTGCTGAGAAGCGACTAAGTCAACGGGTTATCAAATAATTGGCAAGACAGGTACATCGATTTTTTCAGGCCTTCCTTTTTCTAGATGTTGGCATAGAAAGGGCAATTCGTGCGGCTTATATTATAACAAGGAATGTAATTTATAACCCCTAATCCCTGAGTTATGCTTCAAATGCAAAGTAACATGCTTGGGTTTTTGTTGCTCGTGGCCGGCATCCTGATCGGCGTGCTGATTGCATGGGTGATCAACAAACGCAATGAAGAGCAGTAATTTTACAGTATGGTTCATCGATAATAAGAAACCTGCCGGGCTTTGAAAATCCGGCAGGTTTTTTTATTACACGGCGGAAGTCTCATCATACCTTTCTGAACACTACAATTCCGTTGTGTCCTCCAAACCCGAAGGTATTGCTCATCACCACATCCACGTTGGTTTCAACCGCTTCGTTGAGAACAATATTCAGGGTATCGGGAATCTGCTCATCCATCTCTTCGGTATTGATTGTCGGCGGGATGATCCCTTCCCGTATCGCTTTGACAGAAGCGACCGCTTCAGCGGCACCGGCAGCCCCAAGCAGGTGACCCGTCATTGATTTTGTGGCGCTGATGTGCAGGCTCTTGGGCTCTTCTCCGAAGAGAGAGACCGTCGCCTTTATCTCGCTCAGGTCGCCTACGGGGGTGGAAGTGGCATGGCAATTCAGATAGTCCACCTCTTCGGGAGCTATCTCCGCTTCGTCCAGGGCCCGCCGCATCGCCTCTTTGGCCCCTTTCCCTTCCGGGTGGGTAGCCGTCATGTGGTAGGCATCGGCCGTCATGGAAGCGCCGACGACTTCGGCATAGATCGGGGCCCCGCGCTTTTTGGCATGCTCATATTCCTCGAGCACCAGGGCCGCAGCTCCTTCACCCATCACAAACCCGTCGCGGTCCACATCAAACGGCCGGCACGCACGCTGGGGATCTTCGTTGTGGGTAGACATCGCCCGCATCGCGGAAAACCCGCCCACGCACGCTTCGGTAATGCCGGCTTCCGACCCCCCAGTAACGATGACATCTGCCTGGCCCCAACGAATGTAGTTCAGCGCATCCATAATCGCCGTATTGGAAGTGGCACATGCTGAAACGGCTGTATAGTTGATTCCCATCATTCCGTGCTGCATCGAAATCATCCCGGATGCCATGTTGACAATCAGCTTGGGGACAAAAAACGGGCTGAAACGGGGACTGTAGTCATTCTCCGCGTAGTTTCGCACCTCTTCCTCGAAAATCTCCATGCCGCCCTGGCCGCTTCCCCATATAACTCCTACATCGAACGGATCCATATTCTCCACCTCGAGACCGGAGTCTTCGATAGCCTCGTCCGCAGCAATCAGGGCATACTGCGTAAATGGATCGGTTCGCCGTATTGTATTGTGTTCCAGGTAGTCGCCGGCGTCAAAATCCTTGAGTTCACAGGCCACCTGTGTTCGGAATTCCGAGGGATCGAATTTTGAAATTCTCGTTGCTCCGGGGGTACCCGCTTTCAGAGCATTCCAGTAGTCATTTACATTGTGCCCGAGCGGCGTAAGTGCGCCCATGCCGGTTACTACAACCCGTCGTTGATCTGCCATAATGTATCGTATCTGTATTTATGAAAAAATATCTGTCGTTTTCGGATTTGATTAATCGGACTCAAACATAAGACTTTTTCCGTGAACAGTGAACTATAAACGTCAGTCCAGTTAGGAAAACACCAGTGTCCAGCAACCATAGCCATTCGGATTTGCTGGATACTGGAACACAGGTAACACTAATGCTGCTGATTTACCGCTAAATAGATATTCCAACAGCCCGTTTAAAAATGATCTACCTGTGTAGATCAGCCTGACCGGTGGTATCCGCGTTCTGTCGTTAACAGCTGAAATCCAGGATTTGACCCGACACCGGCCTGGATTTCTCGCCAGGAAATTTGTTCTTCAGCAAGGCAAAGAGGAAATGGCCGTGCTGAGGTACCGTTGTACGTTGAGCAGGTGATGTTCCCTTTAACGCAGCTGAAGAACAAATCTCCCACCGCTTTACACCCTGTCAACTAAAAAGGTCGGTAACATATGATGTAAGATACTGCCTGCCTCTAGGGTACATGATTTGTGCATACATTATCGTGAGAAATACGGGCTAGTATCCGTTCGTTCTGATCAAAGCGGATGTGCATAGATTAACTACATTCACTACGGATTCGAATCAGAAAAACCGTCCCGGTTTCACCCTGTAAACCGACAGGAAAAGCCGGTGGCCTTCAGGAATTCCAAACCATCCTACTCTTCCGGTTTGAAGACCTGGTTGTAGGGATTCTTTTCCATTCCCGAGGTCACATTGATAAATCCATGTCCCGTGGCGTTGTGGCAGGTATTGCAGGAGTTGACAAGATTATCCAGATCTTCTTCAATTAATTTCCAGTTTCTGGTACTCAGTGAAGTGCGAAGCGTATCAACCGCCGGATCAAACATCAACTCCGTAAAATACGCGATATCGTACCCCTCGTAGCCGGGCACATCCTGCTTTACCGCCAGGGCAGAAGCCTGTAGTTCGTGCATGTAAAAGTCGGCCAGATCGCTGTTCCGTTCCTTTATCGACAGGCTCAGCTTATGTGTATACCGGCGGATATGCTGCATATATTCCGCCAGTTCGGGCGTTTCCTCCTGGTTGACCTTGGCAAATTGCCGGCGCTCTGCTTCCTGCCCTCCCTCTCCCTGATCACAACCGGTCACAAAAAATATCCCAGCCAACAATGTTAAGGAAAACGTCAGTGCGATAGTACTGTAAGATTGCATAAATAATGACTTTGAACTTCTTGTTTAGAACGAATCTAAAGTAATAAAGAATTTTGGGAAAGTGAATAAAAAGGTTGATGAATATTATACTCAAATTTTTTGGTCGGATCGGCTCACCCAAAAATTGACTTGGTATGAGGGAGCAAGGGGATAAACAGGACTTTCTTCCCCAGACAAATACCAAATCATGATCTACCAATTCATAACCGGTGATTGAGGTGCTCATTTTTGAAAACAACGAACAGGGAAAGCCGATTAGGAAGTCCCAACAAAGAAAAAGAAGTTTATTCTGATGAAAGAGGTGTTTCTTTTGGCTTGATCCATAAAAGATCAAGACGGTGAATGGGGCGTCCGCTCCAGCCGCAGCTGGCGTGAGAGCTCGTTGAGAAGCGACAAGTCGCGTCTGTACTGGATCTTGCTTCGGCTTTTCAAAGGCCCCGCAGGCATTCTAACTGGACGACGGATTTTCCGCTTGTCCAGGTTCGACCTCGTGTTCTTCACGAGACTTGTACTTTTCGCGGAGTCGTGATATCAAGCTGCCCTCAGACTCTTTATCGCGGGTAAGCGGGGCTACCAGCACGTCCAGCACCTCCTCCGGCAGCTTGGTATACTGTTCCACCACCTGTTCTGCAGCGATATCAAAATGCCACTCCACCCGCTTGGCAAAAATCTCCTCCAGGTCATTAATGGCCTCTTCCCCTTCTTTATTTTCAGGACTGATTTTTCGGATAGTACTGATAATCTCCTGCTGACCCAGCAGCAGCGCCTCCATGAGAGACTTGTTTGTGATCACGATATTGAGGAGTACTTTAAGAATCTGCTGGTTGAGCAATATTTTTTGAAGTGGATGGTCAGGTGATTCCATCTCTGCCTTTTCAACACGTTCCGGCAAGTCGTAGACACCGCGATGCACCCGTACCAGCAGGTCCATTTTTGTCATTTCGGAGAGAGCACTGCGCGCATTATTGTATTCCAACCCAGTTCTGTCAACAATTTCACGAATCTGTAACGCCTCTCCGGCTTCTTCCAGTGCCTCAATTATTTTTCCCCTTCGGGGCGATACAGAATTGCGTTTTTTACTCATAATTGCGTGCCTGAATGACGATTTTTCACCGGTTTATCAAACATCAATGTACATAATTTACACTTAACTATACATTCGTACATACACAATAGCGCCACTACAGAAAAAACCATCCCCGGAATATTATCCTCCTCAGCCTTGAACCTGTGTACAGGCATCCACAACACCCGATTCTTGAGATAGCACTGCCACCGATTTTGGGATTTTACCCGCAGAGGTAGTATCAGTTTCTGTGGGCCTGTATCGCCTCTAAGACCGGAGACCACAACTCTGTGGTGGGGCGGCGGGCGATCTCGCGGTGACCATAGCCCTCCAGCGGAATGAACTGACCCTCCCCGGCCGCTGCTACCTCGCGACCCATCTCGATGGGAACGATGCGATCCTCGGTTCCATGCACAACCAGCAGTGGGATCTCCATATTCCTGGCATTTTTGGCAGCTTCCACATTGTTCCATACATCGGGGAGAAGATAGTATATCTCTTCAGGAGCCATCCCCAGGTGAATAACGGCGGAGCGGGCGGTAGACCACGGGGCGCTGAGAACCACCAGGGAGGGAGAGGGATTCAGCTGGTCTACCCCGCTCATAAGGATACCGGTACCCAGGGAGTGGCCCAGTGCTATTTTGGGTTGGCCGCTGCGGGCTACATGCTCAACAAAATGCTGCCAGGCGGCGATGCCATCGTTATGCAAATTTTCGATACTTGGCTCGCCGCTGCTGTTGCCGAAGCCGGAATAGTCGAACACCATTGAGGTAATCCCGTGCTGATACAAAAGCGCCTGAACTTCGGCCCAGCGCGAAATCGTTTCGCGCCGGCCGTGATAAAGCAGAACAGCCGGCGTGGTGCTGTCTGCCTCTTCGGCGTGCACCACGGAAGCGTGCAGGGTCCGTCCGTGACTTTCGAATACAAACTGCTCAGAAGGAGCACCAAACTGTTCGGGGGTCTCGGATCCGTTGGGCCGCGTGGCGATCGCCTCTTCCTCAAGGGTGTAGTAAAGGAATGAACGCCCCCCGAAAAATATGGCACTCACTATTACCAGTATGTATGCGGAATAGCGAAATGATTTCTTTCTCATAACCTTCTTCTTTTAAGAGGGTGTTTAGCAAAGATTACATCCATATTCCCACCTGGGTATATTCGCAGCCGAAATTTATATCTGCTGAATAAGAATTTCGAATGCAAAGATATACCCAGATTGGCAACACAACCGTTGGTATAAAACCTGGGTTTACCTCTCTGAAATTCACGTTGAATTAAAAAAACGCGCCGGACCTGTTGAATCCGGCACGTTTTTACAAAGGTGCAGTTTCCGGCTGGAGTCCTGCCGCGTTTAACACCCGAATTAATTATTGAGCCGCAGCAGCATACGCTCTTTAACGGAGTACCGTAACAGAACCGGAATACTTGTGAAAATGCAGGTCAGGCCGCCAGTACTTTTGAAACTTCATCAGCCGCTTCCCTGAGCAGTACCGCAGAAATCACATTAAGATCAGAGTTATCGATAATCTTCTTCGCTTCTTCAGCGTTGGTGCCCTGCAACCGCACGATAATAGGGACATCTTCCACCTTTTGGGCGATCTCTTCATCCTTAATCGCTTCAATAATGCCGTTGGCTACACGATCACAACGTACTATACCGCCAAAAATATTGATCAGGATAGCCTCTACGTTCGGATCTTCCAGTATAATTCGGAAGCCGTTTTTTACCGTATCCACGTTGGCGCTTCCGCCGACATCCAGGAAGTTGGCGGGATCACCGCCGGAAAGTTTAATGATATCCATGGTCGCCATCGCAAGCCCGGCGCCATTAACCATGCAGCCGACGTTGCCATCCAGCTTGATGTAGTTAAGTCCGAATTCAGCCGCCTCCAGCTCAATGGGATTTTCCTCTGACTCATCACGCAGTTCCTCAATATCCTTGTGGCGAAACAGGGCGTTGTCATCAAAAGTCATTTTGGCATCGAGCGCAATCACATACCCGCCGGGGGTAAGTACCAGCGGATTGATTTCCACGAGGCTGGCATCGGTTTGCTGGTAGCACTCATAAAGAGCCATAATGAACTTGACCGCTTTTTTGAATGCGTCGCCCTCAAGCCCCAGTGCAAAGGCGAGGTGCCGGGCCTGGTTATGCTGAAGCTCCATCCCGGGCTCTACCCACTCTTTTACAATTTTTTCGGGTGTTTCCTCTGCCACTTTTTCGATCTCTACTCCTCCTTCGGTGGAGACCATAATCACGTTCTTACTTTTGGCGCGGTCCAGCAAAATACCGAGGTAGAACTCCTGTTCAATATCCACTCCGTCCGTAATGTAGATGCGCTGGACTTTCTGGCCCTCTTCCCCGGTTTGTACAGTAACCAGCGTGTCCCCCAGCAACCCTTCGGCCGCTTCTTTAACCTCATCGACGGAATCGCACAGGATAACGCCCTTTGAATTGCTGTTTTTGGTCCGTCCTTTACCTCGACCGCCGGCATGGATCTGCGCTTTTACCACAAAAAGCGTGGCCCCGTTGTTTTTCAATTTTTCAGCGGCCTCAACCGCATCATCTACACTGGTGGCGGCAATGCCATCCGGGACCGCTACGCCATAATCTTTCAGAATTTCTTTCGCCTGGTATTCATGGATCTTCATAATGCAAGCACGTCAATTGGTTACAGTTTTTTAATGTCCGATGCAAAGGTAGCAAGTATAGGAGGTAAATAAAAGGAGAGTTTCAACACCCGTTTTTAAAAACCGGCACGGAGTTCAGAGCGGTAAGGCTGCGGTCAAAAACACAGCCCATCACCGTCTACAGCAAAATATCGGCTACTTCATTCCAGTTCCGGCACACATGATCCGGCTCTGCCTTCTTTTCCGCATCCATGTCATCCTCCTCATTATAGGTATAGGTGCCATCGGAATATCCCGTAAAAAGGATCGCTTTCATTCCCAGACCTTTTGCCCCGCGGATATCCGTTTTTACCAGGTCCCCGACGTGCCAGGAGTGCTCGGCCCTGCTGCCGCTCTTGTCCAGGAGCTGCCGAAATGCGTCGGGATGGGGTTTGCTGTAGCCGGTTTCATCACTAAATACAAACCCGGAGAAATAGTTGATAAGGCCGTGGTTTTCCAGGTACTTGCGCAGCACCCGTCCCGGCGAATACATGGTATCTGAAATCAGCCCCACCGGATAGCGCTTGGCCAGCTCGGCAATAACCTCTCCGGCGTTGTCCGCCAGCCGGGGTGGCCCCTCCCACAGCGATTCCTCGAACTCCTCCACCAGGGAGGCTCTTTCGGCTTTTGTAGCGGGCAACTCCAGGTGAGCAAGTATGTTATCCACCAGCTCGGACGTTGTGGGCGTGCGATGCTCGTTGAGCCAGATCTTGTCAAACTCTTTTGACGCCTTGCGTTTCGCCTCATCTATCTTTTCCGGCGGAAGGGTCTGCTGGTACTTCCGGGCCACCCGGCGAAGGGCCCGGAGCCGAACCTCACGCCGGTCGCTACCGCCCGTTTCCGCCTGAACCAGCGTGTTCCAAAAATCGATTGTAATCATGGTTTGGGATTCAGGCATCATCTGATAGTGTCTACCACCTGTTTAATGTTGTCAAAAGTTCGGATGCTGTGTTTCTCCAGCCATGATTTATCCTGGCTGGGTTCGTGCCGTGACCGGATGAAGAACGGCGTTATTCCCAGCTCAACAGCTGGCCTCAGATCGCTTATTTTGTCGCCGGCCATGTATGAACGGGCAAAATCGACCTGGTGCTTCTGTGCCGCCTTTCGAAACATGCCGGTACCGGGCTTGCGGTCGGCCGGTTCGTAGGTATAAGGTTTTTGGTCATGTTCAGGGTGCCAGGGAGCGATATACCAGTCATCGATCGCCAGGTCCTTTTTTGCCAGCTCTTCATCCACCCACCGATGTAACGCGTGTACCTGCCCTTCGGTATACCGCCCCCGGGCAATGCCCGACTGGTTGGTAACCACAATAATTTTAAAGTCGTTCTGCTTCATCCACCGGATCGCCTCAACGGCTCCCTCGCACCAGGTCCATTCTTCGGGAGTGTGTACGAAATTGTAGTCCACGTTGAGGGTTCCGTCACGATCCAGAAAAAAAGCTTTGTCCATCGGGAGCTGTTACTTTTTAAATTTTATTTCATGTGGCCTGCTCGCTTCAAAGATACGATTCAGGCTTATAATTTTTCCAGAAAGCCAAAAAAAGTTCAAATTCACCTGCCTGGAGCGGGTCAATCACCACAGGAAGATCAACTACCAAAGCTTGCCTGCCCGCAAGCTCAGTCCCACACCACCGAACGGCTGCTCGGTATTCACATTGGCGAAACTGTACAGGTCAACCGCCAAATACCGGAGCGGCTGCCAGGAGATCTGCCCCTCCAGGGGAAATCCGATCATCGTCTGCATCTGCTCTCCCCGACCTCCGCCAAACAGCCGGGGATACCGGGTTCCACCGATAACCGATGCCCCCAGTCCCGCTGAAACATAAAATGAACGAATACGGGTGCCCCTGCCATATAAAAAAGCTATATCCCAGGTTTCTCCCCCGAACGCCGGGTCTGTGCTTGTAGTTCGCAGCGAAAACAGGTGGTGCTGATGATCAAATGTAATACCGCCGTGTATCCCCGCGCCCAGCGTTGTTATGGCCTGTCCCATATAGGCCGAAAAATTATTCGTGCGGGGTTCCGGTTGTTGGGCAACACTCAGGCGGGAACAACACAGGATTAAAAGTACGGGCAGGAGCAGGGACAAATTCAAGAGCTTTCCCGAGAACGAAAAACAACGATTCCAAAAAGTGCGATCAAGCATAAATTAAAACCTGGTATTTACGACATTAGCGAAATCGGATCCAAACGTGTAGGATAACGAGATAGAGCCAGACAACGAAAAATCGGTGGCCAGTTCGCGCTGGCGCAGCAGCACATCCTCCAGCGAGGTATCCCCGAGCGGGAGAGAGAGCTGATCCTGGATCATCTCAAACTGGCTGCTGAAATTAAGCGAAAGTCCCTCTGCCAGGCGCACCGAGATGCTGCCAAACACTTCAGCCCGGCGATGTGCAAAATCGTGAAAATAGTGGGACCCCTCTACGCCGCCCTCAATCTCACCCCAGGGCTGCAGGATCTGAACCGCGGCCGAAAGTTCCTGGTTTACCAGACCTTCCCTGGTTTTGTTGAAAATGGTTTCCTCATAATAATCTACATGAGAATATCCCAGCTGGTACCGAAAGGTAATTGATTTTCGCGTAGCCTGCTGGTATGGAAAGATGTTATACTCAACCCCCGGAGTCAGGCGGAAGCGGTGCCGAAGATTTCGGTCGGTTCGGGTGATGTAATCTCCAAACAGGCCGGCCGACCAGTGATCGCCCAGGCTCTTGATGGCATAACTGTCGAACCCGTGGCGGTGCAGCCGGCTGATGACCGGTTCCTCCCCATCCTCCTGGTTTATTTCGACATATTCATAATTAAAATAGGGGCGCAACCGGATTTTCCACTCCTCGGTCACGCGGTCCGCATAAAATCCCCAGCGAGAGTCAAACTCCTCCTGGTTGGATTCCAGGTCGAGCTGCAAGCTGCCCGCATATATTTCGAAGACCCAGTAGTTCCAGGGGTCCTGGACCTCCGTTACCGCATCCAGCTCACTGTCGGAAGCCTCAAACTGCAGGCTAAACCGGGAGGTATCGTAGACTTGCATGGTATAGGGGGACAGTCCGATTTCAAGCACCCGGTTCAGGGACTCCCGGGTTTCATCAATGGTGGCATTACGGTTCATTGTCCGGGTTATCGTGTATTCCATGCCGTTGAACTTTTCGCGGCCAATAAAGGTAATTTCATACTCGCGTCCACCATCGCCGGTCCCTTCATCAGTAATAAATACATGCACGTTGGCCAGGTCCGGATCGCGTACATAGTTTACAAGCGTAATTTCACGGCGGATATGGTCATAGGCACACCTTTCGCAGTCGATATATACCAGTGGTATCGCTGAAGGCTGGACAGATGAACGTTCTTTTTCAGGGGTATCGACGTTTTCAGCCTGTGCGAACAGCGGTTCAGTGCTTGCTAACAGAAGGAGAAACAAAGGCAGGACTCCAGCAGTAAAGAAACAAAAATATTTTTCTCCTTTAAAGTTGAGTTCCATTCCGCCTATACAGCTTATCGCTTGCTTGAACATTGAGTTTCGGTAACGACTTCTTTTTCAGTTAAAAAAAGATCACAGGTAAAATGCAATCGATTGTTGCCAAACCATTTTGTCCAGGTATCGATATTTTCGCACATGTTAAATCCTGGTTTGCCGGCGGTAAAAGCGACGTCGGGTTCAACCAGAATGTCATCACGGCCAAAGCCGGCTGTTCAACACTTCAACAAACGGATGAAAATCACATTATGCTTTCAAAATAGATACATACTATAAATGATTTGCATTCAATAACAAAATATGAGGTAATTAAGTATTTAAATCTGGATAAAATTGAGTTACTTTACGCCATTCACTAATTTCATGCAGTTTTAAAAGAAAGGGGCAGCTTCGTTTGAACAGAGCTAAAATCATGTCGGCCGACGATCTGGATCGCACGTACCTGCGATTTGCTCATCAGTTTCTAGAACCGTATGACGACCCTTCCCCCCTGGCTATTATCGGCATGCAGACCCGGGGCGTGCATATAGGCAAACGGGTTCGCAATATCATAGCGGAAAAATTCGACGTAACGCTGGACTTCGGAACGCTGGATGTCACCTTCTACCGCGACGATTTCCGGCGGAAATTAAAAATGCCTGACGTCAAGGTCACCGAAATCAATTTTGACCTTTATGAACGCGATGTCGTTTTGGTGGACGACGTGCTCTATACCGGCCGTACGGTCCGCTCTGCGATGGACGCCTTGATGGACTACGGTCGCCCGCGAAGCATTCGCTTCTGCTGCATGGTCGACAGGGGGCACCGCGAGCTGCCGATTTCCGCCGATTATGTAGGTATCAAAGTGCCTACGCACGTGCAGGAGGAGGTCCGGGTCAAAGTGAAAGAGCTGGACGGCGAAGATGCTATTTATGTGGTCAAAAATCCGAATGAAGAGTAATCAGTATGCCTGAGGAGATCGAGGAGATACAGGAACCCACAGCACATGATTTCAACCAGAAACACCTGTTGGGGCTGGCCCACTATTCCAAAGAAGATATTTTATATGTGTTGGACCAGGCCAGATATTTCAGGGAGATTCTGGAACGGCCCGTTCCCAAAGTACCCACGCTGCGCGACAAGACGATAGTCAACCTGTTCTACGAAAGCAGCACACGCACCCGGCTCTCCTTTGAACTGGCCCAGAAGCGGATGGGGGCGGATGTGGTGAATTTTTCTGCAAAGGCTTCCAGCGTATCGAAAGGGGAATCACTAAAGGATACCATCCGCAATATCAGTTCCATGAAGATCGACATGGTGGTCGTTCGGCACGAGAGTCCCGGTGTACCCCATTTTTTGACCCGCTGCGTGGATGCGGCCATCATCAATGCGGGTGACGGCGCCCACGAACACCCCACGCAGGCGCTGCTCGACATGTACTCCATGCGCGACATTTATCCTGACCTGCAGGACAAAAATATCGCCATCATCGGTGATATCGCCCATAGCCGCGTGGTGCGTTCCAATATTATCGGGCTTACTAAAATCGGGGCCAATGTTACCGTTTGCGGGCCCAAAACCCTCATGCCGGTCTATGTAGAAGAGCTGGGAGCGACGGTATCCTACAACCTGGAGGAGACCCTGGCGTGGTGCGATGTGGCAATGGCCCTGCGTATTCAGCTGGAACGACAGGAAAACGGAACAGAACTGTTTCCCAGCATCCGGGAATATCATCAAAAGTTCGGGATTACGATGAAGCATCTTGAAAAATATCCCGACTTCACAATCATGCACCCCGGGCCCGTCAACCGGGGAGTGGAGATGGAGAGCGAAGTAGCCGACAGCAAACGCTCCATCATCCTTAGCCAGGTTACCAACGGCGTGGCCGTGCGGATGGCGATTCTCTACCTGCTGAGTGGCAGAAGCCGGGTCTAACCCGTCAAATTTTGGAAATTAGAATGAAAAGGTTTCAGTTTGAGACTGATTTCGAGGCTTCTGGCTTTGTTCTCCTCTTCTTCCATCTTGCCAGTACAATACCTCCCACCACCAGGCCTGATCCCAGGTACTGCTCGAATGCCAGCTGTTCATTCAGCAGGATCACGCCAAACATCAATCCCAGCACAGGCACCAGGTTCTGGTAGGTGGCGGTATGTACGGCTCCCACCTCCTGGATGGCATAGTTCCAAATAATGTAGGCGACCCCGATGGAGAGAATCCCGCTGTATGCAACGGCCCCGTAGGCCCCGTACGAGACCTGGCTCCAGTCAATTACAGTCATGCCGGGGAGTCCGACGAGAAAAAGCATCACGGCCCCAATGGTTGTTGTGACGGTAGAAAATTGCAGCGGCGTATATCGCTTTAAAAAATTGCGAGACAACACCGTATACGCACCCCAAACCAGCGTGGCGCAAATGGTCAGGATATCCCCGATAAAGGTATCGGAGCTGAAATCAAGCTCCTCACTGCCACCCAGCATTATAAAGACCACCCCGCCAAACGCAAGGGCAACGCCTGTTGATTTGAGGAGATCCAGCTTTTCGTCGCTGAACAGGTGTGCAATCAGGGCTACCCAGATGGGAATCGTACCCATGATAACTGCTACATTCGCTGCGTAGGTATAGTCTATACCGATGATAAACAGTCCCTGGTAAACCAGGTTTGCCAGCACGCCCATGCCCACCAGCGGCCACCAGTCCCTGCGCGGCACGTTGATAGACTGCCCCCGCCAGAGCAGGGCGCCCCAGATAATAACGGCGGCAAACAAGAACCGGAGCCCGTTGAAACTGAGGGGATCGATCTCGTCAAGATTGCCCTTGATAACGGAAAAATTAAGGGCCCAGATTACGGTGACCGTCATCAGGGCGATTTCTATAAGCGTACGTCTGTTCAAAACCGGAGGCGTATTGTGTGAATGATGTTTCCAGAAACGAACCGGGCAAAGGTACAACATATTTCGCTACTCTACGACGACCAATATTAAGCGAATGTTAAATTCGGAAAATGTGCAACAAAAATGTTTGGTTTTCGTAACATCACAAATTAACTTTGGTCACTTATTGACCGAAAGTCATTTTAACCAATTTATCATGGGTACAGAAGAACGAAAAGCGAGAGAAAAAGAACGACGTCGAAACACCATAATCGATGCAGCTGAACAGGTGATTTTTTCGAAGGGGCTGGAGCAGGCCACGATGGAGGAGATCGCTGAAAAAGCGGAACTGAGCAAGGGAACGCTTTACCTGTATTTCAAAAACAAGAATGATCTCTATATCGCTATTTGCGAACGCGGGTCCAACCTGCTCAACAACCGCTTTTCCAAAATTATTACCAGCAACCACACCGGTATCGAGCTCATCCGGCTGATGGGCGAATCCTACCTCGATTTCGTCCGAACATATCCCAATTACTTCAACGCCTTCATGTATTATGAATCTATCAAGGACACCGAAGAGCTTGAAAACAGCGAAGCGGCCCAAACCTGTGAAGAAAACCGGCGCGAGGCGATGACCTACATGGTACGCGCCCTGCAGATAGGAATGCAGGATGGCACCGTCAACGATTCGTACGACCCAAAGGAGCTTGCGGTAGTTCTCTGGTCCTGCACCCGGGGCATCACCAGTACAAACC
Source organism: Halalkalibaculum sp. DA3122 (assembly GCF_043951865.1). Classification (NCBI taxonomy): domain Bacteria; kingdom Pseudomonadati; phylum Balneolota; class Balneolia; order Balneolales; family Balneolaceae; genus Halalkalibaculum; species Halalkalibaculum sp. DA3122. The sequence continues at coordinate 138,533 of NZ_JBINJF010000008.1, forward strand.
ACATGCGGCAAACCGGCCACCATTTTAAAATGCTTGATGAGATGGAAATAGAGACCGGTTCACTGTTCGAAAACTTCCTGAACCTGGTGGGAAAGGGAATTGCAACAGAAAAGGGACAAAACATTAAAATGACTAACGGTCATTTTAATGAAACCTAGGTCCGGATGCTCCGTATAGAACCATCTTGTTGACGAACATTTAAACACAAATTCAAATCATATCCGACGACACGGTATGGCACACATGCCCATCAAATCAATAGATATTTCCCCGATGGAAAAACGGAACTTGTATAATATACTGCTTCCGCTGCTGGCGTTGCTGCTTGCCGGCGTCCTTTCGGCGTCGGCCCAGGACACCGCTTCCAACATCTCGGCAGAAGAGGTACGCGAACAGTCCAACCCCGTAACGCTTACCCAGGCGATCCAGATTGCGATGGCCAACAACAATGATATCAAAAGAGCACTCCTGAACCTGAAAACCGCCGATCAGCAAGTTCGTATTGCTTGGAGCGAAGTTTTGCCGGATGTCTCGAGTTCAGCTACCTACACACGGAATCTCGAGATTCCCGTCAACTTTGTACCGGCTCAGTTCTTTGACCCGAATGCCCCCGCCGACGAGCTGGTGCCGCTGCAGTTCGGTACCGATAATAACTGGCAGGGAGGGTTGTCGGTAAACCAGACCCTTTTCAGGGGAGAGGCCATCATCGGTATCAGCAGTTCAAAACTGTACAAGGCGGCCCAGGCCGAAAATCTGCGCGCCACCACCCAGCAGATCGTTACACAGACACGGCTGGCCTACTACAACGTGCTGGTTGCAGAAGAACAGCTTCGTCTTCAGCGGGAAACCGTAGAACGACTCAGGGAAAACCTGCGGGAAAACAGGTCGCGCCAGGAGGCCGGGCTTATCGACGAATACCAGGTTATGCAGGTTGAGGTTCAGCTGCGAAACCAGGAGCCACAGCTCACGCAAGCACGATACGCAGTTCAGCAGGCCTACCGCGAGCTCAATATCGTGCTGGGACTCCCGGTGGAGCTGGAATTGACGGTCCAGGGTGACCTGAGCCGTTTCAATATACTGGCCCGCGAGGTCACCGATTCCATCAACAGCAATATCAAGCAGGTAGACCAGATAACCCCGTATTCCTACGAAGAAAACAAGCAGCTGGTCGGTATTGCCACAGACATGCGGGGCGACATACGCATTCTCGACAAGCAAGAGGATCTAAAGCAGCGAGAGATCAAGGCGATACAGAGCCGATTTCTGCCATCGCTTTCCGCGAATTACAACCTTAACTGGTCGGCAGCCCAGGCCGGATCTCCCAACTTTTTTGGAACCGAAGACACGCGGGCACGGTCCCAGACCATCGCCCTGACCTTCAGCCTGCCGATATTCCAGGGATTTGAACGCAGTTCCAATCTTCAGATCGCAAAAATTGAACAGCGAGACCTGGAGCTGCAGCGCGAACAGACCATACGTTCCGCCAAAAACGAAATTCAATCGGCCCGCGAGGCCCTGAACCAGGCGATAGAAACAGCTCCCGCCCGTGAAGAAGCGCTGAACCAGGCCCGGGAGGGATACCAGCGGGCCCAGGCACGGCTTGAAAATGGGCTGGGATCGCAGCTCGACGTTATTGAAGCGGAATTTCAGCTGCGCCAGGCCGAGGTAAATTACGCGCAGATGGTATACAACTACCTTTCAGCAAAAGCCCGGTACGACCAGGCGATCGGCATGGTGCCCTTTGTAGATGAATCAAAACCGGAATTAGACTAAAATCAAAGCGATAACCAACAAATCATGGAAAATTCCATCTCAACATTCTTTGTATTCCTTTCAATGGCGGTACTGATCACCGCATGTTCGCAGGAAGAACAGGCTGTACCCCAGGACGAGCTGGTAAAATCGGTTAATGTGGAGACGCTTACGGTGGAACCCCAGCTCTTTCAACGCTTTCTCCGCCTGGTGGGCACGGTGGAGTCGGCCAATGACGTGCTTATCTCTTCGGAGGTGAGCGGCCGCATCGAACAGTATTTCGTGGAAAAGGGACGTAACGTTCAGCAGGGCGACCCGATTCTGAAGATCGACGATGCCAAACTTCAGCAGGAGAAAGCGCGGCTGGAGGCGCAGGTCGAACAGGCCAAAGAGCAGTATGATCGGCTCAGACGGGTCTTCGAGCAAGACAGTATAGGCTCCGAGATCGACCTTATCAATGCCCGTACAGCATACCAGCAGAGTCAGTCGACCCTGGAGTCGATCAAGGTGGATATCGAAAATACGACCGTGCGCGCCCCGTTTGATGCGATACTGGAAGAACGAATGCTCGAGGTCGGCGAAATGGCCAGCCCGGGTTCACCATTGGTCCGTTTAATCGGCGCCAAGAACTTAAAGATTGTTGCCGGGGTGCCTTCCCGCTACGCCGATGTGGTAAACACCGGGGACCAGGCACAAATATGGTTCGACTTTCAAAACACCGACACGCTGGAGCTGGACATCAATTACGTAGGCCAGAGTATCGATCCCCAGGCCCGCACCTTCCGGGTGGAGTTGTTCCTTCCGCGAAACTCGCAACACTACAAGGTTGATATGATCGCCAATGCACGCCTCAAAACATACGAGCAACAAAACGCTATCGTCATCGGTGAGGAATTTATCTACCAAAAGGAGGCCGGCAATGTGGTCTATACGGTCGCAGAAAACCGGCAGGGCGATACGATAGCCAGTGAACAGGTGGTCAGGCTGGGTCCCTCCTACCAAAACAGGGTAATTATCGAACAAGGGTTGGAGCCCGGTGATGAACTGATCACTGTGGGATCTTCATTCCTGCAGGACAGCATGCGGATCAATATAGTCGGCAGCACAAACAGCCAGGAATTTGCACAACGCAATCAGTAACGGAATTAACCAATGAGTGACAACAATAATAAAGACAACGGACTTGTAACCACGGACGGGCAGAAGCCGGTGGACAAACGGAAGGAATTCGGCATCACCTCCTTCTCCATCGACAACCGCATCAGCGTGCTGGTTATCATAGTGCTGGTGGCACTGTTTGGAATACAGTCGTACCTGTCGATACCCAAGGAGTCGGCCCCCGATATCACCATCCCGAATATTATGGTCATTACCACCTATCCCGGGGTATCCCCGGAGGATATGGAGAGCCTGATCACCCGCCCGCTGGAGGATGAGCTGGCCGGCATTTCTGACGTCAAGGAGATGACCTCGACCTCCGCGGAAGGATACTCAAACATCAACCTGGAGTTTGAAACCGATGTAGTCATCGAAGATGCGCTTCAGAAAGTTCGTGAAAAGGTGGACCTGGCCAAACCCGACCTGCCGGAGGCCGCCGAAGACCCCGTCATACAGGAGATCAACGCTTCCGAATTCCCCATTATGCAGGTCAATGTGTCGGGGCAATACGGGCTGGTGCAGTTGAAGGAGGTCGCAGAAAACCTGCAGGACCTGCTTGAAGCAGTGCCCTCCATACTGGAGGTAAACCTGGCGGGTGGACTGGAACGGGAAGTCAAGGTGGATGTAAACCTGCCCAAACTCAAATATTACGGGCTGACTTTCGGTGATCTTATTGCGGCCATCCAGCAGGAAAATGTGACGGTGCCCGGCGGCAATATCGATGTCGGCAATAAAAAATTCCTCCTCCGGGTGCCCGGGGAGTACGAAACGGTGCAGCCGATTGAAGATATAGTGATTGATGCGCCCGACGACAAGCCGATCTACATCCGGGATGTGGCCGAGGTCACATTTGGTTTCAAGGATCGCGAAACCTATGCCGAGCTGGACAACGACCCGGTCATCAGCCTCTCCATTGTAAAACGGAGCGGTACCAACATCCTGGAGACGGCCGCCCAGGTTAAAAGCATTCTCGATGAGGAGCTTCCCACGCTGCCGCCAACCACAAATTTTGAGATCACCTCCGACCAGAGCGAAAACATCAACATGATGGTCAGCAGCCTGGAGAACAACATCATCGCCGGGCTGCTGCTGGTGATTGGTGTGCTGCTGTTCTTCCTGGGCGTTCGCAACGCCTCGTTTGTGGGCATCGCCATTCCGTTGTCCATGTTCGTATCGTTCATTGTGATGAGCATGGTGGGCATCACAATGAACATGATTGTCCTTTTTTCCCTGATCCTGGCGCTGGGTATGCTGGTCGACAACGCCATAGTGGTGGTTGAAAACATCTACCGCTACCTGGAGGAGGGCTACGACAACATCCAGGCCGCTAAAAAGGGAACCGGCGAAGTGGCCCTGCCGATCATTTCCGGTACGATGACCACCCTCGCCGCCTTCCTTCCGCTTATTTTTTGGCCGGGCGTGACGGGTGAATTTATGTCGTACCTGCCGATTACCCTGATTATCACGCTGTCCAGCTCGCTGTTTGTGGCGCTTGTGATCAATCCGGTAATTTGTGCGCTCTACATGAAACTCGATTATGCCGACAACAGCAACCGCCCAAAAATGACGCGCAAGGGCCGCATTACCCTGAGCGTAATTTTCGGGCTTTTCCTGATTGGAGCCCTGCTCAACAACACCCTGACCTGGACCATGCTAATCGTGCTCGGTGCCATCCTCTGGATTACCAACCGCTACGTGCTCAATCCGGTGGGCAGATGGTGGCAGGCCGAGGGACTGCAGAAAGCACTCGTAAAATATGAACGTACCCTGCGTTGGGCGCTCAACCACGGGTGGACAGTGATCGCAATCTCCTTCTTCGTTTTGATATCCAGCTTCCTGATTTTCGGAGCGTTCAACAACGGGGTGGAATATTTCCCGGAGGGTATCCCGCCGCAGCGGGCCTATGTACAGGTGGAAGCCCCGGTGGGCACCAATGTGGAATTCACAAAGTCGGTTATTGACGAGCTGGAACGGAAAGTTCCGGACATCTCGAACAACCAGGACATACAAACCGTACTGAGCACCTCGGGGTCTGCCATTACCGCGGGTCCCATCAGCACCGGGGGCAACTCTTCACACCGTGGAACAATGGTGCTCAATTTCGTCGACTACCAGCGGCAGGAAGGCAGCGCATTCGAAGCGATCGAATATGCGCGCAGCAACTTTGCCGAGGGCATCGCCGGGGCCAATATCACGGTGGAAGAGGAGCAGCAGGGTCCACCCTCCGGTCCGCCGATCAACCTGGAGATTTCCGGGAAAGATATGGCTATCCTCGAAAAACTCTCGAACGACATTCTGCGGATTATCGAAAACGACCCGGTGTACAGCAAACTCGACGGACTGGAAACCGACCTGCCGGAAGCCCGCCCCGAGGTACGTATCAATGTAGACCGTGAAAAAGCTGCGGTATATGGACTTTCCACGCAGATGATCGGAAACACGATCCGCCAGGCGATCAATGGAGTGGAGGCCTCGCAATACCGCGATGGCAAAGATGAATATGATATTACCGTACGGCTGGCCGAACAGTTTCGGCAGGATATGAGTACCCTCCAGGACTTGACGGTGATGGAAGAAGGACGGCAGATTCCCCTCTCCAGCGTAGCAACGTGGGAGGTCACCGAAGGACTGGGCGGAATAAAACACAAAGAGCAGGAACGAATGATAACGGTGATGGCCGATGTCCGGTCCGACTATAATGCCAATGCGGTGCTCCAGGAGGTCCAGGAGGTGGTGGCCCCCTATCTTCAAAACGAGGTCCCCTCCGGATATGATTACGGATGGACGGGGCAGCAGGAGGATCAACAGGAGGCGGTGGACTTTCTCTCAATGGCGTTCCTGGTGGCACTTTTCCTGATCACGTTCATCCTGATCTCGCAGTTCAACTCCCTGTTCAAGCCGTTTATAGTCATGACCTCGGTACTAATGTCCACCTCCGGCGTTTTACTGGGACTGGTCGTCTTCCAGATGCCGTTTGTTATCGTTATGACCGGTATCGGCATCATATCACTGGCAGGCGTGGTTGTCAACAATGCGATCGTGCTGATCGACTATATCGATATACTCCGCACCCGCGACAAGATGGGCCTGTTCGAGGCCCTGGTAGAAGGCGGAAAAATCCGTTTCCGGCCGGTTATCCTCACGGCAATTACCACCACGCTGGGACTCGTTCCGCTGGCTATCGGCTTTAACCTGGACTTCATCACGCTGGTCAACAACCCGGCGCTCTTCTTCACCAATATCGGTGAATATCTCTACTGGGGCGGGCCCCAGGCGGCATGGTGGGCCCCGATGGCGATCGCCGTTATCGTGGGCTTGATCTTTGCCACCGCGCTGACGTTGATTCTGGTGCCGGTGCTCTACTACATGTTTGAAAACGGGCGGCGCAACGTAAATCGCTTCTTCTTCGACACGGCCAACCCCGGTTTGCTTATCGATCACGAGTTTGGAAACGGGAAGGGAGATCCGTCGGAACTTAAAGAGCCGGAAGTCGTTAAAAATACCTGATCCTTATCATCTCCCCCACAATCCCCGGGGTGCGGTCTGGCATAGGCCGGGCCGCACCCCTTTTTTATTTTTACAGGCAGGTTATGCTTCCGACTTCTCCAGCAGCTCCTCGCGAATGGACTGGTAGTATTCTTCGTACCGCGTGATAATGCCGGCCATCTCATATTTCTCAGCGCGTTTTCGCGCGTTTTTAGACAATTTTTTGTGAAGCTTTTTATCTCCCAGGATGTTAACTGCGTATTTTGCCATGCAGTCCACATCATCCAGGTCGCAGAGGTATCCGGTTTCCCCGTGAACGTTAACCTCCGGCAGTCCCCCAATATTGGAACTGATGACAGGCACACTGCAGCTCATCGCTTCAAGGGCCGCCAGGCCAAAGGTTTCCGACCCCGAGGGAATCAGAAACAGGTCGGCAATGGACAGGATCTCCTCCACGTTCTCCTGTTTCCCCAGGAAGCGAACTTCGTTGCAAATGCCGAGGTCGCGGCACCGGCGCTCCGCCTTTTGTCGATCGGGGCCGTCCCCGACCAGCAGCAGCTTTGCCTTGATGCCATTTTCAAGAATCCGGGCAAAAACGCTGACCACCTCGGGCACCCGTTTTACTTCCCGGAAGTTGGAGACGTGAACGATTACCTTTTCGTCATTGGGACAGATCGCCTTCTTGAAATGCAGTTTGTCCGATTTTTTAAACCGATCAAGATCAATGAAATTGGGAATTACCTTGATATCCTTGCGAATGTCGAACCGCCGGTAGGTCTCCTCTTTGAGATAGTTGGAGACCGCAGTGACGCCGTCACTCTGATTAATGGAAAAATCAACTACCTCTTTAAAGCTGGGATCACTTCCCACAATTGTAATGTCGGTGCCGTGGAGTGTTGTTATAATCGGAATATGCGCAGCTTTTTCACCCATAATCTGCTTGGCCAGAAAAGCGCTGGTCGCATGGGGAACCGCATAATGCACGTGAAGTACATCGATGTTTTCATATTCGATCAGACTCACCATCTGGTTGGCCAGGGCCAGGTCGTAGGGAGGAAATTCAAACAGGGGATAGGTCGTCAGGTTTACCTCGTGATATGAAATATTGGTGCTAAACGTATCCAGCCGGGCCGGTCGTGCATAACTTAAAATGTGTACGTTGTGATCTCGCTGAGCCAGCCCTTTTGCCAACTCGGTTGCTACTACTCCGCTCCCACCAAAGGTGGGATAGCAAACAATACCTATATTCATATTTGTTCCTTAATCAAATTGATGGTGAAATACGCTATTCAAACAGTCTCCTCTCGGTTGTGATTCCCGTTGAAGCGAAAAATTTATGACGGAACCCTCCTCTTTCGCTGCCGGATTCCCCTCCCGGAGACACCGCGCCGATTCATGAACAGCAGGTTGAACATACCTCAAAAAACCGGATACTCCCCAAAATACACTGAACCCGGGAAACCCGGCCGTGTTGGCAAAGGTTCGCTCATCATCATTCATTCCGGTAGTGTAACGCACCAGATCTTCAATATTTTGATATAATCTCAAATTAGCTGCAAAGGGTCTTAACTGTTATATTATACCTCTTTGCGAGAGTGCATAAAAATGGATTTATACGAATTTACAACATTGAATAAAAACAGTACCGGCTATGGCAGGTCATTCCAAATGGGCTAACATAAAGCATAAAAAAGCCAAAGAAGATAAAAAACGTGCCAAAATATTCAACAAGCACCTGCGGGAAATATCCGTGGCTGCACGCGAAGGGGGCGGCGATCCGGATATGAATCCCCGGCTGGACACCGCCATCAACAACGCCAAAAGCGACAACGTACCCAAGGACAATATCGAACGCGCCATCAAAAAGGGTACCGGGGAGCTGGATGAAGGCGAAGGGCGTTACGAAGATGCCACCTATGAGGGGTACGGACCCGGCGGTGTGGCCTACTTTATTGAAGTGACCACCAACAACTACAACCGCACCGTCGGCGAAATTCGACACATCTTTTCCAAGCACGGCGGCAACCTGGGTACCGACGGGTCGGTCGCATATATGTTCGACCAAAAAGGGATGATTCGCATCAAGGATGTAGGGTTTGACGAAGATGAATTTATGCTTGAAGCGATCGATGCCGGTGCCGAAGAGATCGAAAAAGATGACGAGTTCTATGCCGTCACCACCGCCCGGGAAGAGATGTACGAGGTTAACGACAAGCTGGAACAGGCGGGCTACGACATTGAATCGGCTGAATTGATCCGGATTCCCCAGACCGAGGTAAAGGTTGACGAAGATACCGCTGTTTCAAACTTCAAGCTGATCGAAAAATTTGAAGACAATGACGACGTATCCAACGTATTCACCAGCATGAAAATGGATGAGGAGACGCTGGCGATAGCGGAGGAGATGGAGTAATTGTTCGTTGTATCCGTTACATCATGCCGGTTCTCGCAATGACCATTAAATATAATCTGATTAACAGCCCCGATAACTTTACAGGGACCTTTGCAGAACCTGCTATTTTGTTGGGAGGGGGGGTACCATCGCCCTTGGTGACCTTTTAAACGGAAGCACAATCCCTCAGAACGAGGAAGTGAGAATTTTGCAAAGCCCTCTTACAGACTTGCAATTTTGTGAGTCGGAATTTCGTTAGGAAAACGAATTGAATCTTTAAAACGCAGTGTGATGAAGAACACGCTCTTACTTATCGTATCGGTCCTGTTCCTGGCCGGGGCCTCCCTGAACGATGCCCGAGAGGCCAATGAAGCCTACAACAACGGTAATTATGCAGAGGCCGAACAGCTGTATAAAAAAGCGATCGAAGCTGATCCCGAAAATGCCAAACTGTATTTTAACCTGGGGAATGCGCTTGCCAGCCAGGGAAAGCATGAAGAGGCCCTGCGCGTGTTTAAGCAGTACAAGACCATGACCGACGATCCCCGGCAGCAGGCTCTTGCCGACTACAACATCGGAAATATTTATACGGAGACCCAACAATGGGAGAAGGCACTCAATTCATTTAAGGATGCACTGCGGTATCGCGAAGCTGACGACGATGCCAAGCATAACTTTGAGCTGGCCAAACTCAAAAAAGAACAACAGGATCAACAACAGCAGAACCAGCAAAACAACCAGGATCAAAACCAGGACCAGCAAGATCAGCAAGATCAGCAGCAACAAAATCAGCAAAACCAGGACAATCAGAATCAAAATCAGCAGCAGGACCAGCAGCAAAATCAAAATCAGTCGCAACAAGACAGCCGGGGAGACCAGCAACAAAACCAGCAGCAACAGCAGCGACCCAACCAGATAAGCCAGGGACAGGCGGAAAAGATTCTGCAGGCCCTCGAACAGAAGGAGAAAGAACTGCTGAAAGAATTCAAGAAAAAGAAAACGGAGTCGAGCAATTCTGAAAATGAAAAAGACTGGTAGCCTATTTCTGGGGTCACTTTTATTTTTACTGCTGTTTCCTGGCTTGACAGGGCGGGCCGCTGCACAAGACCTGCAGGTTGAGGCGACCGTCTCGGAAACAACGATCTTCACCGGCGAACGCCTCACCCTTTCTGTCGAGATCTCCGGCAGTTTTAACAACGTATCCCGCCCCGTGCTGCCCGATTTCGACGGGTTTCGGCTTTTGAGCAATACCCCGTCCACCTCACGCAGCTTTTCCTATGTAAACGGCGAAACCAGCACCACCTACTCCTACCAGTACGCTCTTATCGCACAGGATGCGGGCGACTACCAAATTCCGTCGATCGCCATCGAAATTGACGGGACCGAATACCGCACCGACCCGATCTCCGTTTCCATTGTAGATCGCAACACTTCGGCCTCTGATCCGGCGGCTTCCTCCCGGCCCGATATATTCCTCCGGCTCGAGGTCTCTGATGAAACGCCGGTAACCGGTCAGCAGCTTATCACCGACGTCGTTCTCTTTTTTAAAAGCGGACTTGAGGTCAACTCATATCAACCGGTGCCCGGCTGGAAAGCAGAAGGATTTTGGAAAGAGGAACTGGAAAGCGGGCAGCGCCCCCGCGCCGAATCTGTCATTATTGACGGCGTGCGGTACCGCAAGGCCCGGCTGCTCCAGTTTTCGCTGTTCCCGACCAAAACGGGCGAACTGACCATCAGTCCCTATGAAATTGTGGTATCGGTTCGCTCCGCCTCCTCCCGGAGCGACCGGCTGGGAAGCATCTTTGGTGGATTTGGCACCAACCAACGGCGTGTCGAGCTTACGTCCGATCCCATTACCCTGCAGGTGGATCCGCTCCCGCCCATCGATGACGCCCATTATATCGGGGCGGTAGGCTCCTTTGATCTCAGCCGCACCATCAGCACGCGGGAGACCATGGTGGGGGAAACGATCGAAATTGAGACCCGCATCAGCGGAACCGGCAACATCCCCCTGATCAGCAAACCCGGTTACGAGCTGCCCGACGGACTCGAAATTTATGATCCCCGGGAAACAAGCTCCCTGAACCGTCGAAACGGACAGATCAGCGGAACCTCGACGTTCACCGACGTCGTCATTGCCCGCCGCCCCGGTACTTTTACGCTGCCCGCTGTTGACCTCGCCTATTACAGTCCCCGGCGCAACAGTTACGTCACCGAAACGCTTCCTGAAATTACGTTTACGATAAATAAAAATCCCAACGCAGTTGCCGCTTCAGCACAACAGCAGTCTTTTGATATCCAGCCGGTCACGGGACTTGCCAGCTGGACTGCTCCAGCCGACAACAGCGTTTCCCTGCTGGGAGCGTGGTGGTTCTGGGGCGGGCTTCTTTTTCCCGCCATTCTTTTGCTTTTGGCCTACCGCTGGAAGCAATACCAGGACAGGATGAGCAGCGATCAACATTTTGCCCGTTCCCAAAAAGCCCTTGACAAGGCACAAGAACGCCTGCAGGAGGTCATCACCCAGTCTGAGGAGGGCGATATAAAAGGGGCATACCATTCGCTCTACAAAGTGATTACTGGATTTATTGGCGACAGGCTTGGACTGCCTGAAGCGGGACTTTCCGATCAGGAATATGTTAAAAGGCTCGAGCAGAGCGATGTCAACCCGGAGCTTGTCAAAAACGTCAAGCTGCTGCTTGATAAATGTGCCAGCATCAGCTATGCTCCCGAAACCTCGCATGAGTATTTAAAATCGCACGTTGGACTGGCTGAAAAAATACTAAATAAATTGAAAAAGGATTTGTAAGTGAGCGGCACCAAACGAGCAAAAAGTACCGGAACGGGGTTCCTCCTGCTACTTCTGATCGTCATGGGTATCTCTGCGATCCCCGGCCGGGCACAGGTAAGTGCACAGGCTCAATTCGATGAAGCCAATGAATACCTCGATTCCGGGAATTACCGGCAGGCGCTTTCAATATACAAATCGATCCTCAGCAGCCAAGAGGTTTCCGGTCCCCTTTTCCTGAATATGGGTATCAGCTACGTTCAGCTGGACTCGCTGGGCATGGCCAAGTACTACTTTTTAAAAGCCCGGTCCTTTGAAGAGACCCACAATCGTGCTGAAGAAGGACTACAATATGTATCATCTCGCTTCAGCCGGCAGTCGGCGGTACTGCCCAAGCTGCCGTGGGAGCGTTTTTTCGACTGGCTGGGTTCCGTTACCGGCCCCGCCAGCCTGCTGGGTATCGGCATCCTCTTGTTGAATGCGGGCGTCTGTGCATTCATCGCCGGCTGGTTCTTTCCGTCTGCATCCAGACCGCTGCAGGGCGGTGGCATTGGCACGGCCATTCTTTCGGTACTGGTCATACTTTCCAGCTTTTACCTGCAGCATGTGCAAAACCGCTACAGTCCGGCGGTGATGGTCCACCAACAGGCCGACGTGCTTGAACAGCCGGCGCCCGACGCCACGCTGATCAGTCAGGCTTATGAAGGGTATACATTTACCGTTGACCACTCCCGCAGCCGGCAGCAACCCGGTTGGTCGTATGTCAGAATGAGCAACGGTCTTTACGGATGGATACCGAACAGTGAAATAATGATTTTGTGAATGCAGCAGATTATGGGGTGAAGAGTACATCTTAAAGAATTTTTGACAAGCTATAACCTGTAACATTCAATTTTCAACCTTTCAACCCGGATTAATCGATATTTTTTCAAGACGGTAACTTGAGATCAATAAAAACCCAATGAATATGGAAGATGTCCAGGCGTATATCGAATCCAATAAAGAGAATTTCAAAGCAGAGCTTTTTGAGCTGCTGCGCATTCCCAGTATCAGCACCAGTTCGGCCCACAGGCAGGAGGTACGGAAAGCAGCCAATTTTCTGTTTGAGCAGCTGGAATCGCTGAATCTCGACCAGGTCACCCTGTTTGAAACCGACGGAAACCCCATCGTTTACGGCGAGCTGACGACAAACCCTTCCAAACCGACCGTGCTCGTGTATGGTCACTACGATGTACAGCCCCCCGATCCTGAAGCGTTGTGGGAGACGCCCCCCTTTGAACCCACCGTTCGCAATGGCGATATCTACGCCCGCGGAGCCAGTGACGACAAGGGACAGTCGTTTACGCACCTGAAGGCGCTGGAGTCTTATATCCGTTCAGGCACCGATTTTCCGGTGAATATCAAGTTCATATACGAAGGGGAGGAGGAGATCGGGTCCCCCCACCTGGTGCCGTTTATCGAAGAACACCGGGAGCTGCTGGCCTGCGACATGGTGTTGATCTCCGACACGGCGATGTTTGCCGAAGATACACCCTCTATCACGTACGGGCTGCGCGGACTCACTTATATGGAAGTGGAAGTGACCGGTCCCAACCGCGACCTGCATTCGGGGGTCTATGGCGGAGCAGTGGAAAACCCGGCGATTGCACTCAGTAACATGATAGCCCAACTGATCGACGAAGAGGGACGTATCGCCATTCCCGGTTTCTATGATAATGTGAAACCCCTGACAGACAAAGAGCGGGAGGCGTACAAAAAGCTTCCATTTGACGAAAAGGAGTACAAAGAGGAACTCGGGCTGAAAGCACTGGATGGCGAAAAAGGCTACTCCACTCTGGAACGTGCCTCGGCGCGCCCCACACTCGACGTAAACGGCCTTTGGAGCGGCTACCAGGGAGAAGGCGCCAAAACGGTGCTGCCATCCAAAGCGGCAGCTAAAATCAGCATGCGGCTGGTACCGAACCAGGACCCGAAAGAGATCGCGCGGCTCTTCAACGATCACATCAAATCGATAGCGCCAGAAACAGTGACCGTGGAAGTGACCGAGCACCACGGGGGACATCCCTCGATTACGGATCTCTCGTTTTACGGTCTTAAAGCAGCTGCCAAAGCTTTTGAAGAGATCTATGCAAAAGAACCGCTTTTCACGCGCGAAGGCGGCTCCATTCCCATTGTAGCCGACTTCCAACGGGTACTGGGAGCCCAGTCCATTTTAATGGGCTTCGGCCTCAACAGCGATGCGATCCACTCCCCCAACGAAAAATTCGCACTGAAGGATTTTTACCGGGGCATCCAGACTTCAGCCAAATTTTTTGAAGTGCTGCCGGAGTACGGGTAACATTCCTGTTTTTATGTGCGACACACGCAGAAACGTGCGCCGCACATCCTTTTCAGCATCCTTTTACCCAATAATTTCGCGGTAGCCGGTGCGGAAATCGTTGCGCTGGTCGAGCCAGGTGTTGGCATCCTCCAGGTTGGGCACCTTCATGTTTTCGGAATCCCACTGCAGACGAAGGTCGCGGTCACTGAACCGGATAGCCATATTTCCGACCAGCATGGTCTCAGTCAGCCTGGCAGCGTAACCAAAATGGGAGGATGTGCTGCCGTTCCCCTTGCATGCGGCCACCCACTCTTCGTGGATCCCTGCCGCCCGGTCAACGGTCTGCTTAACCGAACCGACCTGGTTACCAAAAGATGCGGGGATAAACCGTGGATTATTGCCATAGACATCGGCCATCAGCATGCCCTCACTTCCGTAAAAAATCATTCCGCCCCCCGGGGAACCCAGTGGTTCTCCTTCCGCCAGTTCTGCCGGTCGTGGTGGTGTCAGTCCCCCGTCGTACCATGTCAAGTCAACGGGTGGAAGGTCACCCCGCGCCGGGAACTTGTAGTTAACCATCGATCCCAGAGGAAAGGCTTCACTGTTAAACGGTGTGGAGCTGGCGTGAACACTTTCCGGCATCCCGAGATTGAGCGCCCAGTATGGCTGGTCCAGGATGTGAGCGCCCATATCCCCCAGCGCTCCGGCACCGAAATCCCATCGTCCGCGCCACGCAAACGGGGCTATATTGGGATCATATGGTCGATAGGGGGAAGGGCCTACCCAGAGATCCCAGTGCATCGTATACGGCGTAACAACCGTTCCGGAGAGAGGCTGTACATCCGAGCCCTGGGGCCAATACCCACGGGGACGGTTAGTCCAGCAGTCCACTTTTTCCACGGTCCCGATCACTCCCTGGCGAATATAGTCGACAATCTGATAGGTCCCCTCAAAACAGTGCCCCTGGTTACCCATCTGGGTGACCACCCCGGTCTCTTCGGCCACTTCAGCCATCCGGCGGGCTTCATAGATCGTACGGGTCAACGGCTTTTGTACAAAAGCGTGTTTACCCAGCTTCATGGCATAGATGGCGATGGCCGCGTGCGTGTTGTCGGGGGTGGCCACCATCACGGCATCGATCTCCTGCTCCTTGTCAAGCATCTCACGGAAGTCGACATACTTCTTCGCCTTCGGATAGCTGTAAAGCGTTTCAGCGGCATACTCTTCATCCACATCACAAAGAGCATAAATATTCTCCCCCAGCTCACTCAACGAGCGGGTGTTACTGCCTCCCATTCCTCCCACACCGATACAGGCGATATTCAACCGGTCGCTGGGGGCCTTGTAACCCGGACCGCCCAACACATGCCTGGGAACAAAAAAGAAACCCGCGGCGGCCAGTGCCGAGCTGTTTAGAAAGTCTTTTCGTGAAATTGATGATTGGTTCTTTGAAGCGTTATTCTTGGTGTCTTTCATATAGTAGATCCCTGTTCGTTATTATACCCGAGTGTTAAATTTGATGATTTCTTAAATTAATGTCTTTAACAGGAATAGCAAGCCTAAAATAAAATTCCGTTTTATCAGGAAGATAGAGTGGCTGGAAGGATTAAATCGTAACAGACCTATGGACTGTGATCAGGTTCCAAAAGCTCCACTGGCTGTTTGGCACACGGGAGGACAAGCAACAAAGGCAGGGGGGCACCCCGGGTTACCTCGCCAAGAGATTTATTCAAAATATTCGTGATACCTGCAGGCTAATAGCTGGAATACCGGATAGGCTCTCCGTCCCGGAAGTCATACAGGGTAAGCTGACGCAGCTCATACCAGCCGGTCCAAAAATCGCGCAGGGCCCGAATATATTCCTGTCGCGCCGCGTCTTTCTCATTTTGGGCGATAAACAGGTTCGTAATATCGATTTTCCCGATCAGGTATCGATTTTGAGCGACATCATACCGCCGCTGGGCAATGGTATCGGACTGGGCGGCCAGCAGCACCTGGTCTTTAAGCTGCAAAAACTGGCTTACCGTATATTCCACCTGCTGGTTAAACTGGCGTCGCTGGAATTCAATGCTGTTGGCGACCTCCCGCTGCTGGTTGCGCGCCGCATTGATCTGTGCCTGCTGCTTGCCCCAGTTAAAAATGGGAATTTCAAATCCCACGGTAATAAACTGGCGGTTTTCAGGGTTTTGATACAGCTCCGAAAACTCCGCCGAGGTCTGGTTCAAGCCGTAATTTGCCTGCAAGGTCGCCGTAAAATTACTTTCACTCTTGGCCTGGGCGTAGTTCCTGTCGGCCTGCAGCTCATTCAAACGGTAGCTGAGCGCTTCGCTGTTATTTTCAATCGCCATCTGCTTTGCCTCCTCTACACTGATATCCAGCTCCGGAAGTTCTTCCGGGGGCGTCACATTCAGTTCAACAGAGGTCGGGTACCCCAAAATTATCTTAAAGTCATTGAGACTTCGTTCATACTCCAGGCGCGAGCGTGTCAATTCAGCCTCGGCGTTCCGAAGGGCCAGTTCACTTTGCAGCAGCTCATTCTCGGCAATGCTTCCCACATTATACCGGCCTTGCGAAATCTGGTAGATCGAATCATTCCGGGCGACGTTAAATTCCGCATTCTCCAAGTTGATCTGGGCCAGCATAACATCGAAAAAGCGCTGAGAGACCGTTACTGCCAGCCCCTCCATATTCTCGATATATTCCTTTTGGGCAATCTCGTACTGCAGGGGTTCAAGACGGGTGCGCCATCTGAGATTGTTAAAGCCGAAAATGGGCTGCTGGAACCCTACCACCAACGGCGTGCTCTGCCACAGGTAGGTATTTTCATCTTCAAAAATTCCAAGCCGGGTAACACCGGAGGAGACCGACAGGCGGCCGCCGGTCTGCAAAATATTCTGGTTTATGGAGATCGATGTAGATGCCTCCGACTGCCGACGAGATGAAAAGGTGACCGACCCATCATCCAGCACATTGGAAAATATGCTTTTATTAAAATTGGGAGCATCTCCGCTGATCGACAAGCCGGGAAGGAGGTCTGCCCGGTACGATTGAAACTCCCACCGGCTCGCGGAAAGCGCGTAGCGGGCTGCCTGGGCCACCGGGCTCTGCTCCCGGGCAATGTCGATACAGTCCTGCAGGGAGAGAGTTCCAACCTCCTGGGCCGACTGCGCCCGGGCAACTCCTGAAGACAGTGTTAACAGTGCTGCTAGTAGCGTGAATTTCCTGATCATCTTATTCATGTCGTAAGGCGTGTACTGGATCCTGTTCTGCTGCTCGTTTGGCCGGGAAAAAGCCAAAGATAACCCCGATCGCCATCGCCACTCCAAAGGAGATGAGAATGGAACTCAGGGAAACGATCGTCAAAATACCGGCTGTTATCTCAATCAGGTAGCTGAAAGCAATACCCAGAAAAATGCCGATCAGTCCACCGGTGATGCTAATCGCAAGCGCCTCGGTCAAAAACTGGAGATGGATATCCCGCTTGTGGGCCCCCACGGCGCGGCGGACGCCAATTTCCCGGTAGCGTTCGACCACCGAGGCCAGCATAATATTCATGATGCCGATACCTCCCACGATCAGTGAAATGGAGGCGATTGAAGAGAGTACGATATTAAAAATTTCCTGCGTTCGCCGTTCCTGTTTCAGCAGAAGTTCAGGTACGATCACCTCAAAATCGATCACGTTGTTGTGGCGCCGCTCCAGCATATTGCGGATAATTTCGGCGATGGGAACGCTGTAGCGGGTATCGCTGACCTGGACAATCAGCTTGTCGATCTGGTGGTAATTGTTCACGGTGGATTCGCCGCCCGGGGAGCCGGATCCATCCTGGTTGCTGCTGTTTTCATTTCGTTCTGCAGCAGCCTGCTGAATCTCCTGGCCGGTAACCAGCGACCTGTTTTTATACCGCAGCAGTGCCGAGGTGACCGGCACGAAAATATCGAGATTGTAATTGCGGATACCCAGGTTTTGAATACTTTCGGTCGTCAGCTCGCGCTTGCCCAGCACGCCCACAACCGTAAGCCATACATTCCCTGCTTTAATTCTCTGGCCCACCGGATCTTCGCCGGCAAAAAACCGGGTTTGTACATCCGAACCGATAATACAGACCGGTTCGGAATTATCGATATGCATATTCGAAAATTTACCTCCCTGGACAATCTCAAAATTATTGATATCGAAATAGTTTTTGTTGACGCCCACCAGTTTGCCCGAACGCATCCGGCCGTTACGAATAAAAGAGGTCTCATAAATTATTTCCGGGCTGACATATGCCACCTGGGGAATAATCTCTTTAATGCTCTGCATGTCGGCAAGCGTAAGCCCCGGCGAATATTTGTTTTGTTCTTCCCGGAGAGAGGCCTCCTGCGATACTTCTCCCTCGAGCTGTTGTACCACGGGCTCAATAATTACGTTGTTGGTCCCCAACAGTTTCATCTGGCTCAGCACCTCTTCCTGCGCGCCGCGCCCGATGGCCAGCATGGCGATAACTGAGGCTACGCCAAAAATGATACCGAGCGATGTCAGAAAGGACCGCATCTTGTTTTGGCGAATCGCGTCGAGGGCGATGTCCAGGTTGTATAAGATAATCTGTAACACAGTCAGGCTCCTTCGTTAAATGAATAGTCTCTACTGCGATCCGCTTCTGCCGC
Source organism: Halalkalibaculum sp. DA3122 (assembly GCF_043951865.1). Classification (NCBI taxonomy): domain Bacteria; kingdom Pseudomonadati; phylum Balneolota; class Balneolia; order Balneolales; family Balneolaceae; genus Halalkalibaculum; species Halalkalibaculum sp. DA3122. The sequence continues at coordinate 157,075 of NZ_JBINJF010000008.1, forward strand.
CGGGTTGCGGCCCCTCGGCGGGGTCCTCCCGGTTTAACAATTCTTCCGAGATACTCTCCTCTTCAGGTGCCGGCTGGATCTCTTCTTCCCTGTATTTTTGCAACACTTCTTCCGGCAGGTGTACCCGGGCAATGCCCGCCGTATCAGCCGGTGTTGAAAGGTAGAGCTGGTCACCCATTGAAACCCCTTCCCTGATCACCACGTCGTTATCATTCATCAGACCGAGAATGACCTGTTGCATCGTCACATCCAGGCCGTCGCGCTTAAACACGTAATTCAGCGAATCGACCGTGTGGATCGTTTCCAGCGGTACATACAGGGCGTTGGGCAGCGTATTTACGTAGATGGTGTTGCTGGTAGTCATTGAGGGACGGAGCGTGGTATCGGGTTCATTCACCTCGATGATGACCTGGAAAACCTTGGAATCTGAATTCGGCCGCTGCTCCCCGATGTTAGCCACACTGGTGACAAAACCGGTCAGCTCTTTCTCGGGCATGGCATCCAGTCCAATGTCCACTTCCTGTCCCGTGCGGATACTTTGGATATCCACCTCATTGACGTAGGTAACAGAGTTCATTACGCTGAAATCGGGCAATTCCGCAACGGTGGGGTCCCAGGCGCTGATGGAACTCCCCTCGGTCACCTTGCTTCCGTCGCGATTGCGTTTGTAGATAACCATCCCGTTTTCGGGGGCATAGATCGTAAATCGCTCCATAATTTCCCGGATCCGCTGCACCTCTCGACGCTCCTGCTTCAGGTTGGCCTCAATTTCACGCAGCCGGGCGATCTCCTGCTGTTCCCTCGTTTTGTAATTTTTGCGGGCCTGTTCCAGTTGACGCCTGGCCCGCTCATATTCTATTTCAACCTGGCGCTGCACGGCGGGCGATTCATACTTGGACTGCTCTACCGCTATTTCCGCCTCTTCCAGGGCGTATTCCAGGTTGATCAGGTTGTCGCGCGCCTCCGAAAGCGTCAGCGAGCTGTCCAGCTGTGCAATTTCATACGCCGACTCCTCTTCTTCCAGCTCCAGCAGCTGGTCCTGGTAGTTACTGGAAATCTCGGACCGATCCAGTTCCGCAACAAAATCGCCCTTCTCCACGACGGTTCCCTCGGGTACGAGGCGCTGTATCGGCACGTTGTAGATCCTGAACTCGCGGATCCCCTCCGGTCCCCGAATGCTGGTCGAATTTTTAGCCCTGAGTTCACCCGAAGTTGTCACTTTAACTTCAAATGTTCCCTGATTCGGGGAGGCGTAGATGGCCGGGGCCTCGCTGGACTCACTTCCCAGCGCCATCCAAAAAATGAACAGTAACGCCAGTCCCCCGCCCCAGTAAATATATTTTTTGTCCTTTAGAAAATTCATAATGTAATTACCACGATTTGGATTGTCCTGGTGCCTGCCACCTCTGCATGTCCGGATTCGACCGAACCGGGTCACATGGGGCATCTTCGACATGCACGTGTAAAGCCGGTCTCTCTGCACGTATCATTTTTCGTACGATCCGTTTACCTTGGAAACCCGAAATGGTCAATGACAAAACACCAGTGGATAATACAGATAAAGTTGGTGCCAAAACTGTATCAAACCTGAACTAATTTTGAAGATCTTTCTTCTCTCTTTACCACCCGACAATATACAGCGGCGGCTTGATGGTGTACACTAAGCTAACGGAAAGCGCAGAATAATTAGTCTTTTGACAAAATAAAAGAGGACTTTGTAAAACTGTTGCTCAGCCCGAAACTCCACCGGAAAACAGAACACCTGGGCGGTGCGGTTCTATTTCTCGTTAACCGTATTATCTATGACGCCCTTCTCAAGATCATAGCTGGTGGCATATTCGGTTTCATCAACGATGGTCTTCGGCTCGTTCTGCTCGTCAACCACGACCACTTTGGGTTTGTGCTCCCGGGCTTCTTCCGGCGTCATTTCTGCATAGGCGATAACAATAATCCGGTCTCCGACCTGCGTGAGGCGGGCGGCAGCGCCGTTTAGGCAGCAGGTTCGCGACCCCCGCTCTCCCGGTATGGTGTAGGTCTCCAGCCGGTTCCCGTTGGTAATATTCAGGACCTGTACCTTCTCGTAGGGCAGAATGCCGGCTTTTTCAAGCAGTTCCTGGTCTATGGTTATACTGCCCTCGTAATGAAGATTGGATTCGGTAACCTTCATCTGGTGGAGCTTGGATTTAAACATCGTCAGTTTCATGTTGGGAGATCCTATAATTCAATAATCAGATTATCAATCAATCGCGTTTTGCCCAGGTAAACGGCTCCGGCCACAATGTATTTTTGCTGCTTTTCCAGTGTTTCAACAGGAGTCATCTCCTCAAAGGTAAACACATTAAAATAATCAATTTCGAACCCTTTTGCTTCAAGCTCGCTTTTCTGGTGCTCAATGAGCAGCTTCGGTGCAGATACCCCGTCGCTGATCTGTTTTTCGACATACCGGAGTGACCTAAACAAGGCAGGAGCTTTCAATCGTTCTTCTTCACTGAGGTAGGCGTTGCGGCTGCTGAGTGCCAGTCCGTCGTTCGCCCGCTTGATCGGTCCCATCACCATCTCCACGCCGTGATTCATCTCCATCACCATGCGCTGCAGTATGCGGAACTGCTGGATATCTTTCTGCCCAAAAACCGCCAGGTCCGGTTCAATAATATTGAAAAGTTTATTTACAACCAGCAGTATCCCTTCATAAAACCCGGGACGGGATCGCCCATCCATGTGATCCTTCAGCAGATCCACCTCTATGCGTATGTATTGCTTGTCGGTATACATGATCTCGTCGGTGGGCGCAAATACCGCATCGACGCCCTCGCGCTCGCAGATTTCCAGATCATCTCCCAGCTGGCGGGGATACTCCTCAAAATCTTCGTCGGGTCCGAACTGTTCCGGGTTAACATAGATCGACACCACCACGGCATCGGCTTTCTGCCGGGCCAGCCGGATAAGGGACAGGTGGCCTTCATGGAGAGCTCCCATGGTAGGGACAAAGCCCACGGTTTTTCCCTCCCGCTGAAGGCTGCCAGCTACTTCCCGGATCTCTTCAATACGCGTTATTGCTTCCATAGAAGACAAAAAAAGCAGGGGTTTACCTGGAATAAACCCCTGTATTCATTCACAACATTTAAATTAAGGATTCCTACACTGCGCGGTCGGTATCAAAGTTTTCGAGCAGTTCCTTAACCCGATTCAGGAAGGCTCCGCCGTGCGCCCCGTCAATGATACGGTGATCGTAGCTCATGGAAAGATACATCATGTGGCGGATGGCGATCACATCGCCACCGTCGGTCTCCATAACCACCGGTCGTTTTTCAATGACCCCCGTCCCCACAATAGCTACCTGTGGCTGGTTGATGATCGGCGTTCCCATCAGGTTGCCCACGCTGCCATAGTTTGTCAGCGTAATAGTGCCGCCCACCAGGTCACTGGGATTCAGGTTTTTAGTACGCGCTTTTTCCGCAAGTTCGCTGACCTCCTTGGCCAGCCCCACCAGGTTCTTGTCTTGTGCCTGTTTAATAACCGGAACAATGAGCCCTCCCTTTCCCCCTTCACCGAGAGCCACCGCGATACCGAAATTGATATCCCGTTTCAGGAGAATCTGGTCATTGTCGGTATCCACAGAGCTGTTGATGAGCGGAAACTCGCGTATCGCCTGGATAAACGCCTCCAGGAACAGCGGCGTAAACGTCAGCTTGATCCCCGCCCGTTCATAAAACTCCTCCTTGTTGGCCTCGCGCCATCGAACCAGGTTGGTGACATCCGCTTCCGCAAACGTCGTCACATGAGCCGAAGTCTGCTTTGAACGCACCATGTGCTCGGCAATGGTTTTGCGCATCCGGTCCATCTTGAGAATTTCCACATTCTGGGAGGGGCGCTGCACGTTCAGTTCGCCCGCCGAAATCGATTGCTCCTGGCCGGCTGACTTCGGCTTTGTGAGGCTGGGTTTCTGCTCTTGAGCGTCGGCCTGGGCCGGCTCCGTTTTACCGGCCTTGCGGTCTTCCAGGAACGATAAAATATCCTCCTTGGAAACACGCCCGCCCTGGCCGGATCCCTCGATACTTTCAAGCTCTTCCTGGGTGATGCCCTCCTCCCTGGCGATGGAACGAACCAGCGGCGAATAAAAACGACCGTCACTGCCGATGCGCTGCGGTTCCGTTCCCTCAGTAACGGCACCATTTGCGGTAGCTGCGGCCGACGGCTTTTCCTGCTCTTCATCCGGGGATGTTTCGGCAGGCGGAGCCGGTTCCGTCTTTTCGGAGGAGGCCGCGCCTTCTCCGGTAGCGATAATGGCGATCGTTTGTCCCACTTCTACCGTATCGCCCTCTTCAGCCAATATTTCCACAAGCGTGCCGGCATGGGGGGAGGGGATCTCCGTATCCACCTTGTCAGTGGCAATTTCGAGCAGGGGTTCATCCACCTCTACCGTATCGCCCACACTTTTGGCCCACTCGATAACCGTTCCCTCCATGACCGATTCGCCCATCTGGGGCATCACCACCTCCAGCCTCTCGCCTTCATCCTCGTCAACCTCGGCAGCAGGAGCAGAAGTGGTCTCTTCCGATTCCTCCTGGTCTTCCTCCGGCTGGTCGGCTACCGCCTCTGCCTCTTCGGGAGATTCCTCCGTTTCTGCCTGGCCGTTTCCACTGATATCTTTCGCAGCCTCCTTGTCGGTTTCTATCACGGCAATCACCTGTCCCACTTCGATGGTATCGCCCTCTTCGGCCAGAATTTCTACAATAATACCCGATTTGGGAGAGGGGATCTCCGTATCCACCTTGTCAGTAGCGATTTCAAGGAGCGTTTCATCTTCCTCAATTTCATCTCCTATGTTTTTGGCCCATTCAATGACGGTGCCTTCCATTACCGATTCGCCCATTTGGGGCATCTCAACTTCTACTCTGGCCATGCTGCTTCCGGATTATGTCAGTTAAATTTTAAGCAATAAAATATCATTAAAATTGTGCAGAAAATCAGTAGGCAAAGATGGTAATTAATGAAATGAGTTCAAAATGAGACTCCGGAGTAACAAGCGGAAAAAAAGAACGGTTTTGGAAAGATGAAGGTTGAAAGTTGAAGGTTGAGTACTGTATTCCATTCGAGTAAAAATTTTGATAATACTAAGTCTACGCCCACCTAAGCAGCGCTTTCAATTTGCTGGAAGATCATTTGCAGGCACCTCCCTGAGGATCACCTGCCTATTTTTTCAACGCCGGAAGCAGCTTGCTTTTAAATAACTCAAAATCTTCGATATGCGGGAGGTGACCGATGCCATCGAGCTCGATCAGCGTGGAATTCGGAATCTTGTCTGCTGTTTTCTTTCCGAGTTCGGGGTAGTCCCCCATGGTGGCGGCCACCGAGTCGGGCACCATACCCGTTCCCAGCGCCGTCCGGTCTCGCTGGCCGATAATCAGTACCGTCGGCATCTCCAGGTTGTCAAACTCATAAACGACCGGCTGGGTGAACACCATGTCGTAGATCAGGGCTGAATTCCACGCATACCGATCCCAGTCCGGGCTCTCGTTCATGGCGGTAAGCAGGTAGACCCACTCGTTGTACTTCTCCTCCCAGTTTCCATCAAAATAACTGCTCATCATGTAGCTTTTCACCCCTTCAAACGTCCTGTTTAGCGCACCCCGGTACCATTGCTCAAGTCCGGCATAGGGGACCTTCCGTTTCCAGTCCTCCAGCCCGATCGGGTTTTCCAGGATTAGTTTTTCCACCTCATTTGGATACATCAGGGCGAAGCGGGTGGCCAGCATGCCTCCCATGGAGTGCCCCAACACGGTCACTTTAGAAATATCGAGCGAATCCACCAGTTCCCTGGTATTCTCCGCCAGCTGATGAAAGGTGTAATGGTAGTGGGCGGGCTTGGATGACTTTCCGAACCCGATCTGATCCGGCACCAGCACGTCATACCCTTCCTCCAGCAGAACTTTCATAGTCTGTTCCCAGTAGGCGCCGTTAAAATTCTTGCCATGGAACAGCAACACCGTTCGCCCGTTCGGGCGTTGTGCATGCTCGTACATAAAGGCCATATCCAGTGCCTGGCCCTGGGAATGAAGGGCATAATCTTCCACCGGGTAGGGATAATCATATCCCTCCAGGTTTATCCCCAGTTCGGGGCGATTTTCCTGACCGAACGAAGTTGCCAGGGGCAATACCCAAAGAAGCGATAGAAAAAGACAAAATCGTTTCATTGTATTATTGATTGGTAGTGAATATTCTGGTTCCTGTGAAATTCTTACTTATATACAATGTATATATGGAGAGAGTGAGCATCTTTCGCCAATACATTGCCTCACCTGATACTCGGTTTGGAGGTGGTTGTACCACCGAACTTACCTAGCTCACAAGGCGGAGTACAACTCCCTCCGAACGGTGATTCGAATGTTTTGCGAAGTCCTTCTTACTTCAGTTTGCTAACCCGCATTATTCACAAAATACTAAAAAAGGGATGAGTAAATTATTGATATTATTCTGTATATCGAAAATTGTTTATACCCCAAATTTGAGGGTAGCTGCAACGGGCTGCGAAATTTGGCCGTGCACTTCATTGGAGGAAAAATGACGTACTCAAGGTACAACCGTACCTTGCCGCCGTCTTTTTTCCTTCGCCTCGTTCACAACCGAATTTCCTGGTGAATAATCCGGGTTAATCCTTCGGGATAATCTCAGCTTGTATCCTCCCTCATAATTTCGGCAAAAATACGGTGCGATTTGAGCCGCTGCTTGTGATCAAAAATATAGGTCGCTATCATAAGCTCATCGGCAGCGGTCTGCTCTACGAATTTCGCAACCTTACCTTTAATCGTTTCCCCGCTGCCGATAAACGTATATTTCAGCATCTGCTCCACTGCCATCTTCTGGCGGGTATTCCAAACGGTGCTCATATCATCCACCGGCGGTGGCATCGGCTTTCGTTCGCCGGTCACAACGCCCATAAACATCTGCTTTAGTGATGTAGCCAGGTATTCGGCCTGCTGGTCCGTATCGGCAGCGACGACGTTCACGCAGGGCATCACAAAAGGTTCGGAAAGCTGATCGGAGGGCTGAAATTTTTCTCGGTATACCTTCAGCGCAGCCATCAGCTGACCGGGCGAAAAGTGGCTGGCAAATACGTAGGGCAGGCCCAGGGCCGCGGCCAGGTGGGCACTGTCGGTACTGGAGCCGAGAATCCAGATCGGGACCTCGGTTCCTTCCCCCGGGATGGCGCGAACGTTTGAAGAGCGATTATCCCCCGAAAAATATTGCTGCAACTGCTTCACATTTTGCGGGAACTGCCGCACCTGCTGCATCCGGTCGGGGCGAATAGCCTGCGCCGTAACCTGGTCGGTTCCCGGCGCACGGCCCAGCCCCAGGTCAATGCGCCCGGGATAGATCGATGCCAGCGTGCCGAACTGTTCGGCGATAATGAGCGGCGAGTGATTGGGCAGCATAACGCCCCCCGATCCCACCCGAAGCGTGCTGGTCGCTTCCGCCACATGCCCGATCAACACCGACGTGGCGGAACTGGCGATATTTTCCATGTTGTGGTGTTCAGCCATCCAGAAGCGGGTGTATCCCCACTCTTCGACATGCCGGGCCAGGTCGCGGCTGTTCTGGATCGCATCGGCGGGGGTTTGTCCTTCGGTAATGACGGCCAGATCGAGGACGGAGTAGTTCATATCGCTCAGCTCGTTTTGCATAGTTTCCTGCATCAATTATTCCTGGAATTTTGGATGGATAAATGAGGCAGATCGAACACACTTTATTTGCAACACGTTCAGAGGGGAATTTAAATGGAATCCGCAAGTCGTACCACCCTACTTCACTTACCGATACAATAAGTGAATTAACTTCTATAAAGTATTATAAAACAATTACTTATAGAAAGGTGTTAATCATAATAATGTAAAATTAGCAACAAATATTACTAAATATCTCCTTAATTCATCCCTTTAAGTTACTTCACTACTGATTTTCTCAAAGTATAAATTTAGCACAAAGTAATAATTTTATCTTTATTTAAGTGCGGGGTTTAGTTTAAATAAACTGTTAAAACAATATTACACTATGAAAATTGAAGAGTCTGTTGAGTACATGAGTAAAATGTACCTTGAGAGAATCATTAAGAGTTTCACTCAAGACTATCCATCTAACAGGGATGAAGAGGAATACAGAGAGATAGTAAAATCAAATGCAGATACTCTCTCAAATCCAGAAAATATTAGCAAGCGAATAGAAAAATATATTGCTGATAACTATAACGATCCCTATGCAAATAAACTATTGTATAATTTCATTATCAGATCAATCCTATCTAAGCTTAATTTTTACAGTACTGAGGAAGATATAAGGAGTGCTGTAATAAACAGAGAGAATGAAATTGTAGAGCTTTCTAAAAACTCAGATAGTTTCAGACACATTGATGATGATACAGTAAATACATTTTCAGTTGTATTAAAAACGGCCTTGGAAGATGAAAGAATCAGTAACGATGAGCTGGCTCTCATTACCAGACTAAGAAAGAATCTATCAATAACTGAAAAAGATCAATATCTAATCCAGGCTAAAATAGGATTATTCCCAAATGAAAAAAAAGAGGTACACACAAGTACTGAAATTTCAAGAGGAATAAATGATTTACAGAAAGCTGGTATCATATTCTATTGCAATAACTATGATGATGGAGAGGCAAGAATATGTGTTATTCCAGATGAAATAGTTTCAGGTGTAAAATCTTTTTTAGGGATTGAATTGATAGAGGATAAATATCAAAGATTGTTACAGCAGTTACAGAATAAACAACTAAAAGAAATTCTCAGGAGTAGTAATTTATATATTTATGGTACTAAAGATGAATTGATTGAAAGAATCATCCATGCAGATATTAAGCCTAGTGAAGCTTTAGAACACCTCACAACAACTGAACTCAGTGATATATGCTCTAAAATACCTAGTTTAAATGTAAGTGGTAGGAAGGATGAAAAGATTCAAAGATTGATAGACTATTACTCAAAACTGGTCATAAAGGAATATTCAGAGGAAAATACAGGTCAAAAATATTATGAGTATTTAGAAGAGCTGGCCAAAAGAGATATTGATAGTTTGCTTGCAAATAAAATTGTAAAAGACCATGATTTTATAGATAACGCTTTTGAGGAAGGCACAAGATATCTTTTTAAAAACAAGCTCAATATTCCACTTATTGAGTTTTCAGGAAATGAACATGCAGATGGAGGAGTTGTATTTGAAAAGGATAAATCTATCCTGCTATGGGATAATAAGAGCAAAAAAATGGAGAAGCTTATAAATTTCCAGATAGTCATCTAAAACAATTCAAAAGATATATCAGAAATGAGAGAGAGAATGGTAGAAGAGTTAATACATTTCTAATAGTTACAGCTGAAATAGATTCTGTAGCAAGAAATAATGCTATTAAATTGAAAGCTGAATCAGGTGTTGATACTGATATTGCAATAATAACAGCAGAAAATTTAAAATTAGTGGCTGAAAACTGGGGCAAATACTTCTCTAAGGACAGATTTAATCTCCATGTCTTTAATTCTACAGAGATTTTAGATTGGGAAACACTGAGAGATAGAATGAACTTATTTAGCTAACCCACTTGAAAAACTGCATCAACTCAAGCTCCATCTGCTTAGGTAGTGTAAATGATAAGCTAAAAAAATAAATTCAACTAATTAAAAATCTTCCAATCTGAATCACTCTCAGGTCTTTCACTGTTTTATCACTGTTACTGCTCACAATAATTCTTTGTAGTGTTCAATTAAATTCATTTATGGATGTATGGTCGCAGGAAAATGTAAGATTAGCAACAAATTAGATCTATTAGATGATTTTGAGATAATTGCATAAGCTTATAACTATATATCAAAACAGTTCAATATCAGATCTTATAAAATGCTGAACAAAGATCAACTCCAGTTAATTAAATGGACTATTAGAACACCAGATAAGCTTGAAGTAAGGAATGAAAAAGAAGCTTTCATATTAAATCCACTTATCCTCTATAAGATAAAAAATGAGTATAGGTTATTCGGCATATCAAATGAAAATTCTGAAGACAGTTATTCTGAAGCTTTATATTTAAAAGACTTAGATTCCTATAATTTTAGAAAAATAGAAAGTCCTGATAGTTTTTTTTCTTCAAAAACTTATCATTTAGCAGATTTTAAATATTTAGATAACCCTTCTCTAGAAGTTCTATGTAGTGTTGATGAATATACTTTCTTAATCAAAAAAATTTACCTACTCAGATTATTAAAAATAATAACAAGTAAATCTTTTGATTATCTAAAAAGCAGGGTTGGCAGAAATATTAATTACTACAAGAATATTACTGGATTTAAAGCAAAAGATGTTAATTCTATAGTACTAATGACTGACAATTTTGATATTTTTGTCAAAATTAATAGAGAAGGAGATTTATTAGCTGAATCAAGCATAAAAGGAAATACAATAGTAAGAAAACTTGAAAAGGCTGAAGATTTTATATCCTTTCTTAGTGTTCTACCTTGGTTTAAGAACAAATATGTAATATTTAACAATATTGGAAAACCTAAGAAAAGATGGAATTTGATTAAAGCCTCAAAGCATGTGGTAAAGCATTTATCAAAATTTGAAAATATATACTATGAAGAAGATAGTATAGGTATTAGTTACAGTTCTCCAAGTTTCAACCAGTCAGCAAATCTCAAACTTCATGAAAATAAAATACATTTAATATTGTACCTATCCGATCATCAGATGATAAATGATTTTTTTAGAAATGGAAAAGGAATTTCAAATTATTTAAGAGAAGAAGCAGAAATACCTAAACCGGACTATTCAAAGTTATTTGGTGAAGGGTGAATATTTTTTATGAGTTGAATTAGTTACATATTACTTCTCATCAACATATTTGATGATATTATTCTCCAAGTCAATACTATACTTGAATTTTCTAAATGGTCCCACTGTTGTCCGGGGAAAATAGTAAGAAAATAAAAAAGCGGAGTCGCATTTGACCCCGCCTTGCGGTAGTTTTTGGAAGCACCACCAACCAAACA
>NZ_JBINJF010000090.1:0-1342 GCF_043951865.1 Halalkalibaculum sp. DA3122
CCGGGCACGGGCACCGGGTATGTTCCATCGGGTCCCGGCACGACGGGCGGGGTCTCCTCCCAGCCGTATTTTTCGGGCATCAGGCTTTTCTGGGAATTGAGCGCCTCCTCCCAGCCGATCACATCCCCCGAGTAGGTGGCCATCCGCCCCATCAGGGCCGTCAGCGTACTCTTGGCTCCGTTCTCGGTATCGTTGATCTGCTCGCCGTTGCGGATTGCGGCAAACAGCTCATCGTGCTCCTGCTGGTAGGGATTCGGATCATTCTCCGCATCGTGGTTGTACAGGGTTTCCCCATCCCAGCTCTTCAGGATCCCGCGGTCCCCGCTGATGTCGATGGTGCCCCGGGTTCCCTGGAAAAATTCCGCCACCCGGTTCATCGTGTTGGGCTGGTGGCGGCACTGGCTGGCGACAACCGCCCCGCTCGGGTAGGTAAACTCCACGAAATGATGGTCAAATATCTCCCCGTGGTTGGAACCGGTGCGCACCTCGCGCCCGCCCATCCCCTGGGCCGAGACCGGGTATTCCCCGATAAACCAGTTGGCCACATCGATGTTGTGGATATGCTGCTCCATGATATGGTCCCCGCACAGCCAGGTGAAGTAGTACCAGTTGCGCATCTGGAATTCCATCTCATTTTGGTGAGGCTGCCGCTCGCGCACCCACACCCCGTCGCTGTTCCAGTAGACCTGCCCGGAGACGATGTCGCCTACGGTGCCGTCGTTCTTAATGCGGTCGACGACCTCACGGTAGCTGTTCTGGTAGTGACGCTGCAGCCCGACAACCACATTGAGGCCCTTCTGGTCGGCCTTTTTCCCGGCCTCCAGCACCTTCCGAACCCCCGGGGCATCGGTGGCGAGCGGTTTTTCCATAAACACGTGCTTGCTGGCGTCCACGGCCGCCTCGAAGTGCATCGGGCGGAATCCGGGAGGTGTGGCCAGGATCACCACATCGGCCAGCTCAATGGCATTTTTGTAGGCGTCAAAACCCACAAACTTGTGCTCTTCCGGCACGTTCAGCTTTTCCGGCTGATCGGAAAACACCTTCCCAAGGGTGCTCAGGCTATCGTCCAGCCGATCGCGGAACGCATCGGCCATGGCCACCAGCTGCACCCCGTCTCCCGTGCTCAGCGCCTGCCGGGCGGCGCCGGTCCCACGCCCGCCACAGCCGATAAGGGCTACCTTCAGCGTAGCACTGCCCCCGGCATAGGCACCCGCTCCCACCGGAAGCGAACTCAGTAATAGGCCGCCCGCCGCCAGCGACGAAGAGGTCTTTACAAAATCACGTCTCGAAATATTCCGTTTGCTGTTGTTCTGATCTTTTTGATTACTCATAATATCCGACT
>NZ_JBINJF010000091.1:0-1325 GCF_043951865.1 Halalkalibaculum sp. DA3122
CATTAGTGTCCCGTTAAAAGTCGAAGAGTCCCAATTGGTTACGGGATTGGGCCTCAATATCGCTGAGTGTTTGGTCAGAAAATAGCTCTTTAAGGGACATACGCTGCAATATGGTGACACTCAGAACTTGCATCATAGCGTGTAATTTGACGTTAAAATGATTGGATTTTTGGACTATTATAATGATCAGGTATGTGCAGATCGCTGTCCAAATCTGGGTCTTCACGGCGTTCGGGGTTTGCCCGTAGAACGCTTTAATGCGCAGGTGCTGCTTAATCCATTTGAAGAACAGTTCGATCTGCCAGCGCTGTCGGTAGTACTCGGCAATCTGCCCAGCTGAGCCTTCAAGTACATTGGTAAGTAAGACCAGATCCTGCCCATGTTCATTGTCAATCAAATGCACTCGGCGTAGCTCCACTGGATAGCGACGCTTGGATTGGGGACCGGTCAGACGGATCCGCTGATCACACTGCAACCCGCTCCGGCGGTCGACTGGAACCGAGAATTTACGGTAGAACCGCAGGCCCTTCCGAGCCCGGATCACAAACTTTCCGTCGGCTTGGTGCAGACTGTAGAGTCGCTCGAAATCCAGGTAGCCCCGGTCCATGATATAAATGCTCCCGGCCATGATGGGAATCATATCCAGAACATTTACATCGTGCAACCGACCATCGGAAATATGGACAAAAGTGGGGATAGCACCCTCCAGGTCCATTAACGTGTGCAATTTGATGGCTCCTTTGCGGGACCGAAACTTGGCCCAGGGAAACAGCGACAAGCATAGGTCGATGGTCGTCGAGTCCAGAGCATACACCGACTCAGCCACCTGCTCCAGATCGGAATCTTCCTGGTAGAGCCGACGAGCCTGGTCGGTCAGCAGCATGGCCAGATCGTGGTATATCTGCCAAGGCCGATTGGCATTTGCTCGAGCAAACGTGTTCCGGGCCACATCGGTTGTGATTCCCATGTGATACCGCTGGGAACCGAGAGCACCGAGGGTAGCAGTCAGGTCTCGTAGGCTCTCCCGAAACGTAAGCTGCCCAAAACACAGGCAGAGCAATTGATTCCAGCAGCTAAACCTGCGGACCCGATAATCGCCTTTGTGGGCAGCGACAATTTTGCGAAATTGATATTTGGGAACTACGTCCATAAGCTGAGAAAAAATGAGCCGACCAGTGTTCATGATTACGTCTATTTTTAGATTGTTGAACCGCGTACACACTGGTAAACTACGCGTTCAAATCGATAAAAATTTTAACAGTGCTTATTCCATTGGTTGCCAATAACTTACGAGAATTCAAAAAGTCCTTAACGGGACACTAGTG
>NZ_JBINJF010000092.1:0-1297 GCF_043951865.1 Halalkalibaculum sp. DA3122
TGAACTTGCTACATTTTGGTGGACACCCAGTTAAGCCATAGATTGTTGCCGAAATTTATGACAAACACTAGTTATGGCAAACCAAAAAAGACGAAGCTACAGCAAAGAATTTAAACTGGACGTAATCCAGCAAAGTTACCAGCGGGATAATATCCGAGAGTTGGCCGATGAGTTAGGGATTAATCCTGGCCTTATCTACGCTTGGCGATCGGCGTACAAAAACCAATCCCAGCAAAGTTTCCCGGGCAAAGGCATTCCCAGCCGGACCCCCGAAGAGAAGGAGCTGGCCGAGTTGAAGAAAGAACTGGCTGACGTGCGGATGGAGCGGGATATTCTAAAAAAGGCGATGGGCATCTTTACCAAGAACAACGGGTAATCTTCCAATTTATGGCCGAACACAGACACTTATTTCCCATTGTAAAGATGTCCGAGGTATTCGGGGTAAGCAGAAGCGGGTATTACAGCTGGATGAGCCGCGAGCCCTCCGATCGCGCCAAAGAAAACCGGCGCCTGAAGAGACGAATTAAGCAAGTCTGGCTGGATTCGGGGAAGACCTACGGCAGTCCTCGTATTCACCAGCAACTGCTGCGGGACGGAGAAACAGCCAGTCGACCCCGAGTCGCTCGGCTGATGAAAAAAGAAGGCATACAAAGCCAGATCCGCCCGAAATGGGTTGCTACTACGGATTCGGAGCATCAGCTACCGGTGGCGCCGAACCGGTTGGATCAAGAGTTTACCGCCGGCCGGTTAGGCCAGGTTTGGGTAAGCGATATCACCTATATCCCCAGCAGTCAGGGTTGGATGTATCTGACGACCATCATGGATCTGGCTGACCGCCAGATCTTGGGCTGGTCATTTTCGGAAGGCATGAGTGCCGGTGAGACCATTATTCCGGCCTGGAAAGAGGCTATTCGGCAGCGTCCCCCTCAGGAGGAGCTAATCTTCCATTCTGACCGTGGCATCCAATATGCCTGTGAGGAGTTTAGCAAACTACTGGACGCTCGACCCCTGGTCCGCCAAAGCATGAGCCGCAAGGGTAACTGCTGGGACAATGCTCCGGCCGAGAGCTTCTTTAAAACCTTTAAAGCAGAACTACCAATAGAACCTACCCGCTACAGGTATGACAAACTTCGAGGAGTAATATTTAACTTTATAGAGATCTGGTATAACCGCCAGCGCCTGCATTCTACGCTGGACTACCGCACGCCTGCGGAAATGCAAGATTATTTAACCCAACAACAAGAACTGGCTGCATGATCTGGCTTAACTCACTGTCCATTTTTTTGTAGCAATTCCA
>NZ_JBINJF010000093.1:0-1261 GCF_043951865.1 Halalkalibaculum sp. DA3122
ATTAGGGTACAAAAACGAGTGGAAGAGACTCTAAAGGTGACTTATGTTCCCTCTTAATATGTTTACCGGACAACAGTGATTTCTAATTCTTCATTCATAATTCCATCCCCGGTCGTCCGTCGTCGTCCTTGTTGTATCTCGTGCAATAACACGTTAAAACCCATCTCCACCAAATTCCTTATGCTTCATCCATCAAAAAATTGACAATTCAGGTATAGATCATTAACTAGCAGAGCGTACACAAATCGGAGTAGACGACCGTCTGCCGCTTGTAACTGTTCCTCATGAACGTTGTGCGATCAGTCCAACAGCGGGCAGTAATACAGGGGAGCAGTGTGATAAGCGAGGCCTCTACACTGGACAAATATCGAAATGATAAAAGAATATATTCATAAAAGCGTTGACAGGGGACGTATAAGATGGCAGCGACATGCTTTGGAGCGGATGATGGAACGCGGTATTTTCAGAGACGATGTTAAAAAAGTTCTGACAGAAGGCGAGCTCATTGAAAAATATCCTGATGATCAGCCATTTCCGAGTGGACTTTTTCTCGGATTTCCAGGTGCCGATAATCAACCTCTTCACGTTGTTGCGGCATTTGACAGCAAAACGAGTGGTGTTACGTTGTAACAGCATATCGGCCAGATTTGCAACACTTTGAACCGGATTTTAAAACCAGAAGATAATGGAAGCAAAAGATAAAACCCAGAAATGTCATACATGTGGAGGCACGATGGAGCAGGGAGAAACAACCGTGACAGTTGATTTTGGTTCCGGCGTCGTCGTTGTCCGCAATGTACCCGCTACCGTCTGCAGTCAATGTGGAATGGAGTGGATTGATGATGATGTGGCCGAAAGAATTGAAACAATCGTAAAAAATGCCCAAAATAAACACAGCGTTGTCGAAGTCCTTTCGTTATCGGCCTAGGAGAAAGCTGAGGTCAGGGAGACATTAACCAATGGAAAAATAGAGAAGATTTTAACTCTCCGGGGCGGAGTTCGTTTGTTGTCGCTGTTTAGGATCGTCGCCCGCCCCTCGTCAGACAGAAATTCTTCCGGTCTTGGGCATGATGCTATAACTCGTTCATATGAGATCCTCCTTCAGGACGGGTCCTCGAAATCCATAATCCATTATCCTTCATTCATAATCCTCTCAATCCGGCCTAGGATTTATGAGCCGTCTGGTGCAAACGCAGCGCAGGCGTGAAGAAAGAAACCGTGCAAGACAGCTCTCAGCGTTACCGGATGAGATATCACAGCA
>NZ_JBINJF010000094.1:0-1187 GCF_043951865.1 Halalkalibaculum sp. DA3122
TATTCAATAATTTTGCTAACCACGCCGGCCCCGACGGTGCGCCCGCCCTCGCGGATCGCAAATCGAAGCCCCTCTTCCATCGCCACCGGCTGGATCAGGGTCACCTCCATGCTCACATTGTCGCCCGGCATCACCATCTCCACCCCGTCGGGCAGCTCGCAGGAGCCGGTCACGTCGGTCGTGCGAAAATAGAACTGCGGGCGATACCCGTCAAAAAACGGGGTGTGGCGGCCGCCCTCGTCCTTGCTCAGCACATACACCTCGCACTCAAACTTCTTGTGTGGGGTGATCGAGCCCGGCTTGCACAGGACCATGCCCCGCTGCAGCTGCTCCTTGTCGATGCCCCGCAGCAGAATCCCGGCGTTGTCCCCGGCCTGCCCCTCATCGAGCATCCGACGGAACATCTCAATGCCGGTCACCACGCTGCTCATCGGGTCTTCGACAATACCGACAATCTCAATCTCATCGTTGAGCTTGACCACGCCCCGCTCAATGCGGCCGGTGGCCACCGTCCCGCGGCCGGTTATACTGAACACGTCCTCGACCGGCATCAAAAACGGCTTCTCGATATCCCGCTCGGGGGTCGGAATCGTCTCATCGACCGCATCCATCAGCTCCAGGATCGACTGCTCGGCCTGCTCGTCCCCGTTGAGGGCCTCCAGGGCACTGCCCTGGATGACCGGGATGTTGTCCCCGTCAAACTCGTAGCTGCTCAGCAGCTCCCGTACCTCCAGCTCCACCAGCTCGATCAGCTCCTCATCGTCGACCAGGTCGGTCTTGTTCATAAACACCACAATCTGCGGGACCCCCACCTGGCGGGCCAGCAAAATGTGCTCGCGGGTCTGCGGCATCGGCCCGTCGGTGGCCGCCACCACCAGAATCGCCCCGTCCATCTGGGCCGCCCCCGTCACCATGTTCTTCACGTAGTCGGCATGGCCCGGGCAGTCCACGTGCGCATAGTGCCGATCGTCGGTCTCATACTCCACATGGGCGGTCGCAATCGTGATCCCCCGCTCCCGCTCCTCCGGGGCATTGTCTATGTCGGCAAACTGCTTGGCCACCCCACCGTAGTGCTTGGCCATCACCGTCGTAATGGCCGCCGTCAGGGTCGTCTTGCCGTGATCCACATGACCTATCGTTCCTATGTTTACATGCGGCTTCGTTCGCTGAAAGGTTTCTTTTGCCAT
>NZ_JBINJF010000095.1:0-1098 GCF_043951865.1 Halalkalibaculum sp. DA3122
ACCGTTACGGTGATGGTGATCGCCTGCCCGCATGCACTGGGGCTGGCGGTACCGCTGGTCGTGGCCGTTTCCACCAGCCTGGCCGCCCAAAATGGATTCCTGATCCGCAACCGTACCGCATTTGAAGAAGCCCGCAATCTCGGAGCCATCATCTTCGATAAAACGGGAACACTCACCCATGGTGAATTCGGCGTAACAGACATCCTGACGTTCAATGGCTTTGAAGATAAGGATGAACTGCTGAAACTGGCCGGCTCGCTGGAGCAGAACTCTGAACATCCTATTGCCCGGGGCATCGTAAAGGCCACGGACGGGCTGATGAACGTAGAGGAGTTCAACTCCATCACGGGCAAAGGGATTGAAGGCCGCGTAGACGGCAAACAGGTCAAAGTGGTAAGCCCCGGCTACCTGCGTGAAAACAACATTGATCTGCCGACCGAGCAATATGAGCAGCTCTCGGGACAGGGCAAAACCGTGGTGTTCGTCATTATTGACGACCAGCTGCAGGGGGCGATCGCCCTTGGCGACAGCATCCGGGAAGATTCCCGCGAGGCTATTCAAAGCCTCCACGACATGGGGATCCAGTGTATCATGCTCACCGGTGACAACCAGCAAACAGCCGCTTATGTGGCCAACGAGCTCGGGCTGGATGATTTCTTTGCCGAGGTGCTGCCCGAGGAAAAAGCCGCCAAAATAAAAGAAGTGCAACAGCGCGGACTCAAAGTGGCCATGACCGGCGACGGTGTGAACGACGCCCCGGCCCTGGCGCAGGCCGACGTGGGTATTGCCATTGGCGCGGGTTCCGATGTAGCGGTAGAAACAGGAGACATTATTCTCACCCAAAGCAATCCCAAAGATGTAGCTTCATTAATCGCGCTGGCAAAAGCAACCTACCAAAAAATGGTGCAAAACCTGTGGTGGGCTACGGGATACAACGCCTTTGCGATACCATTGGCCGCAGGGGTTTTATACACTTATGGCATTATTCTGAGTCCCGCCCTGGGTGCTGTGCTAATGTCACTCAGTACCGTAATCGTGGCTATTAATGCCCGGTTCCTTAAAATCGAACGCTAAAAATGAGGTTATTATGAAACTTGT
>NZ_JBINJF010000096.1:0-836 GCF_043951865.1 Halalkalibaculum sp. DA3122
TAAAACCAAAGGGATATGAACAGGAAAACATTTTTACGCAACAGTGTGCTGGCGGGCTCGGCGATGGCTGTACCCGGGAGTGTGAAGGGGATGACGGCCTCAACGCCATCCACACCCGGTCGGGGTCAACAACACTCCTTTAATCTCAAGTACGCCCCCCATTTCGGGATGTTCCGCCATCACGCGGGCGATGACCCGATTGACCAGCTCAAGTTTATGGCGGATGTCGGGTTTACCGCCTTTGAAGACAACGGCATGATGGGGCGCTCCCCGCAGATGCAGGAGAAGATCGGCAACCAGCTGGCCAACTCCGGCATGCAGATGGGCGTGTTTGTGATCGACAAGGGCGGGAATGCGGCCAATTCGTTTACCACCGGCGACCCCGAACACACTGAAATTTTTGTAGAGGCTTGCAAGGAGGCGGTAGAAGTGGCCAAGCGGGTGAATGCCACCTGGATGACCGTAGTGCCCGGCAATTTTGACCGCTCCCTGCCGATGGGCATCCAGACCAGCAATGTGGTGGAGACGCTCCGCCGCGGGGCCGAGATTTTTGAGCCGCACGGGCTGGTGATGGTCCTGGAGCCGCTCAGCGACACCCCGGACCTGTTCCTGCGGCATTCGGACCAGACCTACCAGATCTGCAAGGCGGTGGACAGCCCGGCCTGCAAGATCCTGTATGATATCTACCACATGCAGAAAAATGAGGGACGCCTGATCCACAACATGGAACTGTGCTGGGACGAGATCGCCTACATCCAGCAGGGGGACGTGCCGGGCCGCAATGAGCCCTATACCGGGGAGATCAACTACCGGAACGTCTTCAAATACATCCATGA
>NZ_JBINJF010000097.1:0-800 GCF_043951865.1 Halalkalibaculum sp. DA3122
ACCTGTTATTGTTTAAAATGATTGACTTTTTGCGGCTCAATAAAGAAGTGAAGCGTACTGTCGTTTAAACTGTATCGCGCTTCCATCGAAACGGCGAGCACTTTCGCCACGTTTTCCACGCTTTCATCCTGGAAGGAACCCGTTATATACTTATCGAAAAGTGAAGAATCTGCGACTTCAACAGTAATACTGTAATGATCTTCAAGCCGCTCAATGACTTGGGCAAGAGGCTCATCATCAAATATCAGGCGGTCTTGCATCCAGGCCAGGGCCTGGTATAAATCGGCTTTTTCAACAACCAGGTTATCCGGTCCATTTTTGACGCTGACTTTCTGCCCCTGCGATACGATTACCGATGAGGTAGCCTCCTCAGCCGTGCTACCGCTGTCGATCTTTTGGCTTTGTGGTGACACCTTCACCTTTCCCTCTGATACCACGACCTCTGTTCCCTCATGTTCCTTATCGGTATTTATATTAAACTTGGTACCGATATCTTCGATCGCAGCATCATTGGTATATACGATAAATGGGGCCGGATGATCGTGATCAACTTCAAAATAGGCTTCCCCCTGCAAATACATATCCCGGGATGATGTTCCATAGTCATCTCTGTATTGAATCCGGCTGTTGCTATTCAGCGTTACCTTTGTACCATCTTTGATATGCACAACGACTCGTTCATCATCCTGGGAGGCAATAGTATTGTAAACGACCTCTTCCCGGGGTTGAGATGGCGGGCTCGACGAAATCGAATAGAGGTAGAACCCGTAGGCTCCCCCCAGTACCAGCAGTACTGCAGC
>NZ_JBINJF010000098.1:0-717 GCF_043951865.1 Halalkalibaculum sp. DA3122
TTCCGGTCGCAGCGCGCCCACGGGCACATCTGGACCATGCAGCTGACCTTCCCGGGGTGGCGCAGGGCCAGCTGCTGGGCGATCGGGCTGCCCATAGAGACCCCCACCACGGCGGCCTTAGATATATTAAGGTGGTCCATCAGCCCGGCGTAGTCGTCGGCCATCTGCCCCATCGTGTAGGGGCCTTCCGGCTTCTCGGAGCGGCCCACCCCGCGGTTGTCGACCTGGATGCAGCGAAAGTCTTCTTCCCAGAAAGAGGCGTGGTCTTCCCACACCTCCCCCGGGGCGGTAATACCCATGATCAGGATTACAGGTTCTCCGCTTCCGCGCTGCTCGTAATACAGTTGAATTCCGTTGGTTTCGGCGTATGGCATTGGTATTCCTCGGGTTTGTTACAGTGAATTAGTGCAGGGCCGGCAGCAGGTCGTTTTTAATCCACTGCCCGTCGTGCAGGGTCACCTCGTCCGGGTGGTCGACGGCTTTCGGAGCTTCATCCTCACAGATGATCCACCCGTCGAAGCCGATCTCGACCAGCCACCGGGTGATCTCCACGAAGTCCACCTTGCCTTCCCCCATCAGGGCAAAGGTATCCGGGCCGGCCCAGTCCTTGTAGTGGACCAGGTTGATCAGCGACTCATACTCCTTCATCTTGGCCAGCGGGTCCATCCCCCCGTTGATGATATGGCCCACATCCGGGGTCCACCCGATCACCTCCGG
>NZ_JBINJF010000099.1:0-717 GCF_043951865.1 Halalkalibaculum sp. DA3122
CCGGAGGTGATCGGGTGGACCCCGGATGTGGGCCATATCATCAACGGGGGGATGGACCCGCTGGCCAAGATGAAGGAGTATGAGTCGCTGATCAATCTGGTTCATTACAAGGACTGGGCCGGCCCGGATACCTTTGCCCTGATGGGGGAAGGCGACGTGGACTTCGTGGAGATCACCCGGTGGCTGGTCGAGATCGGCTTCGACGGGTGGATCATCTGTGAGGATGAAGCTCCGAAAGCCGTTGATCACCCGGACGAGGTCACGCTCCACGACGGGCAGTGGATCAAAAACGACCTGCTGCCGGCCCTGCACTAATACACTGTAACAAACCCGAGGAATACCAATGCCATACGCCGAAACCAACGGAATTCAACTGTATTACGAGCAGCGCGGAAGCGGAGAGCCTGTAATCCTTATTATGGGTATTACCGCCCCGGGGGAGGTGTGGGAAGACCACGCCTCCTTCTGGGAAGAAGATTTTCGCTGCATCCAGGTCGACAACCGCGGGGTGGGCCGCTCCGAGAAACCGGAAGGCCCCTACACGATGGGGCAGATGGCCGACGACTACGCCGGGCTGATGGACCACCTTAATATATCTAAGGCAGCCGTGGTGGGGGTCTCGATGGGCAGCCCGATCGCCCAGCAGCTGGCCCTGCGCCACCCCGGGAAGGTCAGCTGCATGGTCCAGATGTGCCCGTGGGCGCGCTGCGACCGGAA
>NZ_JBINJF010000009.1:0-162885 GCF_043951865.1 Halalkalibaculum sp. DA3122
GAGATCGCCTACATCCAGCAGGGGGACGTGCCGGGCCGCAATGAGCCCTATACCGGGGAGATCAACTACCGGAACGTCTTCAAATACATCCATGACAAGGGCTACGACGGCATCCTGGGCATGGAGCACGGCAACGCCCGTGAAGGTAAGGAAGGCGAGCAGGCGGTCATCGATGCCTACGTGAAAGCCGATACTTTTGAAACATAGACAAGGGCCGAGACCCGGGGTTCCGTTCATTTTTCTTGGAATTGCCGTTGAATCCGCATTTTCAGGATATATTCGGCGCCGGGTATTGAATTGAGAAAGGCAGTGCAAAACCATAACGGATAATTAATTACAAGCCTGTGGAAGGGTGTAGCGTAGAATAATTCGCGTATTCATGCTGCACTTATTTTGCAGGCTAAAATGCTTTTTCACAAAGCCCAAAAACAAATTGCCATAGCGTGCACTTTTCTCCTTTTACAATTTTCCTGCAGAGTATTTTGGTTTGTGGAATAATTGTGGGCTGTTCATCCGACAACAAGCTACAGTGGAACCAGGAAGATGGATACAGGTGGGCCGCCCTTTCTCCCGGGTATTTCGGGGAAACGGGGTTCGAAAAAAGGGGAGCCTCAACGACAAATATTCGTTTCTCCAACCACATTTCAGAGGAGCGTATCTCGGAAAACCGAAACTATCTGAACGGTTCGGGAGTGGCCGCTGCAGATATCGACAACGACGGACTGATCGATCTGTATTTCGCACAGCTTGAGGGCCCCAACAAGCTGTATAAAAATTTGGGCGGAATGGAGTTCAGGGATATTACCGGGGAGGCTGGTGTTGCTCATGAAGGATACAGCTCTACTGGTGTAACGTTTGCGGATGTAGATGGAGACGGTGATCCGGATCTCCTGGTCACTTCCCTCGCTGATGGCAATGAACTCTATATTAATGACGGGACCGGAAAATTTACGTTAAAAGAGGACAGCGGACTTGGTTCCTCCAACGGAAGCAACACGATGGCTCTGGCAGATATTGACGGGGATGGCGATCTGGACCTGTATATCACCAACTATAAGCTGAGGACGGCCCGTGATATCTTCAGTCCCGATGAATTGACAACAGAAAATACTATCGAGAAACGCGGAGATTCGCTTGTTGTTCGACCGCCCTACGATGAA
This sequence comes from Halalkalibaculum sp. DA3122, assembly GCF_043951865.1. NCBI lineage: Bacteria > Pseudomonadati > Balneolota > Balneolia > Balneolales > Balneolaceae > Halalkalibaculum > Halalkalibaculum sp. DA3122. The sequence continues at coordinate 1,161 of NZ_JBINJF010000009.1, forward strand.
TATTACGATATTATTGAGACGGATGGCAGATCGTATCGGAACGAGTACGGAGCCGCTGATGAACTGTATCTCAATAATGGTTCGGGACGCTTTGAAAAAGTGCAGGATTCCGTCCATTTCGTGGACCAGGAGGGAGCCCCGATGGGCCTGCCGCGTGACTGGGGGCTGACGGCCCGGTTCCAGGATCTGAACGCAGACGGGCTGCCGGACCTGTACGTAGCCAACGATTTTTGGACCCCGGATCGCCTCTGGATAAACCAGGGGGATGGCATATTCCGCCAAATGCCCGATAATATGATCAGGAGCATGAGCTACTCTGCCATGGGCGTTGATTTTTCGGATATCGACCGGGACGGGAATTTGGACTTTTTCGTATCCGAAATGTTGAGCAGCGACCATCGGCAGCGCACCCGTCAACTTTCAGAGTTCCTTGATCCCATAAACGGGATTCCACAGTATAACAAGAATTCACTTTACCTGAACAGGGGGGATCATACGTTTGCCGAGATCTCCTATTATGCCAACGTGCAGGCTACCGAATGGTCGTGGGCTACCAGCTTCCTGGATGTTGACCTGGATGGGTATGAGGATCTGGTAATTGCCACGGGACATGCCTACGATTACCAGGATATCGACAGTCAGCTGAAGGCCGGTTCACAGTCCGGGCAGTCGATGGGAGGAGCAGGAAATATCCTGAAGTATCCGCCTCTTGATATACCGAACAAGATTATTCGGAATAATGGCGATCTCACGTTTACCGACCAAAGTTCGAAGTGGGGATTCGGGGAGGCTGACGTGACAAACGGCATGACAATTGCCGACCTTGACAATGACGGGGACCCGGATTTGGCGATGAACCGGTTGCGTCAACAGGCTGCCGTCTATGAAAATACGAGTGATGCCCCCCGGATCGCCGTTCGGCTGGAGGGGGAAGCCCCCAACACAATGGGTATCGGTGCCAGGGTGGAGCTTCATGGAGCGGGACCGGTCCAACAAAAGGAGATCGTAGCCGGCGGAAATTACGTTTCAGGTTTACAGCCGGCGGTTTTTTTTGCAGCTGATGAGCAACCTTCTGTTCACCGGATTGTAGTAACCTGGCCGGACGGCACCGAAAGTCAAATTGACAGCGTTAAGGCGAACAGGATTTACGTGGTGGAGTCCGCCTCCGCGGAAGAACCGCGGCAAAGCGGGGATAAGAGATCAATAAAATCGGCGTCAGCATCGACATTTTTTGCGGACGAATCCGACCGTCTTTCTCATACGCATCACGAAGACCAGTACACCGACACCAATATCCAGCCGATGCTACCGCTAAAGCTGAGTGAACAGGGACCGGGCATCTCTTGGATCGATTTTGACCGGGATGGCGATGATGACCTGTTTATCACTTCGGGAAAGGGAGAGGCTGCAGCGGTGTTTGAAAATGATGGAGAAGGAAATCTTACTGCAATTGAACCGGGGGCACTTGGCAGCGCAGCTCCAGGCGACCAAACCGCACTCCTGGGCTGGGGAACTGCGGAGGGGACACGGCTGATCATGGGCAGCGCCAATTTTGAACAGGGGGATCCCCGCGCACCTTCCGCGTATCAATTTTTGGTCAGATCGGGGCGGGAAGAGATTGAAAAAGACGCAGAGCTGCCGGGCATTCTATCAACTACGGGCCCCCTCACCGCGGCAGATGTCGATGCTGACGGAGATATTGATCTTTTTGTGGGAGGCAGCTTCAAACCGGCCAACTACCCACGTGATGCGCGTTCAAGAATATTCCGAAACGATAGGGGGAAATTTCAACTGGATCGGGCAAATGCCGACATTATGAATGAGCTGGGCCTGGTTACCGGGGCCGTGTTCACCGATTTTGACCGGGACGGAGACCCGGACCTGCTGGTAAGCCGGCAGTGGGATTCGCTGGTGTTGTTTGAAAATGAGGGGGGAACGTTCCGCAATGTCAGCAGTGCCATGGGACTTGAAGCTCACAAAGGCTGGTGGAACGGGGTATCGACCGGTGATTTTAACAATGACGGCCTGCCCGATATCGTGGCAACCAACATCGGGGCCAATAGCGTTTACCAGCTTAACGATCAGGCGAACGAGCCGAAGCCCCTAAAACTGTTTTACAGCGACTTCAATATGGATAACCGCGTCGATATCGTAGACAGTTACTACAGTCCGGCTTTAGATGCCTATGTGCCCCGGCGAAAACTCTATTCCTTCGATTCTCTTCCTGTTGTACTACGAAATGTTGCCTCGCATGAACAATATGCACATTCCTCGGTAGACGAAATATTCGGTCAGGATTTCAGCAAGATACCGTCTAAACAGATCAATACGCTGCGAAACATGTTATTCATTAACACGGGTTCGGGGTTTAGGCCCGTGCCATTGCCCGAATATGCCCAGTTTTCAACGGCTTTCCATCCCGCGGTGGCCGATTTCAACAACGACGGAAATGAGGATCTTTTCCTCAGCCAAAACCTGTTCCCGTTTCCCTCGTATATCCCGCGCCAGGACGCCGGACGCGGACTGCTTCTGCTTGGCAATGGTGCCGGGGATTTTGAGATCGTAAAAGGTCATGACAGCGGAATAATGGTTTACGGTGAGCAACGTTCGGCCTCCGTCAGTGACGTCAACCGGGATGGCAGGGTAGATCTGGCGGTTACCCAGAATGAAGGAGCCACCAGGTTGTTCTTTAATCAGACGGAGCGGAAGGGCATACGCGTCAGGCTCAAGGGGCCGCCCTCAAATGCCGATGCGGTCGGTGCTGCTGTGCGACTGGTGTACAAGGATGGCAGTAAAGGGCCCCTGAGAGAATGGCAGGCAGGTTCTGGGTACCGGTCGCAGCGCAGTTACACCCAGGTTTTGGGCGCCTCAAGCGAACCGGCGAGCCTGGAGGTTTTCTGGCATGACGGTTCTTCTCAAACAGTGGATCTGAAAGGAGAACCAGAGATTACCGTAACATATTGAGAGGAAGCCTTCCAAATCGATATTTTTAAGCACATTACCGGAATATAAATCAATTCACACCCCGTTATTTACGTTTTGAAACATTCATACCTGCAAATATTTGTCTACTTGATCTTTTTTTCGATATCTGCCTGTTCTTTTTCCGGAGAGCAGGGAGCCACCTTGTTTCAAAAGCTGTCTCCTGAACAGACCGGCGTCACCTTTAACAATGAAATCATCCCTTCCGACTCACTGAATAACTATAACTATCCTTTTACCTACCACGGGGGAGGGGTCGGGATCGGAGATATAAACAACGACGGCTTGCCGGATATTTACCTGACCGGGAATATGAAAAGTAGCCGGTTATACCTGAACAAGGGGAATATGCAGTTTGAAGATATTACCGATACGGCCGGTGTCCAGACCGATCGGTGGGTATCCGGCGTCTCCATGGTGGATATCAACGGGGATGGCCATCTGGATATCTACGTATCTGCTGTTTCGTCAGAAAGGGCACCGAAAGAGTCCCGTAAAAACCTGTTGTTTATCAACAACGGGGATCTCACCTTTACTGAATCGGCGGCAGAGTACAACCTCGACAGTACGGCCTTTACCACGCATGCAGCGTTCCTGGATTACGATCGTGATGGGGATCTTGATCTTTTTTTGCTAAATCATTCACCGGGAGCTTTTGCACGGAATAATGCGGTCCGGCCGGCGGGGCTGCCTGCCGATGAAACAAGGTATAGCTACGATGAGCTATACCGGAATGACAACGGAACGTTTACCCGCGTGAGTCCGGAGGCCGGAATTGTCAGGAAACAGGGATTTGGGCTGGGAGTGGCGGTCTCTGATATAAACCGGGATGGATGGCCGGATATTTATGTTTCAAATGATGTGATTACGAATGATGTGCTTTATATCAATAACCGCGACGGCACATTTTCAGACAAAACCCGGGAATTCCTGAAACACAGCAGTTTTGCCGGCATGGGCGTTGATATTGCCGATTTCAACAACGACGGATGGCCGGATATATACCAGACAGAGATGATGCCGGACGACTACATCAAGCGCAAGAAGATGAGTGGCGGGATCACCTACAGCCACTACCAGGAGATGCGGGCCAAGGGGTACTATCACCAGTATGCCCAGAACACCCTGCAGCTCAGCAACGGGATGACTCCGGAGGGAGATCTTGTATTTAGCGAAATCAGTCGCCTTGCGGGAGTGGCCTATACCGATTGGAGCTGGAGTGCACTGTTCGGGGACTACGACAACGATGGGCACAAAGACCTGATGGTGACCAACGGATTCCCGAAGGCGATCAACAATTATGACTTCCTGGAAGAGGCCAACAGCCTGGGCCGTTTTGGTACGGAAGAGGTCAACAAGCAGAAAAGACGCCGGCTCCTGGAAGAGCTTCACGGTTACAAAGTCCCCAACTATTTTTTCAGAAATAATGGCGATTTGACATTTGACGACCGATCGCAGGAGTGGGGCTTTGATACTCCTGGGTATTCCTATGGTGCCGCCCAATCCGACCTGGATAACGACGGGGACCTGGACGTGGTGATTAACAATATTAACGCCCCGGCCTCGATATTTCGAAACCGGGCGGATACGCTGACCAGCAATCATACTCTGACCGTCCAGCTGGAAGGTGCTCCTCAAAACCGCCAGGGCATCGGGGCACGGTTGATTGTTACCAGCCGATCTCAAAAGCAGCACGCCTGGGTTTCTCCCTACCGGGGATACCAGTCGTCGGTCGATCCCCGCCAGTTTTTTGGCCTGGGCGGCGACACAAACGTTGACTCCCTTGAGATTATCTGGCCCGATCATCAGTACCAGCTGCTGACCGATATCAACGCCGATACCCAGGTTGTACTCAGGTATGAGGAGGCCGACGGACGCTGGAATCCGCCATCACGGGGCGCCGGGAAGTCCCTGTTTACGGAAAGAACGGAAAAGACAGGGATTGATTTCGAGCATTCGGAAAATCGCTATTCTGATTACCAGGTTCAGGGATTGCTTCCGTATCAGCTTTCCAGGCTGGGACCTCCACTGGCAGTCGCGGATGTTAACGGAGATGGACGCGAGGACCTGTATGTCGGAGGCGCGGCGGAGCAGGCCGGTAAACTGTATTTGCAAACGACAGACGGTCGGTTTGAGCGGTCAGCGGAATCTCAGCCCTGGATCGATGACCGCGCCCGGGAAGATGTGGGAGCTGCATTCCTGGATGCAAACGGGGACGGGAATCCAGATCTGTATGTGGCAAGTGGGGGATATGAATTTTCCCCGGCATCAGACATGTTGCAGGATCGCCTCTACCTGAATGACGGAACAGGTCGGTTTATAAAAGATCGGGCTGCACTGCCCCAAATGTTGACCAGCAGTGGCGTGGTAAAAGCAGCTGACTATGATCAAGATGGAGATCCCGACCTGTTTGTCGGCGGTCGCCAGGTTCCGGGCCGGTATCCCTATGCACCCCAAAGCTATCTATTGCGCAACGACGGGGGCAATTTTAGTGATGTTACGGACCACGTTATACCTGAAGTATCCCAGGCCGGGATGATCACGGATGCCGAATGGATCGATTTTAACGGGGATGGAAATATTGATCTTGTCACTGCAGGCGAATGGCTGCCGATTCAGTTTTATCGCAATAACGGGGATTCGTTTGAAGATGTAACAGCTGAAACAGGCAACGAGTCGCAGCGCGGGTGGTGGCACAGCCTGGCCGCCGCGGATCTGGATGAGGACGGAGACCCCGACCTGTTAGCTGGAAATTTGGGAGAAAACTACACCTACCGCGCCTCTCCCGATGAGCCGTTTGAAGTCTACGCGGATGATTTTGACAGCAACCAAAGTATGGACCTGCTGTTTGCGGTTCAGCGAAATGGGGAGCATATTCCCTGGTATGGTAAAGCGAAGATGGGGATGAAAATCCCGGCCATCAACAAAAAATTCCAGAGCTATGAGGAGTACGCCGAAGCCTCGGTTGAACAGGTGGTGGGGACGAAGGCGATGGAAGAGGCATTGCACCTGCAGGCCACCACCTTTGAAAGCATGTACCTGGAAAATCGTTCAGAACAGGGCTTTAAGTCTCATCCACTGCCGAATGAAGCGCAGGTTTCCTCCGTTCAGGACATCCTTGTTCACGATTTTGACCAGGATGGAACAGATGATCTTTTGTTGGCTGGAAATTTGTATAATGCAGAACCCCAGACTCCCCGTAATGACGCCGGCAACGGTTTATTTTTGCAGGGATCGGGGACCGGATCATTTGCACCGGTTTCTCCATTCAAAAGCGGCTTCCTGGCTCCCCATGATGCCAAGAAGATGAAAATGATCAATATCGGAGGAACCCAGGCCGTGGTTATTGCAAATAATGACGGTTCTGTTCAGGTATACTTTGTAAACCGGGATGAATAGAATGTTTGAAATAGTTTCCAAAAGCCTCTAATTAAAATAAGGTGTGAGTTCGCAAGTAACACTAAAACAGATTGCAGAAGAACTCGGGCTATCCGCCATGACTGTCTCGCGGGCGATTAACAACAAAAAAAATGTTGATGAGAAAACGCGTGAACGGGTCCTGGAGAAGGCTCGAAGTATGGGATATACACCGAATTACGTGGCCAAAAGCCTGGTTTCAAGGAAAACCCATACCATCGGGGTCGTCATCCCGGAAATTTCACACGCCTTTTTCCCGGAGGTTGTCCGCGGTATTGAGGAGGTGACCTACAGCTCCGGTTACCACCTGATACTGACCCACTCAGCAGAACAGTTTGAGCGCGAAAAAGACGCCATCAACACGTTGCGGGCGCAGCGGGTTGATGGCATGTTGGTCTCATCTTCACAGACAGAAGATGATTACAGTTTTTACAAAGAAGTTATAAATTCAGGGATTCCGGTCGTCTTTTTTGATCGCTGCATTGAAAATATCGGGGCCAGCTGCGTGAGTGTGAACGACAAGGTGAGCTCCCGAAAAATTACCGCGCACCTGATTGCCCACGGGTACCGGGAAATTGCGCATCTCAGCGGACCTCGTGAAGTTTCCATCGGCAAAGAACGGTTTGAAGGATATGTTTCCGCATTGCGGGAAGCTGGACTTTCGGTAAAAGAACAGTGGGTGGTACAAAGTGGATACCAGGAGGAAGGAGGATATCGCGCCATGCAGAAGCTATTGCAGTTGCCTGATGAGGATCGCCCCCGGGCCGTTGTTGCGGTCAATGATCCCGCTGCCTTTGGGGCGATGGATGCCATCCGGGAAGAAGGGCTCTCAATCCCGGAAGATATCGCCATTGTCGGTTTTACGGATGAAGTGCGGTCCGAGCTGGTCGACTGCCCGCTGACGACCATCCACCAGCCGGCCTATAACGTCGGGAAAAGGGGAGCGGAAAAATTGATATCCACAATCGAGGAGGATGAACCCTTAATTGAGAATATCGAGATCGCCACCGAAATGGTGATCAGAAAATCGTGTGGATGCCCGAATATATGAACCGTGCTTTTAACTTTGCAGAATACGGGCAGGTCATCGCTTTGTTTTGATACTAAAATAGATGCGAGGTCATACTTTTAAATGCCTGGGCGATATAAATTAAGGGTGAATTCCCATCAAATAATATATGGTCAGAAGCATATTGAATAAGTTAAATGTTATCGCTAACATAAGGGCGTTCTGGTTGCCGGCTGTCCAGTTTGGGTAGTCGAATTTAAACGATTGGGATCAAGACATACTCGTGATTTTAAAGAAGCAGGGCGCCGGATGAGTGATATGGGTTTTGCAAAGCCTTCTGACCAGCACTTATAAGGCATAACTGACAACTGGCAGTCACACAGGATGCAATACCTTGTTACAAGTTCTGCATATTAATTGATGCCGAAATAGCTTTTGTTGAAGGCGAATCAGGCCTAAAATTAATGTATGTGGTTACGGTAACCAGTTGTAACACAATAGTATATTCTATTTAACATGTACTTAACGGGATGTTTTTACCGTATTACATATAACGCTCATTAACCAGTGAACCGGCTATTCCACTGTTTCCTATGTGAGACAGGATTAACTAGATTACAACTGAAACATCAGCCGGGCGTGCCGGTCGAAACTAAACGACATCATTTATGGGATTTACTACACTCGACTACATTGTATTTATCTCCTATGCCGTGGTTATTGTGGCAATTGGACTCTGGGTTTCCCGTGACAAGGAGGGGCACCAAAAAAATGCCGAGGATTATTTTCTGGCCGGGAAGTCTCTGCCATGGTGGGCAATAGGTGCTTCCCTTATAGCCGCCAATATTTCGGCTGAGCAGATTATCGGGATGTCAGGCTCCGGCTTTGCGGTCGGACTCGCTATCGCCTCCTACGAATGGATGGCGGCTGTCACGCTGATTGTTGTCGGCAAATACTTTCTGCCGATCTTTATCGAAAAGAAAATCTTTACGATCCCGGAATTTGTTGAGCAGCGGTTTAATACTACGCTTAAAACGATTTTAGCCGTTTTCTGGATTGCACTGTTCGTATTCGTGAACCTTACGACGGTACTCTATCTTGGAGCACTGGCTCTCGACACCATCATGGGAACGGGGGATGGCAGTCTCATGATCTATGCGCTCCTGGGCCTGTCTGCGATTGCTGCAGCTTACTCCCTGTATGGGGGACTGGCCGCTGTTGCCTGGACCGATGTACTGCAGGTTGGTCTGCTGGTCCTGGGTGGTTTTGTCGTCACTATCGCCGGTCTCTACAATGTTACTCCCGAAGGGGGCATACTAAACGGCCTGGCTCACATTTATGATGTAGCCGGAGAAAAGTTTACCATGATCCTGGATCGGTCGAACCCTGAATTTAGCAATCTACCGGGTATTGCCGTTCTGATTGGCGGACTGTGGGTGGCCAATCTCTATTACTGGGGCTTCAACCAGTATATTATACAGCGGACGCTGGCTGCAAAATCACTCAAGGAGTCACAAAAAGGGATTATTTTCGCCGGTTTTTTAAAATTGATCATCCCGTTGATTGTTGTCATTCCGGGTATTATCGTTTATGTGCTCTATAATCAGCCCGAAGGGACTACGCAAATTGCGGGGGTTGTTGATGCTTTTGCCAGGGAGGATGGAAGCATCAAATACGACAATGCGTACCCGTGGCTTATGAGGGTATTTCTCTCTCCCGGCTTTTTGGGCCTGGTGGTGGCAGCACTTGCGGCGGCCATTGTCTCGTCAATGGCTTCCATGCTCAATTCCGTGGCTACCATATTTACAATGGATATCTATATCCCGTATATAAATCGTGAGGCGACGGATAAGCAAACGGTCAACATGGGGCGAATTACCGCCGGAGTTGCACTGGTGGTGGCTATGCTGATGGCACCTCAACTGCAGACCGTGCCCCAGGTGTTCCAGTATATCCAGGAATACACCGGTATGGTCAGTCCGGGCATACTGGCGGTCTTCCTTATGGGACTATTCTGGAAAAAAACGACGTCAAAAGGGGCTATATATGGGGTGTTGGCCTCCATTGTAATTGCGGTGTTTCTGAAAACCCCTGCTGTTCAACTTCCTTTTCTGGACCAGATGTTCTACACGCTTATTGCCACCATCGCAATTATTGCAGGGGTCAGCTTGTCTACCAATCCCCGTGACGAGGATCCGAAAGCGATCCATACCACCGCTGAGATGTTTAAAACCAGCCCGGCGTTTAACATCGGTGCTTACGTTATCCTGGTACTGGTAGCTGTACTTTACGCCGTATTCTGGTAAAAAAATGAATATTAATTTCTAATACTGCATGATGAAGCAGCTGATCAAGAAAATAGAAACCGAGTTCAACAATCGTTTCCAGAGTGATTATATAGTGGTAAAATCGCCGGGACGAGTGAACCTGATTGGAGAGCATACCGATTACAACGACGGGTTTGTACTGCCGGCGGCCATCGACAAGGTGATTGTGCTTGCCCTGGCCCCGAACGGGGGGTCCGAAATAAATATGGTCGCCGTTGATAAAAAGGAAGCCCATACCCACGACCTGGATGAAGATAAGTTTTCAAAAACCGGGATGGGATGGCCCGACTATCTGCTGGGAGTGATTGTGGAGCTACAGATGGCAGACTATGAAATAGGCGGTTTTGATTGCGTTTTTGGGGGAAATATCCCGATCGGGGCGGGACTGTCTTCCTCGGCGGCTCTTGAGGGCGGCGTTATCACGGGACTGTCAGAAATATTTGATCTTGATATTCCCAAACGCGAGCGTGCCCTGCTGGCCCAGCAGGCGGAAAATGAGTTTGTGGGCGTACAGTGTGGTATTATGGATCAATTTGTAAATATTCACGGGGAAAGCGGTCACGCCCTGAAGCTTGACTGTCGCTCCCTGGAATATGAATTGTATCCCTTTAAGCAGGATGATATCCAGATTGTATTATGCGATACCCAGATTCGCCGGGAGCTGGCTTCCTCGGAATATAATGTTCGGCGGCGGCAGTGCGAGCAGGGCGTGGAGTTTTTTGCACAACATGATCCCGCCATCCAAAGCCTGAGAGATGTAGATCATGATCTGCTCGAGAAGCATCGCGACGAAATGAATCCCATTATCTACAAACGTTGCAGGTTCGTGATCGAGGAAAACGAGCGGGTATTGAAGGGCTGTGATGATCTTGAAAACAGGAATATCGATGCTTTTGGGGATCGAATGTTCGCTTCTCATGCGGGACTGCGGGATATGTACGAGGTCAGCTGTTCCGAACTTGACATTTTGGTGGAGGAATCTCGCAAGATTGACGGTGTCCTTGGATCGCGCATGATGGGCGGCGGTTTTGGCGGCTGTACAATCAATCTGGTGAAGGAGGAGGCAGTTGAAGAGTTCGCAGGTCGTATATCTGATATCTATCTCGAAAAAACGACCCGGGCCGTAAATATCTACAGAACAAAAATCGGAGGAGGAGCTGAAGTCCTCTCCCTGGAAAGTAAAAATCGGTAAGATTATGAAGCTAGATTTTTCGGAGCACCCGCACAGGCGACTGAATCCACTGACGGGGGAATGGATCCAGGTAAGTCCCCACCGGGCCAAACGCCCCTGGCAGGGCAAGGAGGAGGAGAAGTCCGCCGATCAGAAATCCCGGTACGATCCCGGATGTTATTTATGTCCGGGCAACGAACGGGCCGGCGATGCTAAAAACCCTGAATACACCAGTACGTTTGTCTTTACCAACGATTTCAGTGCGCTGAAGCCGGATACGCCTTCAGAATCCTTCAATACCAACGACCTGCTGGTGGCCAAAGGGGAAAAAGGGCTCTGCCGTGTGATCTGCTTTTCCCCCCGTCACGACCTGACCCTGCCGGAGATGGAACTGTCACAGGTTCGCGAAGTGGTGGATCTCTGGGTCAGAGAGTACCGGCAGCTCGGCAACCGGGAGTATATAAATTATGTGCAGATCTTTGAAAACAAAGGGGAGATTATGGGATGCAGCAATCCACATCCCCACGGGCAGATCTGGGCGCAGGAAACCATTCCCGACGAACCGGCAAAAGAGCTGAAGCAGTTTAAAAAGTATTATGAGAAGCACGGTAACACGCTTCTGCAGGATTACCTGGAGATTGAGCAGCAGGAGAACGAGCGTATTGTCGTCCAAAACGAACACTTTGCGGTCTTGGTGCCTTTCTGGGCCTTCTGGCCGTTTGAGACCCTGCTGGTGAGCAAACGACCGTTCAGCCGCTTCACTGATATGACGGAGGAGGAAAAGGAGGCGCTGGCTTCTGTAATCAGCAGGATCACGATAAAATATGACAACGTATTTAATATCTCGTTCCCGTATTCCGCCGGCTTTCATCCCGCTCCAACCGATGGGAATGCCTATCCTGAGTGGCATTTTCACATGCATTTTTATCCACCTCTGCTGCGTTCGGCCACGGTTAAAAAATTTCGGGTAGGGTATGAGATGCTTGGTAGCTCGCAGCGGGATATCACCCCGGAGGCCGCAGCCCGGTTGTTGCAGGATCTCCCGGAAATTCATTACAAAAAAGGGAAGTAAAAAGTCCCCTTCCAGTGCGTAGCGCTCACATTTACGTGGAATGAGGATGGAGTTCCGAATTTTATCCTCCCGAAATAGCGGAAAATTGAGATCTGTTCCATCCGGACAGTAATTTGTCTTCCCTGTAACAACTAATAATCACAGATAAACCAACCATTATGATAAAGCACAATGTAATATTGTTTGTATTCGGCGTTGTATTGATTCCGTTTTTGCTATCGCCGGACGTGACAACTGCCCAGGAAGTGATGGGAGAGGTATGGTCGGAAGAAAAAGCACAGCAGTGGTATGACCAGCACGACTGGATCTCCGGAGCCAACTTTAACCCCAGCACCTCCATCAACCAGATTGAGATGTGGCAGGAGTTTAGTTTTGACCCGGAAACGATCGATCGCGAACTGGGATGGGCTGAAGATATCGGTTTTAATACCATGCGCGTATACTTGCATTATCTCGTATGGGCCCGCAGTCCGGAGGGACTGAAAAACCGGATGGAGCAGTTTTTGGAGATCGCCGACAGTCATGGCATCAAAATAATGTTTGTGCTGTTTGACGATGTGTGGGGAGACGATCCGAATTTGGGGGAGCAGCCGGACCCTGTTCCCGGTGTCCACAACAGCGCCTGGGTGGAAAGCCCCGGGCACGATCAGCGGCTGGATGAGGCGCTATATCCGGTCCTCAAGGCCTATACACAGGATTTGATCAGCCACTTTGATGGGGATGACCGCGTGCTGATGTGGGATCTCTACAATGAACCCGGAAACGGTAAAAACCCGCCGTCCAGCTCACTACCGTTGCTTAAAAACGTGACAGCGTGGGCGCGTGATGTGAATCCCTCCCAACCTATCACCATCGGGATGTGGATCTGGAACGATGATTTTGAAGAGCTGAACAGGTTTTCAGCTGCCAATTCTGATATTATCACGTTTCACGACTACAACTCCATCGATCGAACCCGCGAAGTTGTAGGACGCCTGCAGGAGATGTACGACCGGCCGATGATATGTACGGAGTATATGGCACGAACCAACGGCAGTAAGTTTCAGACTCATTTCCCGTTTTTTGCCGAGCAGAATATCGGGGCCATAAACTGGGGACTTGTCAGCGGTAAAACGCAAACAATCTATTCCTGGCAATCACCACGAGGATATGGAGATGAGTTCTATGAGCGCTGGAGAGGTGAAGTTCGCGAAGTATATCGCTGGGAAGATCATCTCCAGGCTTCTGAGCCCGAAGTTTGGTTTCACGATATCTTTCGCCGTGACGGTTCTGCCTTTGATACCTCCGAAATTGAGCTGATAAAACGAATCAACAAGGAATATTAGCCTTCATTTCTCCAGGATATTTGCTTTGTATGGAAGGCAAAGCGGAAATAACCGCACAGGCGTTCTTTCATTGACGTTGGGTAAGTTGTTTCCGCTTATACACCTTAGGCAGGAGAGCGATCTCCCATTATCCTTGTTGGGGAAATTTATGAATGATGGATTATGGATTGTGGATTCCGAGGATCGATACTCCGCATCTGCCTGGGAATGCCTCAAATAAAAAACTCTGTCTCCTTTACCGAAGACAGAGTTTGATCCGCTTTTAGCGCGGTATAATGGCGTATGCAAGAGTATAGCCGCCTATAGATGATATTTACAACTCTTGTAAATTAAGTCGGTTAAATAAAAACTACCCAGCTGCCTTTTTGGTAGTGCCGGCGTTCCGCAATGCGCTGACCAGATCCTGGTACGATTCAACGGATGTTTCCAGGTCCTGGCTTTTCAACATGATTTTTCCGTTAAGTACAAGCTGGCAGCTCATGCCCCGGTACTCGAAATCCACCACCTCCAGCTTTTCCTGGTAGTCGTGGTACGGTCTGCTCACGTTCTCAACAAACATTATCTCAAATGCCAGTTGTTGTCTCAGGGATTGAAATAAACGTTCCATAATGTAACCTCTTGATGATTATCATGGACTTTTAGACGCTGTTTACTTGTCGAAGGTACCCAAAAGCTCGTCATAGGCTTCGATTGCGTCCTCATCGCGGCCGAGTGATTCGAGCACTTCCGCTTTTTTGTACATTGCCTGTTCCAGCAATCCTCCTTTTCCCGAAGAGGCCTTGAACCGCTGAATTGCCTTGCCGATCGCTTCAAGCCCCTGCTCCAGCTTGTCAGCCTCCAGCAGGGTGTCGACTCGTTTTGCGTATGCGTGATCCACATATTTGCTGAACTCGCTGTTTTTTGAATCATCGAGCCGATTGATCAACTGCTCGTATACCGGCAACAGCTGATCACGGAGTTCCAGCTTCTCCACGATCTTCATTTTATTGATGAGAGCGATGGACGCCTGGTTATAGAGTTCGGGTTTCTCTGAACGGGCAAAACGATCAAATACTTTGTCCAGCGCCGGTATCGCTTCATTTAGTCGACCTACTTTATGGAGCAGAGCCGCCTTTTTAATTAATGCTTTATCAACATACCTGCTCTGGGCATTGGTTGTGCTTGGCGCCTGCGGGGTTGAGGGGGCTTCTGGAGCATCTGTGGCATCGCTGCCAGCGCCTTCGGTTGCTTCTGGTTGAAGGCCCGTGTCTATTTCCTGTTCAACTACTTGTCCGTTATTGTGGTGCTCATCTGATTGCATATTATTCCTTTCTGACTCTTCACTGGGTTTTTGACTATTTTCGGTTGAGGTGTTCGAAACAACGGAAACTGATGAATTATCAATTTCAGGATCTGCGGACGTTTCCGGTGGCATATTTTCGAGGGACGTTTCAGTACCCAGGGCTGAAATCACATTGGTTGTGACAATGTTGAGTCCGCTACCCTGGTGTTTCTGGGCGATCTCCTTGATCACATTTTCCACATTCGATTCCTCATTCTCCCTCTGTTCCAGAAGTGCTTCAAGCTTGTCGGACCCGATGTAATTGACCAGGGAAGTAAACGTCCGCGCCATATATTTCAGAATAATCTCGGACTTTGGTGACTCAAAACAATCCCTGAGTTGATCCGTAATCTCCTCGATCGATAAACGGTGGATTGCGGTATCTTTTTTGAAAAGCTCTCCATATGCCTGAAGTAGCCCGATAGCCAGCGCCTCCGCAGATGTTTCGGGGTCCCTGAACTGTTCAAGCAGGGGAGTGGGGGTGTTGTCGCTCCTCAACATTCGCAATTCTTTTAAGAGCGTCAGGATCAAAAAATCGGGAGGATTTTCGTATCCAAGTCCTTCAAGAAAACTGTTCTCAATTCGATCAGGCAGTTCTTGTTCCGTCCTGATACTGTCAAGAATCGCTTCCAAGTTATCCGTATTTACCAAAAATTTTTCAGTAAGTGTCATGGGTCCCTCTGAGACTTCAAGTTAATGCCGCAATCTTGTTTCAAACCATCCATTTTTAATTCATTCGTAATTTTTGTAATAAAAAACTTCATTACAAGTTAAATTTCTCTATAATTACCTGTATTTAAAAGCTTTACCTATAAATTAAATTAGAAAATAGCCGTTTATGGCCTTTATAAAGGGTGTTTCACTATTTCAAACTGTTATATATTATTAGATAAATCTAATGTAACAGATTGGCAAAACCCGACTTCGCCCGGGTTTTTGTGGTTAAAATCTTAATTTAGAAGGCGTAAACTGCTGTTTTGAATGCACTCGGGTGTTGGTCTTATATAAAAATGTCTGGCTTTAAAAATCCCTCTATATGTCAGTATCGGCTATCAGTTGTCAAGTGGTTAGCAACAATCAGCTAATCCCTGATAACCAATAGGAAAATATCCAGGTGGTGATTTTTTGGGATTCGGTTTTGTTTACACAAAAAAGAACATTCCTGTACAGGGGAGTGACTGCAAAATTTTCACAATGCTATCCATGTAGTGACAGCGTTTTTTAAGTACTGTACGGATAGATCTCCACAGACCATTGAGCATGTCCTGGGATTTGATAAAATCACTAAATTGTGATGTGGTAGTTTAGGAGGTGGAAATGGTGGGTGATGTAGGATTCGAACCTACGACCCCTAGCTTGTCGAGCTAGTGCTCTAAACCAACTGAGCTAATCACCCAAGGCGAGCTTAATATAGGAAAATCACGGCATCCTTATCAACGAAAATTTTTATGGACTGTTGTATCAGGTGTTTTCCCTGAAGTAAATATTTAGTAATGCTGGTTGGCAGGAGAAAGGCCACTTTTGAGAATACAAATATTCATCACGAATTTAAGATCGAGTTGTGCTTTCGGCTGATAAGGAGGTTTTGTATCTTTTTGCGCTCCATTGCAAGTCACATTCGTTATTAAAATATCAGCATGGTACAGCGCAGAGAAATCAGAGAAGTAGTATTACAGGCCCTGTTTGCCGAAGAAGTAAGCGGCAACAGGTGGGAACAGGTCTTGTCTTCCCTCATAAAACCCAAATTGACCAAAGACAAGTCCGGCCTGAAGTTCGCCGAACAACTGTTCCTGAAGACCGCAAAAAATAAAGAAGAACTAGACAGCATTATTCAAGATCATATCAAAAACTGGAATATCCACCGCCTGGCAACAGTAGACAAGTTGATTCTGCGACTGGCTTTATGCGAGTTTTTGTTTTTTGAAGAGATTCCCACCAAGGTAACTATTAATGAGGCGATAGAGATCGCCAAGCGCTTTTCGACTAAAAAGTCAGGAAATTTCGTTAATGGCATTCTGGATGCGGCGTTGGAGCGGCTCCGGAATGAGGATCGAATACAGAAAAAAGGGCGTGGACTCATCGAATCATCATTTAATTAGAGATCCTGCACAGTGGCCAAAAAGAAATTTATCGCAATTGGCGATATCCATGGATGCCTGCAATCCTTACAGTCGCTCCTGAAAAAGCTGGAGCCGTATGCCGATCGCCAAATCGTTTTTATCGGGGATTACATAGACCGGGGACCAGACTCCAAAGGGGTCGTGGATCTGCTGCTGGAGTTTCGCAACCATCACGATTGCATTTTTCTGCGTGGCAATCACGAACAGATGCTGCTCGACACGCTCTGGCGGGACGGGCTCAACATGTGGATCAACAACGGGGGGCGAACCACCCTGAATTCCTACGGAACCAATTCCCGACACCTTGATTTGCCGGAGAGTCATCTGGAATTCTACCGGAACACGCGGATATTCTACGACACTCCCGATTATTTTTTCGTACATGCGGGGCTTGCTCCCCATAAAAAAATTGAAGAATCAGTTCGAAACGAGCAGGAACATGTAGAATTTTTGTGGGAACGCTCGCACTTGAACGCTTTTGAGACGGTGTGGGAAAAGAAAGTGGTGTTTGGCCATACGCCGCGACCTCATCCCTTTCAAAAAGAAAAGATGCTGGGTATCGATACCGGATGTGTGTATGAATCCCTGGGCTACGGCAAGCTTACGGCCGCCCTGCTGCCGGAAGAGGAGTTTATCCAGCAGGTTTGTCTAGACAAATAAGTAATTCAAAATCAGGCTGTCACCTTCAACTCCGTGATAGTGAACCAAGGTAAAATATCGAATAATGAGCCTCAGATGTGGAATAGTAGGACTTCCCAATGTAGGAAAGTCCAGTTTGTTTAACGCCCTAAGCGATGCAGGGGCTGAATCAGAAAATTTTCCGTTTTGCACCATTGATCCCAATGTCGGGGTCGTGCCGGTACCCGACAAGCGCCTGGATAACCTGGCCGAGATTGTTCAGCCGAAATCCAAAGTCCCCACCAGCGTGGAGTTTGTGGATATCGCCGGTCTCGTAAAAGGAGCTTCAGAGGGAAAAGGAAAAGGCAACGCTTTTTTGTCGCACATCCGGGAGGTGGACCTGATTGTGCATGTAGTACGCTGCTTTGACGATCCCAATGTCATTCATGTGGAGGGGAGCATCAATCCCGCCCGCGATATCCGGATTATTGAGGATGAGCTTGTATTCAAGGACCTGGTCTCCGTAGAAAAGCGGGAGGAAAACCTGAAGAAGGAAGCCAAAAGCGGGGACAAAAAGATTATTTCACAATACGAAACCGTTAAACGCCTTCGCGAGCACCTGGAACAGGGGAATTCCGCCCGCACGTTCACTGATGACCCGGAGGAAAAAAAAGCCTACCGGGAACTGTTCCTGCTCTCAGACAAACCGGTGCTGTACGCTTGTAATGTCAGTGAAGAGGACCTCGATGGCGGTAACAAGCTGGTCGAACAGGTACGTGAAATTGCCGCTGAAAATGATGATGAAGTGGTTACCTTTTGCGCCAAGATAGAGGAGGAGATCGCCGAGCTGGACGAGGAGGAGCGTGCAATGTTTCTCGAGGAACTGGGAGTTGAAAGTGCAGGACTTGATCGACTGATACAGGCCGCGTACAAAGAGCTGGGACTCATCACCTTTTTTACGGCGGGTCCAAAAGAAGTACGGGCGTGGACGGTGCGCAAGGGCGCCAAAGCCCCGGAGGCCGCCGGCGTTATTCATTCCGATTTCGAACACGGTTTCATCCGGGCCGAGACGGTCAGCTATGAAATCTACGCCGAGCTGGGCTCAGAAAAAGCGATCAAAGATGCAGGCAAAATGCGCCAGGAGGGGAAAGACTATGTGGTACAGGATGGCGATGTAATGCTCTTCAGGTTCAACGTCTAACATTCAACATTCAACTTTCAACCTTTTCTCACTAAGCTCCGGTTAGCAGCCGTTCCATCCGCTTTTTGAGCTGCCCGGCCGCAGTGGCATAGCCACCCCCGCTTCCATCTACAAAATGGATATGTTGCCGGTGGTATTTAAACACCATGCAGGTAATCATAGCCGTTTCTGAGAGATGAAACCCGTACGCCAGTCGACCGGCTTCAAACTTTTGCTCCAGGAACTGCTGCAACTGTTGAAACTGCTCTTCTGTGCCACTGATCACTACCCGCAGCATATCGTCAAACTTCCGGTGGTCGGAATTGAGGGCAAGGTCCGGTTTATAGAGCGACCAGTTTGTATCAGCAGATTCATATCCCAGGGTCATGAACAACTTTCCAAGCATGACCTGGACTTTAACTTTCAGCATGTACATGATACGCTGCATCCGGCTCATTCCAAACGTACGGAATTTTATCTCTCCCATCAGCGATTGTAGTGACATATTCATGTTCAGCCGTGCGGGATCGATCGGATTCGTGTTGTCGTCAAAACCGAAGATCTCACGCATTTTGCGCAGTACCTGCTCGTAAATTACACCCTTATTACCTGCAGAAGGGTTAGCTTTTACCAGCATGGTGATCACTTTTTTCCCCTGTTGTCCCACCTCCTGCCAGCGACACTCCAGCCCGGTAAAATCGGCCTCAATCCGGCTGCCCGCAGAAGCGATTATGTATTCATCCTTTCCCGCATTTTTTAACAGGTTCTCTGCATACGTTAATCCACCACCCGAGAAGATGGCCTGGCTGTAGGCTTTCGAAACCCGGTAACGGGCAATTTGTACATCAAACCCGGCTTTACGGATCCGCCGAATCGGGATGACAGCAGCCCTCAGGTCAAGACCGTATTGATGCTCGCCAATTGCCTTGCTGGCGGCCAGGACCTCCCGCGCTTTATTCAACAACGAGGGCGGGATACAGAATGAGCATCCGTCTCCGGCAAAGGTATAGGGAATGTCATCCTTGTTCTCCAGGTTGAGCATACCCACGATAGGAGAGGCTCCCAGAATATTGACCCTCTTGTAGCGACCCTTTTCAACAGCCCCCGTGGAATTCACAATATCCGTAACGGCAACATACCAGTTGCCCGGAAGGGGATGAAAACGGGCCGGATCGGAGAGCTGGAAAAAGGAGTCCAGCAGTGGCAGGTCCGAATAAAAAGAGTCCATAGGTTCAGTCCCCATCGGGGCACCCGGGCTTTAAGGCAGATTCGAAATTATTGATTTGGCTCTTTACTGGAATCGGAGGCAGGTTTAAAACGGATTTCCGTGGTATCGGCAGGGACCATATAGGGATTGATGCGATCGTGCACCACCCACGCATCCGAGTACTTTCGCTTTACCAGGCGTGAGAACTCAATCGCACGGTGGCGCTCATTAAAATCACCGACGTGAACCTTGTAATAGGGCTGCTTGAAAAAGACGTATGTTTCAGGTTGAAAGCCGACGATTGTGGTATCGGACCACATGCGAAACGACCGGGCTACCGAGTCGGCAAGTGATACATTCCGGGTTGTAACAACCTGGATGCGGAATCCGTCAAAAGGATCACGATTCCCAGATTCGGCGTCCGGAGAAGACTCCATAAAAAAGTCGGGCATCTCATGATTTTGGGTCGCATAGAGATCGCTCAAACTGTTGCGATAAGCCGCAAAATCAAAGTCGCTTTCGGTTGCTGCAGCGTAGGCAGAGTCCTCCGCCGTTTCACCGAGCGCTCCCTCCCGGGTGGTTTGTGTGGTTTTACAGGCCGAGAGTCCGGCCAGCAGGGCCAGGACAAGGACAAAAGATCGATATCGATATGAGTTCGGAATGACAGTTTGCATAAATTAATTTCCTGTTGGATGCCAGGTCGTTTTAATTTCCTGTAATTTCATAATTAAGTCGGGACTTTCCACCTCTGAATGGTCCCAGTTTTCGTAATATTCCCGCGTTACTCGTTTAACGTTTAAAGCGGCATTTTCTTCTAATTGTTTCCGCATTTCCTGGTCCATATCGCGATCGGCATTTACAAGGGCATTCACATCCATGTGAGAGGAGAGCGGTGATAGAAGTTCATCCCGGTAACCGGTCAAAATATTGACAACTCCCCCGGGAACATCGGAGGAATGCAGCACTTCAGCAAAACTGATCGTCACGTTCGGGGCCGTCTCCCCAGCCAGGACAACGCAGGTATTGCCGCCTGCCATGACGGGAGCTATAACGGAAATCAATCCCAGCAGGGCAGGGGTTTCGGGGGGCAGAACCGAAACGATACCCACCGGTTCGGGCACGCTGAAATTAAAATGATTGCCGGCAACGGGATTCACCGTGCTGTATACCTGCTGGTATTTATCTGTCCAGCCGGCATAGTATATCAGGCGATCGATGGTGCCATGGACTTCACGCCGGGCTTCCTTTTCGGACGAACCGAGGCGTTTCAGCTCTTTAACAAACTGGGCTTTACGTCCTTCCAGCATCTCCGCAATGCGGTAGAGAATCTGTCCCCGGTTGTAGGCCGGGCGATTTTGCCACACGTCGAAAGCACTGCGG
The DNA here is from genome assembly GCF_043951865.1 of Halalkalibaculum sp. DA3122. Taxonomy (NCBI): domain Bacteria; kingdom Pseudomonadati; phylum Balneolota; class Balneolia; order Balneolales; family Balneolaceae; genus Halalkalibaculum; species Halalkalibaculum sp. DA3122. The sequence goes on from NZ_JBINJF010000009.1 coordinate 22,290, forward strand.
GCGGCAACTACAGCATCGCGCACATCTTTGCGAGAGCACCGGCAGGCGTTGGCAAGGAAGTTGCGATCCTTGTCATACACCTTGTAAACCCGCCCTGATTCGGTCCGGCGAAAGCTGCCACCCACGTAGGTTTTATATGTTTTGTTTACTTCAATTCTTTCTGACATATCAACAATTATTGGTTAGAACCCTATAATATGCTATTCTAAAGCAACGGTAATGGATATAGCCATTATGTTAGCTGAACGTAGGGATACAACCCGTGGAGCCCGCCTTCGCGCCCGACTCCGCTTTCCTTGTATCCGCCAAATGGAGCGGTCGGGTCAAACTGGTTGTAGGTGTTGGACCAAACCACGCCATTTCTGAGCTTCTTTCCGGTTTCGAATATTTTTGATCCCTTGTCCGTCCAGACGCCCCCGGCCAAACCGTAGGGAGTGTTATTGGCCTTCTCAATTGCTTCGTCGGGAGTTCGAAATGTCTGGATTGTCAGCACCGGACCAAAAATTTCTTCTTTTACCACGCGGTTCGACTGCCCGACGTTGGTAATCAGGGTCGGTTTGCAGAAATAGCCTGCATCCGGAAGTGGACTGGAGCCCTGGTATATTTCTGCCCCTTCCTCAATGCCGATCTCAATATATTCCCTGATTTTATCGTATTGCTGTTTCGAGTTTATCGCACCGATGTCGGTGTTTTTGTCCAGGGGGTCGCCCACGATAAGCGTTTCAATACGATCGCGCAATTTCCGGTAAATAGTGTCGGCAATACTCTCTTGCACCAGCAACCGGGAGCCGGCACAGCAAACATGTCCCTGGTTAAAGAAGATCGCGTTAATAATCCCCTCAACAGCCTGGTCAACGGCCGCATCCTCAAAAATGATGTTTGGTCCCTTGCCGCCCAGCTCAAGCGTATATTTCTTTTCGGTTCCGGCCAGCGATTTCATGATAATTTTACCGACCTCCGTTGAGCCGGTAAAGGCGATTTTGTCTACATCGGAATGATCAACTATTTCAGCACCGGTGGTACCGGCCCCCGTTACAATGTTGACAACACCTTCCGGAATATTGGCTTCCTGGCACAGTTCGGCAAACTTGAGAGCCGTCAGCGGAGTCGTTTCAGCAGGTTTTAAGACCACCGTATTGCCGGTGGCAAGGGCGGGAGCTACTTTCCAGGCCAGCATCAGCAGCGGAAAATTCCACGGGATGATCTGACCGGCCACGCCCAGTGGTCGGGGTTGTTTGGCAGGGAAAGCGTACTCCAGCTTGTCGGCCCAGCCGGCATAATAGAAAAAATGGGCGGCAGCCAGCGGGATATCTACGTCCCGCGATTCCCGAATCGGCTTGCCTCCATCCATCGATTCAATGACGGCAAACTCTTTGGCCCGTTCCTGAATCAACCGCGCCAGCCGAAAAACATATTTGCCCCGTTCTTTCCCGGGGAGCGTAGACCAGCTTTTTTTGAAGGCTTTTCGGGCGCTCTTTACCGCTTTGTCGACATCCTGTTGGGTGGCCTCGGCTATCTCTGCAAGCGGCTTTTCGGTAGCCGGATTGATCGTGTTAAAATATCGCCCTTTTTCAGGTTCAATAAATCGTCCGCCGATAAACAGGTCATACTGGTCGTTAATTTCCACATGGCTGGTACTTTCCGGAGCATCCGCATAAGCCCACTGCGAACCAAAGTGAAGTTTTGAACTCGGAGAACTGGGTTTGAACGGCTGCTCGTTCGGGTCCTGCGATTCAGTGGATTTTTTTTCTTCAGTCATAAAATATCAATGATTAAAAAAGATTCTCAAGACGCTTGACTAGCCCGGTTTCCGGACTTTTCCCAATTCATGGTTCTTATCTATAATATTTTAACGTTCCAAGCTTGTTCAATTTTTCTCCCGGACAAACCGCAGTGCCTGTTAGAGAGCTTTGCAAAACCCTCAATTCCTCGTTTTAAGGGAGTTGTACAGTTGTACTCCCGTTTAAAGGTCGCCGAGGTCGGTAGTACAACTACCTCCCAACAAAATAGCAGGTTCTGCAAAGGCCCCTGTTATTATTTATCTGGCCCGAACTCACAACTCTTTTCTCAAAGAGGATCAGTTTAGGGAACGTTCAAACGGATCAGTCATTGGAAAAATAATCACTGCTTTGGTAGACACCGGACTCATATTTCTCAATCTGCATGAGCAGATCATTTGTTAATGAGCTGGCCCCAAATCGGAAATATTCCGGCGTGAGCCAGGCATCTCCGAGTGTTTCCTTGACCAGAACCAGGTATTGCAGGGCCTGTTTGGCTTTCCGGATACCCCCGGCCGGCTTCATTCCCACCATACGATCGGCTTCATAAAAGTAGTCCCTTATGGCTTCGGTCATCACCAGGGTAACCTCTTGTGTTGCAGCGGGTTTTATTTTTCCGGTTGATGTTTTTATGAAGTCAGCTCCCGCGTGCATGGCCAGGTCACTTGCCTTGCGTACATTTTCAAGTGTCTGCAGCTCCCCGGTCTCCAGGATGACTTTTAAATGGGCATCACCGCAAGCCTGTTTAACGGCGGCAATTTCATCAAAAACATACGCATATTCACCTTCCAGGAATTTTCCCCGGGAGATCACCATGTCAATCTCATCCGCCCCCTGGGCTACGGCAAATTCCGCTTCCTGAATTTTGGCATTACGGGTTGTCATTCCACTGGGAAAAGCGGTTGCTACGCTGGCCACCTTGATGTTGGTGTCACGCAGTTCCGCTTTTGCGGCCGATACCATGTTTGGGTAGACGCAAATGGCCGCAACGGTGGGCAGGTCAGGTCGGTCGGCATGGGGCATTTTCGCCTTTTTGCAGAGCTGCTTCACTTTGCCCGGCGTGTCGCGACCTTCCAGCGTGGTCAGGTCGATCATGCTAAGGGCCAGCTTCAACGCATACCTCTTCGCGTCTTGTTTGATACTGCGTTTATTTAATCGCGAAACACGCTCTGCTACTCCTGTGGCATCAATCGGTTTGGTCGTATAAAAATCGGGATATTCGCCTGGCAAAATTCGGCACTGTTGGTTTTTAGTTAATCATGAGGAAAGGTAAGCATTCGTAAATATTCATTACAATTTAAATACCCGGACTATTCACCATTATGAATACAGTACGTTAACTAAATCCGATATGCAGCAATTTCTTTCAGAAAATCGTAGTGAGCAAATATGGGAATAACTGTAATCTCTTACGGGTTGTCTACCTGGCATCATTATCCTCATCTGAAAAAACGCCTTGCATTTAAATTTGAAATGGTCTAATTAATGTTTCCCAGGAAAAACCGGCACTAATGACCGGTCATTTAGTAGTGTAATACGTTGCGATAGGAGTGGGATCTTCTGTATTTTTACATGGGAATCGGTCTACAGGTTGAATCATCCCATGTACAGAAAATCTACGCTGGCATTTGCGGTATTGTTCACCAATTGACCGGCCTAAGGAATAGATATTATGAAAGTATATAAGACGAAACAAGGTATTGTAATTGAGCGCCGTGAATCCTTTTACCTGTTGCGCGATGAAGGGTGGGATTCATTTATCAATGATGATGACCTCTATGAAAAAGTGGATGCGGTTACCACATCCGGTGAACCTATTAATAACGGGCCGCAGCTTATTTCCGAGCAGCTTGAAGCTCCGGTTCAGGGGCAGGAGATATGGGCGAGCGGGGTGACCTACTACAACAGCAAGCTGGGCCGGGAAGAGGAGTCTAAAGAGACGGGAGGCAGTGACTTCTATGCCCGCGTATATGACGCCGATCGCCCGGAGCTCTTTTTTAAGGCAACGAAAAACCGAACCGTGGGATCGGGGGAGTTCGTACGCATCCGCGAAGATTCCACGTGGGATGTGCCGGAGCCTGAACTCACGCTTGTGATCACATCCGGGGGGAACATTGTCGGATATACCATCGGCAACGACATGAGTTCACGCAGTATTGAAGGCGAAAATCCGCTGTACCTGCCGCAGGCCAAGTGCTATGACGGGTCGGCGGCGGTGGGTCCGTGTATTTATGTGACCGACAAGCCGCTTCCGCCGGAGACCAAAATTGAGCTGGAGATAGAACGTGAGGGCCGTATCGTCTTTCAGGATGATATCAAAATCAACCAGATCAAACGAAAGTTTACAGAACTTGTTTCATACTTGTACAGGGAATGTTCGTTTCCGAACGGAAGTCTTTTGATGACCGGAACCGGCATTGTTCCCTCCAACGACTTTACATTGCACCATGGTGACGAAATCAGAATTTCAATAGCACAAATTGGGACGTTAATTAACAAAGTTAAATAAACGATGGACTTAACAGGACAAAATTTTATTGGAAACACGCGATCAGCAAACGGAAGCAACACATTTCAGGGGGTTAACCCGGCAAATGGTGAAGATATTGCTCCCCAGTATGTCGAGGCTACTGCCGATGAAGTGGATCGGGCGGTAGAAAAGGCCGAAGAAGCGTTCCGGGTTTACCGCCGAAAAAGTGGAGCCGAACGCGCGAAGTTTCTCGAGGCTATCGCCGATGAGATCATGGCCCTTGGCGATGAACTGATCGACCGCTGCAGCAAAGAAACCGGCCTCGGCGAAGGACGACTTACGGGCGAACGCAGCCGAACGGTGAATCAGCTGCGACTTTTTGCAGAGGTGGTCCGCGAAGGCTCATGGGTGGATGCCCGTATTGACAGATCGGAGGACGCTCCCGATATCAAAAGTATGAAGATGGCGCTGGGACCCGTTGGTATTTTTGGTGCCAGTAATTTTCCCCTGGCTTTTTCGGTAGCCGGCGGAGATACCGCCTCGGCCCTGGCTGCGGGCTGCTCAATTGTGGTCAAGGCGCATCCGGCTCACCCTGGAACCTGCGAGCTGGTTGCGACGGCGATCCTGCGGGCAGTCGAGAAAACAGGGATGCCGGACGGAACATTTTCGATGGTGCAGGGCATTTCGTACGATGTTGGAACAGCGCTCGTAGAACATCCGCTGATCAAGGCGATCGGCTTTACCGGCTCGTTCAAAGGTGGAAAGGCGTTATATGATGCCGCAACCAGCCGGCCTGAACCAATTCCTGTATATGCCGAGATGGGCAGCACCAATCCCATGTTCTTGTTACGGGGAGCACTCAAGGAAAAAGGAAGTGAGATAGCCGAGGGACTGGTCAACTCCGTGAACCTGGGAGTCGGGCAGTTTTGCACAAATCCCGGTCTAGTAGCCTATGAAAACTCTGAGGAGGCACAGCAGTTCCAACAGACGGTTACGGACCATTTCAAAAAGGCGGGGGGCGGCACCATGCTTACAGCGGGCATCCAGTCGGCTTACAAAAAAGGCCTTGAAAAACTGCTGCAACAAGAGGGAGTTCAGCTGGTAGCCAACGGGGAGGAAAATGGAACCTCAACCACGACGGGAGTTCCCCACCTGCTCAATGTGAATTCAAAACATTTTCTGGCCAACCGGGCGCTTGAAGAAGAAGTTTTTGGTCCCTCCACACTGACGATTACGGCCGATGGTCCGGAGGACCTGGTGGAAATCGCACAAAACCTGCAGGGACACCTGACCGCTACGCTCTACGGTACGGAAGAAGACCTGGAGCAGTATTCCGACCTCGTAGACGTGCTGCAACGCAAAGTGGGACGCCTGATCTTCAACGGGTTCCCCACTGGTGTAGAAGTCAATCACGCGATGATTCACGGCGGACCCTTTCCCGCTACCACGGACAGCCGCAGCACCTCCGTTGGAACTACGGCCATTGAACGATTCGCACGACCGGTCTGCTTCCAAAATTTCCCCGACAGTCAGCTGCCGGATGAACTCAAGGATGACAACCCGCTGGATATCTGGCGCCTGGAAAATGGAGAGCGAACCAAATAACCGTACCTGCTGAATATCTGTCACATTCGGGCCTCCATCCAGGAGGCCTTTTTTATGCGCGTGTTTCGGCGTCACAAAAAAACTCTGAATAGGCGGTCTCCTTGCGGATCGGCCGTATCAAGTCAGTAACAAGAAGGTCGCAGCTCCCACTCTTTCACTTGCTTTATTCCCGAAAGTTGATAGTATTACTATTATCAGCTGTGAAAAATGCAGGGTAAAACAGGAAAACGCTAACAAACCGGGATTGGGCAATGGATTTCTCAAATATAAACTTCTGGGCGGTATTGGCAGCCACACTATCGACCTTTTTGGTGGGTTGGCTTTGGTACGGTCCGCTGTTTGGCAGGACGTGGATGGAGGCAACTGGACTCACCGAAGAGAAGATAGAGCAGGGTAACATGGGCAAAATATTTGGCTTTGCCTTTGTTTTTGAACTCATCATGGCGTTGAACCTGGCGATGTTTTTCTACGGATCGCCGGAAGGTGCAGAAATGATCAACGCGGGTTCAGGAGCATTCTATGGTTTTTTAACCGGCTTTGGGTGGGTCTTTTTTGCACTGGCTGTTAACAGCCTATATGAGCAAAAATCTTGGAAGTACATCCTTGTTAACGGAGGGTATTGGACAGTGGCTTTTACCATCATGGGATTGATCCTGGGTGCGTGGAAGTAATACGGTTTTCAGCCCCAAGAAGGTCGGCGGTGCAGCCACCTCCAGTAAAACAATTCACCAATTCCCAATAACCAGCAACTTATTTCTGGCGTTTTTCAGGAAAGAGCACCCTTTTTTGAAAGACGGGTCTCCACCCAGCGCGGTATATTACTACTTATTGACGGTTTCCGACTGCTGATCCTCATAACACTTTTCAAGAGCTTCAGTGAACGTGTGGACCGGCTGAGCCCCTGAAACCGCGTATTTCCTGTTAAAAACAAAGAAAGGCACGCCCTGGATACCTAATTCCCGGGCCTCCTGTTCATCCGCCCGCACTTCATCTGAAAAATCATCGCCCTCAAGCATCTCTTTAACTATCGATCGGTCGAGCCCGATTTCGGTGCCTATCCGGATGAGCGTATCGTGCCGGCCGATATGACGCCCTTCACTGAAATAGGCGGAAAACAAGTTTTCCTTGGCTTCATCGGCCCGCCCGCTTGTGGCTGCCAGCTTGATCAGTCGATGCGCATCAAAGGAGTTGGTGGGAATGATGCGGTCAGGGTTAAAGTCGATACCGGCCTCAGAGGCTTTCTGCTTAAGATCCCTGTTCGCTTTTTTAGCCCATTCCACGGACTGCCCGTATTTACGGGCCAGCCGTTCGTATATATCCTGGTCGGGATCAATGTCGGCTGCGGGATCCAGCTCAAAACTGTGCCAGTTTACTTCAAATTCGTCGGCGTGCTCAAACTCCTCCAGTGCTTGTTCCAGGTGCCGCTTGCCGATATAACAAAATGGACAGCAAATGTCGCTCCAGATTTCAATATTCATGACAAAAGATGGTTTCGGGATGAACTGTTTTCCTTGTTTGATCATCCAAATGAGAAGTGTCGGGCAAGCGTTCCCGGGATCTCTTGGCTGGCGATGAAAGTTTTGGCATATTACGGGATCCGAACAAATGATTAATATAAACGGGGATTTGACTATCATGAACATTGACGGCAAGAACGCCATCGTAACCGGAGCCAGCAGGGGAATCGGACGTTCAATAACAGAAGCGCTGCTGGCGGGGGGCGCTTCCGTGGCGGGGTGGAGCCGGACGGCGCCAGAAGAGCTTTCTCATGAGCGCTTCACGCATGTAAAGGTGGATCTCACCCGGCAGGAAGAAGTTCAGCAGGCGTATGGCAAAACAGCAGAATCGATGGGAGAGCATATACCAATTCTCATCAACAATGCGGGAGTGGGCTACAAGGGCAAGGTAGAGGAGATGCCGGTAGAACGCTGGAAATATCTTTTTGATCTGAATGTCCACGGTATCTTTTATACAACCCGCTTGTTGATTCCTGAAATGAAGAAGAGGCAAGAGGGTCATGTCATCAATATCTCGTCCGGGGCCGGTACCAACGGAATTGCCGGAATGACCTGCTATTCAGCGACCAAGCACGCCGTGGTGGGTATTTCCCGCTCATTACACCAGGAGTTACGCGATTTTGGGATCAAGGTGACCTGCCTGTCGCCCGGCTCGGTGGAGACCGGATTTTCCACTTCCGAGAAAAACAAGCTGCTGCCGGAAGATCTGGCACAATCGGTAGTTCATATTCTTCAGTGCCGCAAAAACTTTCACTACCCGGATATTCAGGTTCGGCCGCTGCAACCCTGAAGTTGCCCACTCCTTTTTTCGAGGTCTTTGCAAAACCGCTGTTTTGGCCAAAATCGTCATTTTCGGGGATTCGAATCCGCTCAGGGATTGATCATGGTCAAAACGCCAGGTTCTTCAAAGCCCTCTTTTCACCTTTTCAGGGTAGTTACAGACGGCTGTCTTTATCAGGTATCCCCGGCATATCTTTGCCGGATGAATGCAGAGGATCTTTTTCAAGAGGGCTTTAACTTGCTCGTCGGATGGTATCTGTTATCGCCCATCGACTGGTTCAGTACATATTAAACCCTTAAGCAGCAAAGGTTTTTAAAAACCAATTTAATTAAATTATATATACAATGGGGTTATTAACAACAAAGATCAACCTGTATATTTTGTCTATAATCCTGCTCTGTTGTGGTGCGCTTTCCACATTATATGCTCAGGAAGCAGGCGGGGAGCTTCCTTCCCGGTTTGTCGGAGACCGCATCGTTCTTCAGCCTGTGACCAAAGGCGGGGATACGTTGAAATTCTATATGGCTAGCGGTGGATTATCCATGCTGTCTCCGGCGACAGTCAACAGGCTGGAACTTCCCAACGAAAAAATCAATATATCCAACAGTAAAACGAGAGTAAGTTCACTACCGGAATTTAAAAAAGGGTCATGGATTCCTTCTCTGCCCGCACATGTTTCATCCTCAGAGGCCCGTTTGCTACAAGAAAGGTATAGCCGGTTGAACGGGCGCCTGCCCGTGGCTTCCTCCGACATGCCAAAGAATTATACAGGGGAGGGAATCCTGGGACAAGATTGGCTTGCAACTCGTATATGGACGTTCGACTACCAGAATCAAAAGGTGGTTTTTCAGGATTCCAACCGTAGTACGGGACCCAAAACACCGGTATATTTTAAACATGATTCCGAGGGACGCCACAAGATGCATTTTCCGCGAATTCAGGTAGAAATTGTGGGTGAAACGTTTGACATGCTGCTAAGTACCGGGGCAGCGCTGGCACTCAAGGAGACGGTGCACGAGGCGCTCGATGACGGGATGCCCCGGGTGAGGGGAACAAGTTATATCACGAGATCCCAGTTTGAAGAGTGGCACTTTTCTCACCCGGAATGGATAATTTATGAAGATATTGAGGAAGACCGTTCCTCAAACATGATCAGGGTTCCCGAAGTTACCATTGCGGATCATACGGTCGGACCGGTATGGTTTACAACACGTCCGGATAACATTTTGCTTGAAAAGCTTTCAAAGTATACAGATAAAAAAGTGGCCGGGGCGCTGGGCGGGTCACTGCTGAAATACTTTCGGTTTACAATCAACTATCCGGGTGAATATGTTCTTTTTGATCGATCAGAGTAGAAATGGGTTTCAAATATTTAGAGTGAAGCAAGCGGGTAAAACAAGGTAAATGATGATTTAAATAAATAACATAAAATACTATGGAACAGCGACTTACATTAATTACTATTGGGGTTGAAAATATGGATGAAATGCGTTCTTTTTATGAGGGTATATTCGGATGGTCTCCCACGAAGCAGAGCACAGATAACATAACGTTCTTTCACCTGAACGGGGTGCTGCTGGGACTCTTTGGACGTGAAGATCTGGCCAGGGACGCTACTGTTGATCCAAAAGGAAAGGGGTTCAGAAGCTTTGCACTTGCCCACAACCTGCGATCAGAACAGGAAGTGGACTTGCTTTTTCAACAATTCAGCGAACAGGGTGTCAATATTGTGAAAGCGCCCGAAAAAACTGACTGGGGCGGGTACAGTGGCTATATCGCTGACCCCGAGGGTAATCTCTGGGAAATCGCCCATAATCCCTTTATGGAGTATGACGAGATGGGCAATGTGCTGTAAATAGGGGGTGCTCAGACAGATGCCAAGTCACGGTGTACCATAGCCTGCAAGGCTAAAAGGGCCGTTTTACCAGCATGGTTTTCAGCTATGTCTTTCAAACAGGGTGCATCTGATATGGGTGTAGCACCTACCAAATTAAAATCCATTTCCTACAAATGCTTTTTTCAGGAATTCATTCAGGGGTCGAATTTTTGTGAAATATGACAAGATGGTTGCGGGCAGCTCTTCAGAATCCAGGTAATCCTCAAGCGGGATATCAGTCATCCCGTAGAACTGCTTGTTGGCAACATATGGAGTTTTTTGCAGCGCTTCTTTCAGGGAGCCGTTCACCCGCTGGGCCTGCTCGCCTTTCAGTTCCTTATAGGTCTCCAGGAACGACGCACCGGTAACAATGTCGGCAAATTTTTCGCTTTCGTTGGCAATGAGCCTTCGCACCCGCGCTATGGTGGGACGATCCAGGTTGAACAACCCGCCGCCGACGTGAATCATCGCTTTATCAATACCTAAATAATATCCCGGGAGTATGGATTTCTTCCCACCGAGTGCAAACCCCGCTTTCATCAGTGTATTGTAGGGCGTTTTGTCTTTGGTAAATCGCAGGTCGCGGTTTATTCGAAATATCAGCTTGGCCGGATCTGTGGGGATGCCGGGTTCAAATTTTTCGACCTCGGGGACCAGACATTCAACCAACTCTGCAAATGGCTTTTTTACATGCTGTTCATACTCCTGCTTGTGCTGGTGAAACCATTCCCGGTTGTTGTTTTTTTCGAGCTCGCTGAAAAAGGCAACATATTCTTTTTTTATCATCTTTCACCCCGTTATGGTTAAGGTCACGTTAAAAAAGTGTACAAAAACAGAAACCTCACGAGCGACTTGTGTCCATTTTTTAAAAGCTGGGTACCCCGTTGATTGGCAGTAATTTATAAGAAATGGGATGAAGTACAACAGGGGAGAAAAAAATATTACCAATTGTTCGGGTGACGAGCAATCGCAAAGGCATATCCGACAATGATCAATTCCATCTAAACTTTGGTTTTAAAAAAGGAATTCAATTTATTCCATCCCGATCAACACAATATTAATTTTTAAGGATATTTCGTTTATGAAATTTGTAGGAGCTCATGTTAGTGCAGCCGGTGGAGTGGAAAATGCGCCGGGCCGGGCAGAAGATATCGGGGCCAAGGCGTTCGCCCTGTTTACAAAAAATCAGCGGCGCTGGAAGTCAAAGCCACTTTCGGATGAAAATATTGCCGGATTCAAGGAACAGGTTGCAGCGCTTGGTTTTTCCATGGATTACATCATTCCCCACGATAGTTACCTTATTAACCTGGGCCATCCTGAACAGGATCAACTGCAGAAATCAAGAAATGCCTTTTTAGATGAGATGAAACGGTGTGAGCAACTCGGCATCAAATTGTTAAACTTTCACCCGGGTAGTCACCTCGACAAAATTACGCCCGCTGAATGCCTGCAAAAAAATGCAGAATCAGTCAACTGGGCGCTTGATCAAACCGAGGGCGTAACCGCAGTCTTTGAAAACACGGCAGGGCAGGGTACCAACATGGGCTTCAAATTTGAACAGCTGGCCGAAATGATCGACCAGGTAGAAGACAAAAAACGTGTCGGGGTCTGCATCGACACTTGTCATGCGTTTGCTGCCGGTTACGATATCAGGACCCGGGAGGGACTTAATAAAACTTTTGATGAATTCGATGAAACTGTTGGGCTGCAATACTTAAAGGCGATGCATTTGAATGATTCCAAGAAGGAGTTGGGCAGCCGTGTCGACCGCCACGAAAGTCTTGGTGACGGAGAAATTGGCGTCGATGCCTTTCGATTAATCATGCAGGATGAACGCTTTGACGAGATTCCACTTATTCTGGAAACCCCGAATACCGAGCGATGGCCTCGCGAGATAGAGATGCTGTACGACTTTGCCGGCCAGGACGACAGGTAGCCCGTATTTCTCGTAAATATTTATGTTGTAACACTATAAGCCACTGCACAACAAGGAGTTCGGTCTATTTTTATCGCTTTTGAAAGCTATAGGGTATTTTCTTTGTTCAGAACTTCTCAAAAGGTATCGGGAAGATATCGTTGCAAAACCGGTCAGCCATCCTGATCGAGGAAGGGGTCTCTCTGTTAAAGATCTATGGCTATATCAGCTGTTTTGTATTCTTTCATGTAAAGCGGTACGGTAAGAGCCGCTACATAGAACAGAAAGCCGACAACAGCGAAAGCGATACCAAACTGGAGATCGTAGTCCAGCATGTTCATCTCCATTAGCAGGTTTCGCCAGTCGTGAGACTCTTTTGAGAGCCCCCCGATAAGTGGCAGTTGCTGCTGACCGCCATCGGCGGCATAGCCTGCTACATCGAGCCAGCTGAAGCCCACAAGTGCCAGCGAGAGCTGTGTCCCTATTTTTTGGCGGTTTATCCAGGTATAGAAAACGATTCCGAGTGGCAGCAGTATTTGGAATAGCGATCCTCCCAGTATCGTTATAAAACGGCTCCCCGCGATGCTAAAAAAAGTATGTCCCGCCTCATGGACAATCAACAGGAAATTATCGGTCATAAAGTGAACAAAATTTACCGGGAAAGGAAACTCGTGGCTGATCATAAAGAAAATATTAAACCGGAGAGCCCGGTATACCTGCTGCAGAGTTTCGTACATAAAGGGCAAAAGAAGCAGTGAGCCCCACCATTTTTGCACTATCAGAAACAGGTAATGCTTGATTTGTTCTTTACGATCCATGCTGCCGGCTTTTACTCAAATTCGTTCCGAGATATTATGAAATCCCCACGTTTTGTGGTGTTGTTTTGACAATGTCTGGACGCTGCTCAAGGTCAACGCCAGGGCGTGGGCGGAATCGCGGCGTTACCGTTTAACAGGTAGAAAATTATTCGCCCAAAAGCTCAAAAAACCGGCGCTTTTTTTTGAGAAAATATTGCCATACCAGGTTCACTTCCAGCAGGGGAGGCGGGTCTTCATGGTTTGTCCTCGCTTCCTGCAGTCTTTTTCTTTTCCGGAGGACCTGGGGAAACAGCTTCCAAAAATGCAGGTGAGCCCGCACAATGGCGATTACCTCCCGCCATTCGCCCGTTAGTAGTGATCGCAACGCCGCAAGAATATCCAATGCGTAGCGAACGGAAAATCGCCAGGGCAGCGTTCGGGTGCTGCAGTTTTTCCAGAGCATCGTCAGGTTGTTTCGGTAATTGTAATAGATTTTGCGGGGAGATCCCATCGGCATGGAACCGCCGCCCAGGTGATATACTGTACTTTCAGGGCAGTATCGCACTGTGTATCCTCGATTCCAGAGCTGCCAGCATAGATCAATCTCCTCCATGTGAAACTCAAAATCCTCGTCAAAGCCTCCCAGTTCTTCAAACTGTTTTTTGCGGATCGCCAGTGCCGCACCGCTGGCCCAGAAAATTTCTGTGGAAACGTCGTACTGCCCGTCATCCTTTTCCACGGTATCAAAAATACGTCCCCGGCAGAACGGGTACCCATACCGGTCCAGGAATCCCCCGGCCGCCCCGGCATACTCAAACTCACCGGGATTGCTGAACGAGCGCATTTTGGGTTGCAGCGCCGCCGCTTCCGGGTGCTGCTCAAAGCAGTCGTTGAGATGGGAAATCCAGTCGGGCTCGACCCGTACATCATTATTCAAAAACACCAGAATATCCCCGCTGGCATGGGCAGCCCCGCGATTGTTACCCCCGCAATAGCCGTAGTTTTCATCAAATATTGCCACGGAAATTTCCGGGAAATTTTCGTTTACCCACTCTTTTGAACCGTCGGTGGATGCATTATCTGCCAGAATGATTTCAAGGTCGGGATAATTTGTTTCAGCAACAGAAGGTAAAAAGGTTTTCAGGTGATTGAGGGCGTTCCACGATACAATGATAATACTAAAACTGTACATCTACCACGTTTTGAAGTATGAAAATATGGTTGTTTATTAAACAAAAATTTGAATTGCTTTAGGTTATTTACAACTGCTCAAAACATCCCTATTATAAGTTCCATTATGAAGGGCAATATGGGAAAGAATTTATAATGAAAAAAGTTGGTTTAATATCCGATACCCACAACTATCTGGATCCACAGGTATTCGAATATTTTAAAGACTGTGACGAGATATGGCACGCCGGGGATTTTGGCGACATGAACGTTGTCCGTGAGCTAAAGAAAATTGCACCAGTTGTCGGGGTATATGGGAATATCGATGGACAGGATATTCGGCGGGAGTACCCGCAACACCAACGGTTTGAGGTTGAAGGCGTCGACGTCTGGATGACCCATATCGGGGGCACACTCGGGCGGTACTGCATACCGATCCGCAAGGAGATGGAAAGTGATCCCCCGGACATGTTTATTTGCGGCCATTCGCATATCCTGAAAATCGGTCGCGACGAGGAAAAGGGAAATATGCTGTTTGTAAATCCCGGTGCCGCAGGCCGACACGGGTTCCAGGTGTACCGAACCTGCGTGCGTTTTGAAATTGATGCCGGAAAGATTCAAAATATGGAGGTCATCAACCTTGGCACGATGGGAGAGGATTAGGCGCAATGGGTCACGAGTAATGGGTAATATTAGAAGCTTATTTTAAGCTGATTGCTCGGATTGCATCAAATATTGCGTATTCCGTATTGCTATAAGCCAATTTCTCGCAAAACTGACAAAATAGTAGGAATACGCAGTACGCAATACATTTTCCTATTAAGCAATTTTACGTTAAAACTGCTTACTATCTACTCATCACTTGTTACTAAACCTCATACCTGTTAATAAGTTCACAGGCATGCATTGCCGACAGAATTACCAGTGGAATGCCGCCACCCGGATGTGTGCTCCCGCCGGTAAGATAAAGCCCTTCCACATTACGTGCCTTGTTGGCCGGGCGCATAAATGCCGCCATCCGGCTGTTGGAGGAGGTCCCGTAGATGCTTCCCTTGTTGGACCGGTATTTTTGATAAAAATCCTGTGGCGTAATAATTTTTTCATACCGTATCGATGCCCTCAGGCCGGTGAGTCCCCGGCTTTCTAGCACCTGTTTGATGTGGCGCGCATAGGCGGCACGCCCTGAAGACCAGTCATATCGTTCACTCAGGTAGGGAGCGTTAACCAGCACAAACAGGTTGGAACCACCCGCAATCGCGTGGCCCGGATCCGAATAGGAGGTGTTGGCGATGTAAATTGTGGGATCTTTTGCCGGAACCCGATCTTTAAAAATAGCTTCGAACTCCTTCTCATAACTGTCCGAAAAGAAGACGTTGTGATGCCTGAGCTGGTTGTACGAGCGATCCAGTCCCAACAAAAGCACAAAACCGGAGCAGGAGGGCTCGGTGTTGGCGATTATCTTTTTTTTGAGCGATGATCCCGAACGGTCAGGCAGCAGGTGGAGGTAGGTTTCGGAGGCATCCGAATTCGATAGTACGATATCGAATTGTTCTTTGGTCCCGTCGTATAGCTCGATTCCCCGTACGCGTCCCCGTTCCGTATTGATCGCCGTGACTTTAGTATCCATGATGAACCGGGCGCCATTTTTTTTAGCCAGCGCAGCCAGCGCTTCCGCAATTCTATAGATTCCATCCTTCACATAGTATCCGCCGCGATTGATCTCAACGTGAGGAATGACATTCAGGGTGGCGGGGGCCTGGAACGGGGAAGAGCCGTTGTAGGTGGCAAAACGCTTAAAAAAGCACCGCAGGTAGTCGGACTGAAAATACTTGTCCACGCGGGCACTTACGGTGCTAAAGGCATCGATGCGGGCCAGGTCGGCAAGATTGACCTCGCTGAGGTCCGATATATCAAACAGTGGATTGAAAAGAAACGAAGAGGAGGTCTTTTGGAAAAGCTGCTTGGCGTACCCCAGGAATTCGGTGTAGGCCTCCTTATCCTCGGGTGCAATGCGGGCGATCTCTGCAAGAGACCGCTTCTGGTCTTCGAAATTGTCGAAGGTGGTTCCATCCCGGAAGAAGTACCGGCACAGGGGATTCAGCGGTTCAAGCTGAAGATACTCCTCCATCCGCTCTCCGCAGTCGCTGAACAGTCTTTCCAGCAGTTCGGGGAGCGTCAGCAGGCTTGGGCCGGTGTCGAAACGGAAACCCCCGGCTCGAATTTCGTTCATCTTGCCGCCCACGGTTTCATTTTTCTCGTAGACCGTGACGCTGTGATTGTCTTTCGCCAGCAGGGAAGCGGCGGCCAGTCCGCCTATTCCCGCCCCAATGACCGCAATGTTCATATCTGAATTCGGTATAGTGAATTGTGCAAGTATTGGATTCCTTTCTTCATCCCAAAATATCCGAAAATCGTTCGATCTAAAATATAATCTGCATTGGATTCCCAGGCGCATGAGTAGTACTTTCAATGGGAATGACAAGATCAATTTCAGGAATCCGAAACATGCGTGCAGCACGAGTCGTCTTTTTAATAATATTTTCCTCTCTTTTTGTATTAAACTGTTCGCAACAACAGGAAGCGAGCGAAGCCCAGGAATTTTACCTGTTCGTCGGAACCTATACCGGAGAGGGAAGTGAGGGGATTTACCTGTACAGGTTCAACTCGTCTGAAGGATCGGTGAGTCCGTTGATTGAAACCGCGCGAGTTGAAAATCCGTCATACCTGGCTATCTCACCCGATCACACTAACCTGTATGCCGTAAATGAGATGGGCGGGGCTGCCCCCGACTCCATCAGCTCCTTCTACTTTGACAAGGAGACCGGTGACCTCAGGCTGATAAACAAGCAGTCAAGTGAAGGCGGGGGACCTTGCTACGTTTCGGTTGACCGCACCGGGAAGGCGGTATTTGCCGGGAATTATTCCGGGGGATCGCTGGCTATGCTGCCGGTACGAGAGGACGGGGGACTTCGGGAAGCGAAAGCAGCTATTCAACACACAGGCAGCAGTGTGAATGAGTCCAGGCAGCAGCGCCCCCATGTGCACTGTACCTACATTTCCCCGGATAACAGGCGCCTGTTTGTAAATGATCTCGGTACGGATCAAGTAGTTGGATACGCGTTTGATGACGAGCAGGTTGTCCTTGAGGAGACCCCTTCGTCCGTGTACGAGGCCGATCCCGGTGCGGGTCCACGTCACCTGACCTTCCATCCCAGCGGGGAGTATGCCTACCTGGTGAATGAGCTAAACGGCACCGTCGTGGCTTTTGAATATACGGATGATGGGCGCCTGGAAACCAGGCAAACCCTTTCAACACTGCCCGAGGAGTATGAAGGCGCCATATCGGGAGCCGACATCCATGTGTCACCGGACGGTAAATACCTGTACGTATCAAACAGAGAGGATCTCAACAACATCGTTATTTACGCTATCGATCAAGGCGACGGCACACTGAGGAAGGCAGGTTCCCATTCCTCCGGTGGCGTTCACCCGCGCAACTTTGTGATCGATCCGACGGGAGCATTTTTGCTTGTAGCCAACCGCCATACCGACAATATCGTGGTTTTCAGGCGCAACCGGGAAACCGGACTGATCACGCCCACGGGAACTGAACTTGAAGTTTCGCAACCGGTATGCCTGAAAATGATTCCTGTTCAATAAATTCCCTGCCTGTCAAAAGAGGAGGGTGGAGATCGACATTAACAGGCTCCTTTTCTACTCTCTCAACCGCAGATTTGCAACCGTCTCGATATGGTAGGTCTGGGGAAACATGTCGACAGGCTGTACCTCGAGGATATCGTACACCTCATTGAGCTCCTTGAGATCGCGTGCCATAGTTGAGCTGTTGCAGCTCACATACACCAGCCTGGGGACTTTAAGCTTGTTCAGGTATGCCACGACATCGGGATGCATCCCCGAGCGCGGAGGATCGGTTACGATACAGTCTGGCGATCCGAATTCGGCAACGATCGACTGGTTGAACACATCACGCATGTCACCTTTGACAAATTCCACGTTTTCCACGCCGTTATTTTTGGCATTGGTCCGGGCGTTTTCAATGGCAACCTCCACATTTTCGATGCCCACTACGTGGCCGGCCATTTCACTCATAAAAAGGCTCAGTGTTCCCACCCCGCAGTACAGATCAAAAAGCAGATCACCAGATTTTAGATCGGCAAATGAGCGCGCTGTTTCGTACAGGCGTTCAGCCTGCTCCGTGTTGGTCTGGAAAAAGGCGTTGGCATCGATACTAAAACGATAACCCCCGATCGAATCCACGATATGTCCGGGGCCATGCAACACTTTCTCATAGCGGCCCACGGCCGTTGGACTCTTGGTGTCATTTATATTGTTGATGATGGTGGTGATCCGGGGAAACTGCTCTAAAAGCGCGTCGGCCATCGCCTGCATTATCTCCTCGTCATCTCTGAATGTGACCAGGTTCACCATCAGGTCATCCGTGTGAGCGGCATTCCGGATAACCACATTTCGCATGAAGCCTTTATTGTCAATCGTATTAAATGGCGCAATATCGTGCTCTGTACAGTAGCTGCGCACAAAATCCAGTATTTCATAGGAGATTGGCTCCTGCAGGTGACACTCCTGCAAGTTCAGAATTTTGTCGTATCGTCCCGGGGCATGCAGTCCCGCCGCAAAACAACGGTCGCTCACATACTCATCCCGTTCTATTTCCTCTCTGCTTAACCACCGCTTGTGCCCGATTGAATATTCCATCTTATTTCGATAATAAAATGTTTTATCACAAGCGATTACCGGGTTCACCTCAAGTTCTTTTAATCCGCCGATTCGTTCCATGTGATCTTGTACCTGGCCCTGTTTGAACTCGAGCTGAGAGGCGTAGTCAACATGCTGCCAGCTGCATCCCCCGCACATCCGGGCGTGCCGGCACCTCGGTTCAATACGCCTGGGTCCCTCTTCAATCACTTCCAGGAGCTTGGCCTCGCAGTAATTTTTTTTACGTTTAATAATGCGGGCCCTAACCCGGTCGCCGGGAGTGGTATTGGGCACAAACACGGCCAGGCCATCGACCTTGGCTATTCCCTTGCCCTTGAAAGCCGTAGATTCGATATCGAGCTCAACATCAGCTCCTTTTTTCAGTTTCATATAATGTTATTAATGTTATCCTGGAGATTATAAAATTTGCTTTTCCCTTTCGGCGTCGTAGTACGTGGAGAACTGAATAGAAAAAGCTTTGGCAACACCCTTTGCCTCTACCAGCGCCTTGGTCGTTTTTTCAAGCTGTTTCATCGCTATCATGGCGAGTGTCTCCAGGAATTTGACGGCAATTTTGGGATGCCGGTCCCGGAGCGTCTCAAAGTCGGGTTTAAAAAAACCGAGCAGCACGGAGTCCGTAAGGCATTTGGCCGAGGACATTCGTCGAAGTTCATACCCTATGGAAAGGGCACCAAAGCTTTCCGGGGCTTCAATAAGGTAAGTATTGGTATCTTCATCAGAGCCCGGTTCAGGTTCTACCACAAGCTGCACCTTTCCTTCCTCGAGGAAATACATGCCGGTGCCCGGATCCCCCTGGTAGTAGATAAATTCTCCCTCATTATAATTCCTGCGATGACATAACTGCAGAAATTCATAGCGTTCCATGGGGGTGAGATTGTCCAGGAATCTAGACTTAAAAACAATTTGTGCCTGTTTCTTTATCGTCTTGAACCGATCAAATCCGAACATAATACTCAATTAAGTTATAGTACCGTTGCAACAGAACTGTAATGTAATCAATTTTCGATACCGTCTGCTACTGTTGTTAAAGATCGTATGGTACGGGTAAAATACTGATTGCAGGCGTCGACAACGATACTTGCCAACAGAACGTTTATCGTTTCTCCAGCAATCACTGGTGCCGTGAGTCTAGAAAGAATGCCCGATACCAAAACTAAAATAGAGTTTTTTATTGGTAAACCAGCTTTCTGTCGGAGCCAGGTCATGTATGCGAAAAGCAAAATCAAAACGGACGACCAGATATTCCCAATCAAGCCGCAGTCCCACCCCGGAGCCGACGGCAATCTGCTTGTAGAACTCATCAATATAAAATTTCCCTTCATTCAGCAGGTCCTGGGACTGGCCGCCCCTGAACGAGTTCCGGGGACCATACCAGACGTTTCCGGCGTCAGTGAACCAGGCCCCGATCCAGTCGGCCGAAAGGAAGTTGGAGATCATGGTTTGGCGTACCTCAGCCTGGCCAACCAACTTAATTTCTCCGCCGACGACGGGAGGAGTTCCTTCAATGGCGATGCCTCCCGGCCCCAAACTGTTGAAATCCCAGCCCCGGATGTCATTGCTCCCCCCGGCAAAGAACCGCTGGTTAAGCGGAATGCTGCTGCTGCCCCCAAACGGCTGGGCAAAACCTGCAAATCCCCGGTAGGAGAAGACTGCATCGTTTGACAGGGGAACATAACGCCTGTAATCGGCGGTAAGTTTTAAAAATCGGCTGTACGAAAGACTGTTATTGCTGATACGGGCGGGAGAGGGGAGGTTGCCTTCCAGCGTGTCAGGGGTGACAAAATAACGATCGATCAGGTGGGGGATGTTTCCGCCCAGCGCTACGGAATATTCGCTGTAATAGCCCCTGTTCCGCTGGATCAGATCGGTATTCTGGCTTCGGAAAGTATAGCGCAGGATCGAGGAAACCTGGGGGCGAAAGTCTTCCAGCAGCCGCCGGTATTCAAACGAGGTAGTATCAAATTGCTGGATTAGAGACTGGCGAAACTGTTCGGACGGGTCGGAGTCGAGCACATCCAGTTCAACCAGGTCGAGTAAGCTCGTAAATCGCTCATTATGGTTTACTACGTAGCGGAGGTTGAAACGCACATCCGAGTTTACATCGAAGAATAGCTGGTTGGAACGGGCCAGCGAAAGGGAATACTGCGTGCGGGAGTTCGAAAAAAACAGGTTGTCATCGAGACCGGCAAAGGGGAATATCAGCCGGGGCAGGGAGTAGTCGCCGCGCACTTCAAAGCTGCGGAACAGCTGGTCGCCCCCGCCAAAAGTCTCATCCAGATTTTGCAGGGTTTCTGAGCCCACGTATTCAAAACTTCCGTTCAGCGAAACCTGCAGGTTTTCCGCTTTTCCAAAAAGGTTGTTATTGGTGTAGGTAACGCCGGCTCCTGAACCGAATCCGTATCGCCGGAGGCCAAATAGGTTGAAGTTGAAAGAATGCTTGGGAAGGGTTTGCAGGGAAAAGAGAACGGGAATATCGGGTTTGGAATAGTCGGGCAGCGATCCATCCTCACTCAGTCCAAATTCGCGGATATTGAGCATCCCGAGGTTTTGAAACTCGTTGACCGTACGCACATACCGGTTGTTATCAAATACTTCTCCCGGTTTGAACAACAGCTGATCAGTCAACAGGCTAAACTTGGTTTGCGCCTCCGCCTCTTTTTGTAGAAATATTTTTTTGCCCCCGCTGGTGTACGGTTCGCCTGTCAGGGTATCGGCATGTTCATATCTTGTTTGCGCATCCGGACCCCGGAGGTTGATCGACAGGTCACCGAAATGGTACAAATTGCCGGGATTTATATAGAACAGTACATCCAGCTGGTGATTGTCGGAGGGATCCCGTTTGATCTGAGCCAGCACCGAGTCGCGCTGTACAGAGGCATACCCGTTGTTCTTCAAAAAATTTATAATTCGGTTTCGCTCGTTGTTAAGAGCGTTTTCAGAATACGCACGGTTTACCGAAAACGTGGTGTCATTTATTGGCTCCCGGGTCATTTCGCTGTCCAGGTAGAAATCAGAAA
This sequence comes from Halalkalibaculum sp. DA3122, assembly GCF_043951865.1. Classification (NCBI taxonomy): domain Bacteria; kingdom Pseudomonadati; phylum Balneolota; class Balneolia; order Balneolales; family Balneolaceae; genus Halalkalibaculum; species Halalkalibaculum sp. DA3122. Next base: position 43,971 of record NZ_JBINJF010000009.1, read on the forward strand.
TCAGTTCCGGATCCGGAAACTCCGGCATCCCCGAATACGCGATGGTTTGTACCCGCGACTGCTGACCCTCGTTAATCAGGAAAGAGACCTCTACCTTGTTGGGACTGAACTCCACAATATTGGTATCCACCGAAGCCTCCAGGTAGCCGATCGATTCATAATAGCGACGGATACGCTCCATGTCGGTTTCTACGGTTTCAGGTACCAGGTAGGCCGGGGGCTCTCCAAATCGTTTGGTAAGTTTCCAGATAAAATACCAGGGCGTGAAGCGGGGAATACCGAGAAACTCGCGGTTGGTATGGGTGCGAATCAGGGTCTCAAGCGTGTTGTCTTTCACATTGTCATTGCCGACAAAACGGATGACACGCACCACATTTTGAGTGGTATCGGCCTGTTGAACTTGCGCATCTTGTGCGTATAATTCAGCCTGTAAGACCGAAAAGGAGAGCATCATTCCCAAAAAGAATGTACACGCAACACTTCTAAACAAGATAGAATGAAAATCAGAGTTCGGTTTTAATTTACAAAAAACGGTTGTCCCGTTAACGGAACAACCGCGTAAAGATATGGAATAAACCGATTGTTTATCGATCAATATCTATACATCATCGTAGTCGAAGCCTTCATCCTCTTCATTATGGAAGAAATCTTCCTTACGAATATAGTCCGGCCAGATATCCTCAATGCCTTCATAGACCATATCTTCGCCTTCCTCTATTTCATCCAGTTCGTACAGGTTGTCGATCACCTGTTGTTGCAGGCCATTGCGTTCGGCCCATTCAATGAGTTCTTCACGGGTTGCAGGAAATGGAGCGTCGTCTAAAGCTGCCGCTAATTCTACAGTCCAAATCATGTTTCTTTTACTTCTTGTTGATTTATTTAGTGTGTTTTAACTTCCAATGCACCTTATAAAAAGGATTGTGCAATAAAATTCAAGTCTTTTCTTTAATAAAGAGCGAAATATTTTTAATAGTCAACTGAAAGGTGTAAAAAACTTTTGTTATCTTTAATCATCTCATACTAAAACCAAATTAAAAGAGGAATATTATGCTAGGTGGATTAGGCGGAACTGAAATCCTTGTGATCTTACTCGTAATTCTGCTGTTTTTCGGTGCCAAAAAGATACCCGAACTTGCTCGCGGAATCGGACAGGGAATAAATGAGTTCAAAAAGGCTTCTGATCAGATCAAAAAGGAAATTGAAGAGGGTGAGAAGGAATCATTTGGCTCCCACAACAACACGCAGAGTCAAACGGAACCCAAGAAGCAACCTCAGAAACAAACTGAAAATTAAGATTTAACCATTGGATTTTAGACGTATTGCCGACAACCGAAAGGCTGTCAAAACCGGAGAGTATTCACTTCAGGAAATTGTACGCCATTATGCCGACAATATTGAGCAAAGAAATCCCGAAATAAATGCGGTGGTTTCTCTTGATGCGGAGCAGGCTATTGCGGATGCAGAACGCATCGATAAGAAAATACACAACGGGGATGCCGGCAAGCTGGCCGGTGCCGTGATTGGTATCAAGGATCTGATCTGTGAGAAAGACAAGCAGGTTACCTGCGCCTCCAACATCCTTTCCAATTTTGAAAGCATCTACGACGCCACAGTGGTGGAACGCCTGAAAGAGGAAGATGCCATCTTGCTGGGCCGCCTGAATATGGATGAATTTGCAATGGGCTCTTCGAATGAGAACACCATTTACGATCCCGTCCGAAATCCGCACGACACGGACAAAGTTCCGGGCGGTTCTTCGGGAGGCAGCGCGGCCGCCGTGGCGGCAGAATTCAGCACGGCAACGCTTGGGTCCGACACCGGGGGATCTATTCGACAGCCCGCCTCCTACTGCGGCGTGGTGGGGGTTAAACCGACATATGGTCGCGTCTCGCGCTACGGGCTCGTCGCATACGCTTCATCATTTGACTGCATCGGACCCTTGGCCAACAATGTGGAAGATGCGGCAAGAGTTCTAGAAGTAATCTCCGGCTATGATGATAATGACAACACCTCCTCCAGCCGAACGGTACCGGATTACCAATCATTTGTGAAAGAACCGCAGGCCAATATCAAGATCGGGGTACCGGAAGAGTATTTCGGAGACGGGCTGGATGCAGAGATCCGGGACGGGATAAAAAGCCGGCTCAAGGATCTCGAACAGGAGGGGGTGGAGCTTGTTCCGATCCACCTGCCTCACATGAAATATGGTATCGCCACCTATTATATCCTGGCCACGGCCGAAGCCTCTAGCAACCTGGCCCGCTACGATGGCATCCGCTACGGGCACCGGGCCGATATTAAAGATGTGAAAGAGGAACTCCGCAAGGAGAAGGAGGCTCTCAAGGAGCAGATGGAGCTGGCCGGCGGTGAGGAGAAGGTACGGTTGGGAAAAGAGCTTGAAGACCTGGATTCCGCCCTGATACGGCTCTACAAAAAAAGCCGTACCGAAGGGTTCGGAACCGAGGTGAAACGGCGTATCATGCTTGGCACCTACGTCCTCAGTGCCGGCTACTACGACGCCTATTACGGGAAAGCGCAAAAGGTCCGGCGCCTCATCAAGGAAGATTTTACCCAGGCGTTTCAGGATGTGGATGTGATTGTCTCCCCGACGGCTCCGACCACGGCCTTCGATATCGGTTCAAAGACCGACGACCCGCTCCAGATGTACCTGAATGACGTCTATACCATTACGGCCAACCTGGCGGGGATCTGCGGCATAAATGTGCCGGCCGGAACCCATTCCAACGGGTTGCCATATGGCCTCCAGTTTATGGCCGATACCTTTGAGGAGGGTAAATTATTAAATGCCGCCCGGCTAATTGAACGACAATCTGAAGTTGAAACTATTTAAGTTTTGAAGAATCGGATCAAGGACAACTGGGTAGTCATAACAGGTGCTACTGCCGGAATCGGCAGGTCGGCCGCCTGGCAGTTTGGAGAATATGAATGCAATCTCGCTCTGACCGGGCGCCGCCGGGAACGACTGGAGACGCTTAAAAAAGAGCTGGAAGAAGCCTATCCCATCCAGGTTCATATCAGCAGTTTCGACATCCGTGACCGCCAGGCATGCCGCGACTTTCTAGATTCACTTGAACAGCCGGTCGATATTTTGGTGAACAACGCGGGATTGGCGCTGGGCATGGATGCCGTCTACGAAGCTGATTTGGATGACTGGGATACCATGATTGACACAAACGTCAAGGGGCTGTTGACGATGATACGGCTGGTTTCAGAGCAGATGAAGCGGCGAGATCATGGGCACATTATTAATCTCGGATCAACCGCTTCCCACACCGGGTATGCAGGCGGTTCTGTTTACTGCGCCACTAAACACGCCGTGAAAGCGATTACGGAAGCCGCAAAAAAGGATCTTCACGGCACCTCGGTGCGGGTCAGCATGATCTCCCCGGGAGCGGTAGAAACCGAATTCAGCAAGGTTCGTTTCAAGGGAGATGAAGAACAGGCGGATGAAGTGTATGAAGGTATGCAGCCACTGACACCCCGGGACATTGCTGAAATTATCGTATTTGTTGCCAACCGTCCTCCTCATGTCAATATCATTGATACCATCATCTATTCAATCAACCAGTCATCCGCCACGATGATATATCGCGATGATTCCTAGCACGCCACAAGATAGATGGACCATCCCGCTAATATGTTGTTTGCTCGCCTTCCTTGCCGGTTGCGGCGGGGAGCCTGTTCCCCAGGAACGACTTAATTTTGAAAGACAGGGCAGGGATGTACCGGTTTTTAATGCTGACAGTGCCTATCACTACATCCGGCAGCAGGTTGAATTCGGTCCTCGGAATCCGGGTTCAGAGGGGCATCGCCTAACAAAAGCCTATTTGATAGGTAAACTGGCAGAGGCAGCCGGGGAACGGCGGGTTTTTGCCCAGCACTTCACCCATGTCGGGTACCAGGGCGATACTTTGAGAATGAGTAACATCATTGCTGCCTTCAATCCATCGGCGAGCGACCGTATTATGCTTTGCGCTCACTGGGATACCCGACCCCGGGCCGAAAAGGATCCCGACGCCCCCGACAAACCGATTGTGGGTGCTGATGACGGGGGGAGCGGCGTTGCCGTGCTGCTGGAACTGGCTCGACTGTTTAAGGATACTCCGCCTCCCATCGGGGTGGATCTCGTCTTGTTTGACGGGGAGGATTATGGCAAAGAAGGGGAGATGGACCGCTATTTTCTCGGTTCCCGGTACTGGGCGAACAATCCGCCTGTTAAAGGATATAGCCCGCGATTTGGCATACTGCTGGATATGGTCGGCGGCCAAAATGCCCAATTCCCCAAAGAAAAAAACTCACTGCATTTCGCCCCGGCACTTGTCAACGAGCTTTGGCAAATTGCCGAAGAAAAGGGCTATTCCGACCTGTTCGTGGAGCAGGAGGGGGCCGCCATTTCAGATGATCATGTCGTAATCAACCGGATTCTGGGCATACCGACTATTGATATTATAAGGCATCAACGGGGATCCGATTCCTCTGTTCAATTCGCCCCCTACTGGCATACGCACAATGATGATATGGACATTATAAGCCGGGAGACTCTGAAAGCGGTGGGAGAGGTACTTACAGAACTCATCTACAACAGGGTCTGATTTCGTAACCTCAGAATCACTGGATACTGGCGTACGGAAATGTGCGTCGTCATTTGTAAAGCTGAGAAATATTAATCGCAATTCCTGTATCTTGCTTTATCAGCAGAAAGACCTCTTATCACCTGAATTTGCCAACTCGTCAGTCATAAACAGAACCTGAAAGTTGAAATATATTAAACTTGTTTTATCGATTAGCGACGATTACCAGGAGGCGATTATCGCAGAGCTGCTGGAGATGGAGTTTGATGCTTTTGAACAGCAGGAGGGACGACTGATAACATATGTCACAAAGGAACGATTCAGTGATGTCAGCCGGGAACGTATTGAGCATCTACTGGCGGCTTACCCTGGCAACGGGTATATCCAGTCGGAGGAGGTTGTAGCAGACCAGAACTGGAATGAAGAGTGGGAACAGACGATCAAGGCGCAGCAAATCGGCACTTTTTATGTTAAACCCACCTGGGTGACTGAAGCAGCACCCGATGATAGCATCCTGTTGGAAATAGATCCAAAGATGGCATTTGGAACGGGATACCACGAGACAACACGATTGATTCTGAAGCTGCTGCCGCAGGTCATTAAGCCGAATTACCGTGTCATGGACGCCGGAACAGGCACCGGGGTGCTGGCGATCGCCTCCGTCAAACTGGGGGCTGAACACGTCATGGCGTTCGACATTGACGAATGGAGTATCCGGAACGCCAGGGAAAATGTGCTTATTAACCAAGTGGAAAACCAGGTAACCATCAAAAAAGGCTCAATCGAAGTTGTTGAAGGGAGCCAATCCTTTGACGCGGTACTGGCCAATATCAACAGGAATACCATTATTGAACTTTTGCCTTCTCTAGTGGAGCATGTAAAACCCGGGGGGCAGTTGATCCTGTCAGGTTTGCTGATCTCCGACAGGCAGCTCATCCTCGAACAGGATATGTTGTCTGATTTTGAGCTCATGGCATCTTCGCGAGAAAATAACTGGATCGCTCTTCAGTTGAAATCCAAACCAACCACCTCCTGATCGTGTATGCCGCTATAGATATCGGAACCAATACGCTGCTGCTGCTGATAGCCGAGTATGACGGAGATAGCCTCAAGGTGATCCATGAGGAGCAGCGTATTCCGCGGCTGGGTCAAGGCGTGGACAAGCAGCGGAACCTGTCTGAGGCCTCCGTAAATCGCGTCGTCAACGCCTTGCAGGAGTATCGCCGTATCATTGATCACTACTACCCGGAAGTCGCTGATACCGTCGTTATGGCTACAAGTGCCGTACGGGATTCCGCCAACCGAAAGGAATTCAAATCGATCGTCTCCCGGGAAACGGGGTTCGATCTGCGCATACTGAGTGGAAAAGAGGAAGCCCGCTGGACGTACCTGGGCGCCCGTAGCATGCTCAGCGCAAACATAGCGCAACAGGCGGTGACTCTCGACATCGGAGGGGGAAGCTCAGAGGTGACGCTCGGGAAAGGCCATGAACTGTTGGACTACCATTCTTTTGATGTTGGATCCGTGCGCTTCACCGAGCGGTTTTTGCACTCCGATCCCCCGGGAGAGGACGAGGTCAGCCGCTGCAGGAAGGCCATTGCTGAGTCGTTTGAGCATCGCCCTTTTTCCTGGAATGGCAAAACAGAGGCGATCGGCGTCGCCGGAACGGTAACCTCCCTGGCGTTTATGGAAATTAATGCCACTGCGTATAAACCGGAAAAGCTGGCCGGCATGCGATTAACTCGAAATACGGTACAGCAATGGGTTCAGAAAATTTCACATATGAAGGCAGCCGAATTGCTGGAGGAATACCCTGTTGTGATGGAGGGGCGGGCCGATGTGTTTCTCCCGGGCATTCTTATCCTTGATGAGTTCCTGAAACGATATGATTTTGAGGAGATCGTAGTGTCAACGGGAGGGATCCGGCACGGGGCGATAATAAAACTTTTCCAGGCACAAAACTGAATGTGCAGGCTGATACAAAAGCTCAGCAGGAATTTGAAAAAATGAAGCTAATCCTCATAAAAAAGTGTTCCTTTCGGCTTGCTCCCAAAGGAACCCAAAAATCAAGGTGGTGAATGCAGCGGCGGAAAAGGTTAGTTATTTGCGGGCTGGTTATTTTTATTTGTTATTTTGTTTGAACCAATAACCAATCTCCGTTGGGCATTTTTTTAAATATTCGTTTTTTTGATCACTCAAAAATGTACAGGGAAGTCGATGAAGTCTTATTTGAGTGGCTTTAACCGTAATCGAAGAATGTGAGAAACCTTTGCTCTGAACTGAGACTAATAAAAAAGGGTGCCTTTAAAAAAAGGCACCCTTGAATACTTGTCTTGAGATTTGGACTAGATGCCAAATCGAACGCCGGCTCCCAGCACCAGCTGATCGGCATCACTGAGTACATATTTGAGTTCAGCAAACAGGTCGCCAAAGTTCAATCCATATTCAAGTCCACCCCCGAGATTTAAGCCAACTTCGGAATCACTGCCCGAGGCGGTAAATCCCTGACTGGATTGATCAAAAGAAATACTGGTTATGTTCAGGCCCCCGAGCCCGTACAACAGCAGTTCTTCTTCAGAATGGAAAATATAATTTCCATTAAAATTGAGTTCCCAGACTGTCTGTTTGAACCCGTTCTCTTCGTGCGGGAAATAAAATCCAAGGTCCGCACCGGCCCTGAACTCCTCATTGATGGTGTAGATGCCATCTACTCTGATACCGAGATCGTTATCGACCTGGTCAATCCCCGTCACACCTGATCCAAAAATTAATCCACCGCCAATCTTGATCTCTCCCGTTTGGGCATAGCCTGTAGAAACGGTGAATACAGCAAGCAGGGTAGATAATATTATGGTTTTTGATAGATATTTCATTTGATTTGTGTTTATTTAATAATTTATGGGTTTGATGAATTATCCCAACTTTTCCTTCTGTATTTTATATGCGAAGGAGATATTAAAATTGGGTCATATAAACTAATTAATGAGACCGTTAATTCAAGAGCAAATTTTTTTTACAATGGAGCAGGGTGAAAACAGTCTCATGAGTTCATAATTGTAGGTGTCCCCAGTTTTTTAGGAGGTAATCCTCTGTTATTTACGGTCGCGGCCGCCGCGCTACGCCGCTCTCGAATGCCGCCTCTTTGACCGCCTGCGATACCCTGCGCACCACTTTCTTGTTAAACACGCTGGGAACAATATATTCCTCACTCAGATCCATATCGTCAATCTGTTCTGCAATGGCGTGGGCGGCGGCCAGTTTCATCTGTTCATTGATGTCGGAAGCCCGCGCATCCAGAGCACCGCGAAAGATTCCCGGGAAGGCGAGCACGTTGTTGATCTGGTTGGGATAGTCGCTCCGGCCAGTGGCAATGATCCGCGCAACCGAGGAGATTTTTTCCGGACGAATTTCCGGGTCGGGATTGGCCAGGGCAAAAACGATGGGATCTTCCGCCATATGTTCGATCGCCTCCACTGGAATGATATCGGGTCCGCTTACGCCGATCAGCAGGTCGGCTCCCTTGGTGGAATCCAGCAAGGTCCCCCCGATGTTATCCGGGTTGGTATTTTCAGCGAGCCATTGTTTGCTTTCGTTCAGCTCCGGCAGCCGATCTCGGTTTATGATGCCCTTGCTGTCGGTGCAAAGAATGGTTCCCGCACCTGCATTACGCAATATTCGGGCAATAGCGACGCCCGCGGCCCCGGCTCCCACAATAACGACCCGGAGCTCGCTCAGCTTTTTGCCAACCACTTTTAGCGCGTTAATTGTTGCCGCCATCGCTACGATGGCAGTTCCGTGCTGATCGTCATGGAAAACCGGGATGTCCAGTGATTTTTTTAACCGCTGTTCAATCTCAAAACAGCGGGGCGCACTGATATCCTCCAGGTTGATTCCGCCAAAGCCGGGGGCGATCAGCTCAACCGCCCGAACCACTTCATCCACTTCCTGGCTGTCCAGGCAGATCGGGTAGGCGTCGACATCTCCAAACTCTTTAAACAGCATCGCCTTACCCTCCATTACCGGCATCGCGGCCTCTGGACCTATATTCCCAAGTCCCAGTACAGCGGAGCCGTCGCTTACTACGGCCACCGAATTTTGTTTTATAGTGAGCGTGTGGGCCTTTTCCCGGTCTTCGGCGATCGCCTGGCACACCCGGCCGACGCCCGGGGTATACGCCATAGAAAGAGCATCACGGGTGTCTACCGGCACTTTGTTTTCAATCCGTATTTTTCCTCCCAGGTGAAGCAGGAAAACCCGATCGGATACGTTGCGCACTTTGATACCGTCTATTTTTTTGATCGCCTTGACAATGTCGCGCGAATGTGCCTCATCTCTCGCGCTAACCGTAAGGTCGCGCACCTTGTAATCTCCCTCTACCTTGACAACATCAACGGCCCCGGGATCCCCCTTTTTTTCGGCAATTACGTTCATCACTTTTGCCAGCATACCCGGCTTATTTTTGATATACAGTCGCATGGTAAAGCTGTAGCTGACACTCGGTTGGATATCGCTCATCAGAATATCATTTTGTATTTGGGTTAACAGTATATGGAATGTAGGGTAAATAGGCTGCGTATGATAGAAAAAAATTCTCGATTTCCCCTTCTTCAGGCAGTATAAATACTCATTTGGAATACCCCTCCTGTTTTTCAGATATCTATCACTATTCCCAGGGTGGGCCGCCTGCTGCTGTTGTCCAGCTCCTCTATCTCAATGATTTGACGGGGCTGAACAGGGGTGCCATCGGCATTCCTTTCCAGACCGTATTCCGGCGGGTTGGGAATGTTACTGGCCAGAACGTTGGAGATCTCCAGGTACAGATTCAGGGCCCATCGGTTAAAATTCCACTTTTTATCAATGCGCAGGTCAAGAGCGTTGAAGAGATCCAGCCGCTGTTCACCCAGGGTTGAATAGTCAAAAACGAGATTGGGATAGGTCTCTTCACTCGCATCCCGTTTGAGAACAGGGTAGGGCGCCCCTCCCAGGATTCGCAGGCGCCCGCCGATCTCCCAGTTCCGCGGCAGTTGGTATCCCCCTGTGAAAGTGAGCAGGTGCCGGTTGTCCCAGCGCGAGGGCAGAAAACGATTCTTTTCGAAACCTGTAAATTCGCTCCAGTATAATGTATAGGCCAGCAACCCGTAAAAATTGGATATCAGCTTCTGCTGGTAAGTCAATTCAATTCCGTAGGCCCGTCCGGCGCCGGTACTCAGTATCGCCTCGTTCCCAAAGATATCGAAATCGGCCCCCAGGTTGGCCAGCGAAACGCTGTCGCTTCGGGAGACGGGATAGGCCTCGTAGCGTTTATAAAATCCCTCAACCGAAAGTTGCGTTGATTTTCGCGGGGTGAACGACAATCCCGCTACAAGATGATCGCTTCGGATATAATCTGCATTGCGGTTAACAAAGCTGTTGTTCTGCTGAAATCCCAGGATCTTGGTCGGTGGAATTTTGAAATAGCGGCCGGCAGAAGCGTTTATTTCCCACCGGCTATGAGCGTCAATGGCATACGAGACGGCAAGGCGGGGAGAGAGCGTGCGCCACAATTTGTTGCCATCATCGGTAAAGGTGTTGCCGTCTGCCCGGATGCCCAGCGATGTGGAGAACCGGTTATTTTTCCACTCCCGGGTGACTTGCCCGTAGGCGCCGTATCTCAAAAAATCAAGGTCCGTATCGAACCGTACATCGTCAAATGATCGGAAACTCTGGGTGGTATACTGGTTGTTTTCCAGCATCAGGCCCGCAGAGATACTCCAGTTTTCGATAAACCGGTTGTACTCGCTCCTCAGGGTGGTGCTCCACTCCCGGCTCTGGGTGCTCTGGATCAGCCCGTCTTTATTTTCATTATCACGATATTGCCTGAAATTGTTGTCGAAGGCACTGGAGCTCAGGGTTGTACGCAGGTAGCCGTCCGTATTCCTGAAACGGTGTCTCCAGCTGATGCCGCCGGTACTGCTCCACTGCTTGATGATGGGCACCTGGTCGAGCGTGGCTTGCTGCTCTGCGGTGATATTGTCGGGCTTGTTTATGCGAAAATCATCAATTGCTCCCACACCGGTAATGGTGAGTTCGTTAAAATTGTCAATTTTGTGATTCAGCTTGTATTGGTAGTCCCAGTAGTCCGGCAGAAACGGCAGGTCAATAAGTTGAAACAGTAGTTGTAGATAGGAGCGACGCACTGAGGCGATAAAAGTGGTGTTGGCGTACGACTCCTCTTCCGACTTTAAAAGAGGTCCTTCTACCGTAAACGCGGTTTCGCTGGCCCCAACGCGTATGTTGGCCCCGTAATGGCGGGCATTTCCATTGCGCTGGTCGAATTGGAGAACTCCTGAAAGTACATCATCATAGCGGGCGGGAAATGAACTTGTACTGAGGCTGACACCTTCAAAAAAAGAGACATTCAGCAGTCCCACGGGTCCGCCGGCGCTGCCCTGCGTGGCAAAGTGGTTGATGACCGGTATCTCGATGCCATCCAGGTAGTATACGTTTTCGCTGGGGGCTCCCCCCCTGATTATGACATCATTGCGAAAGCCGCCCACCGATCCCGAAACACCGGGCAGAGACTGTGCCACTTTGGCGATATCGTTGTTGCCGCCGGGGTAGGAAGCGATCTGTACCTGTGAAAGTTCCTGCCGGGAAAGCGGGTTTTCCGGTGGCTGATCGTAGGGGTCCGGCTCGACCGAAATTTCTCCCAATTCATTTACGGATGGTTCAAGAGCAAAGTTGATATCGGGGTTGTTCCCCGAGTTGACCACCACATTGTATCTGGTCACTGACTGGTACCCCACGAAGCTGGCAGTAACGGTATACGATCGCGGAGCGACGTTCTCTATAGTGAAATAGCCATTTGTATCTGTAGCGGCACCCCGCTCAGTTCCTTCAAGCCGCACGGTGGCGCCCGGAAGGGGATCACCAGTTTGTGCATCGGTGACATAGCCGGAAAGCACTCCCGAATTTTGCGCATGAAGAGTTACTGGAATAACAAAGGCAGCCAACAGCAGAATTGAAAAGACTATGCGGATCAAATTGATCCCTTTTGTCCGCATTTGCGCCTCTACAGACGAGAATTTATACAGAAGCATGCACCACCGATATTTAGTTTATCTGGACGTTCGGTAAATTCGCAAGTAGACAGTTTAGTTCCTGCTTCCTCATTAAAAAATCTTCATGGAGTGGACCCGTAATGTTTCTTCACAGGATAGTGACCAGATCAGGTAAATAGAATAGTAACCAAAAGCACAGCGTCAGTTTCCGCATATATGGAGTGGGGCTGGTTGCGATCCAAAAATAGCCAGCTGCCGCTGGACAGCTCCCTGGTCTCATTTCCGAGGCGGAATTGAACCGTTCCATTCAGGCACTGTATGGTTACCTGGCCGTCAACACTGTGTTCATCGATATTTCGACCTTCCGGTATCACCATGCGTATCACTTCCATGTCTGAGGTCTTGACGAGGGCATAGGTGGAATCCGGAGACATATCTCCCTTGAGGGTATTGAGATTAATGACTTCACCTGCATGTACATGTCCCTTGTTCATCACTTGACTCCCGTGTATTTGGTTGAGGTAAATTTATTGCTTGCTGTTATCGAATAACATCAAACAGGACCCTGGAATTCACCGGCCACAGTCTTGGCCGAAGTTATCCATATACCGCTGGTTGCCTGTTCGGGAAATGTGTGAGTTCAAAATGGGAAAATAGTTTCAGTTTCACTAAGTTAAACACCGATTTTGAGAAATAATCAACGGGCCATTTTTTATGTCCAATTCTGCTGAACAAAACGAGTCGGAACTGCCGCGCGAGAACGCTTCGGAGAGTAGCCTTGAGGACGATACGCTTGTTAAAAGAGCTATCGGGGGGAATGAGAGTGCCTATAAAAAGCTGGTGGACAAATATGAGCGAGCCATCTATTTTCACATACTGAAGATGGTACGGGATCAAAAGCAGGTTGAGGACTTGGTACAGGAGACATTCGTAAAGGCGTTTGATAACCTAAACAGCTACAGCACGAACTACGCATTTTCCACATGGCTGTACCGGATTGCCACCAATCACACGATCGATTACCTGCGAAAAAAGAAGCTGAAAACCCTGTCGATTGACGAGCCGGTAAAAACGCGCGATGGCGACATGAACATGCAGCTGCCCGATGAGCATGCCGCCACCGACCGGAGCCTGATACGCAAACAGCGCCAGCAGATGGTACAGCAGGCGATAGAGAATCTGCCTCCAAAATACCGCAAGGTCATCCAAATGCGCCATATGGAGGAAAAGAGCTACCAGGAGATCGCCGATATCCTGGACAAGCCGCTCGGTACAATTAAAGCGCATATTTTCCGGGCCCGGGAGATGCTGTACAAGGAATTAAAAGAAAAAAAGGAGCGGTTCTGAACCGGGGTTCACAAAATAGTATTCATCCCGAGTTTCCTGTCAACATCGATGTGAACTCCGGGATAGCACTCTCACTCGTGATGCCTCCATTTACCCCCTCGGCCGGCGTATCCATCTTTCAATCCCTCCCATACAGCAGTGGCTATTGCCGTGTTACGTTTCAGAAACTCACGGCCCAGTATCACCATCCTTGACAACAAGTAATACAGGTGAAACAGCAGTTGCACGGATGAGTCCAGGTAATCCTTCGCAAGAAAAACCCGATTTCTCGTCGTATAATAATAGGTTAAACTGCGCCTTTCTAACGTGCCGTATTGACCACGCGTGTGAAAATAGTGAGCGAGGTTTGTAATAAAGGACCGGTATCCGAGACTGCGGGCATACAGGCCCAGTTCAGTATCCTCGGTATACAGGTAATAGCGGTCATCCAATAATTTGCCGCGTTTTTCCAGTATCCGTTTGACTACCTGTTGAGTCAATAATACTCCTGCTCCGTCTATATTGCATGTTTCCCATCCGTTCTGTTCTGCTTTGTACAGACCGGGGATACGTATGCCAAAAAGCCAATAAGGCCAGCGACGGGTTGAGCGGGAGCGTGCGCCTTCGTTAACCGGTCCGATCAGGTGATACCCCGTTTCCCGCTGTTCTCCGACCAGCCTGGAGAGGGTGCGGGGATAAACAGTTGCGTCATTATTTAGCAGGAAGATATAATCAGCGTTGGCAGAGTCGACCGCTTCGACAAGGTAATTTATGCCCCCTGCAAAGCCCAGGTTTTGATCGCTTTCAAAGAAGTGAATCGGACATTCAACCTGTTCGAGCCCTCGCAAAAGTTTTCTACGGGAGGATGCCGTTGACTGATTGTCCAGCAGGTAAATTTCGACATTGACAGCTACCGACTCTGATACTGATTGAATGCACTCAATAGTCGCTTCACTATCCCTCCAGTTTAAAATTAATGCTGCAATATGGGGATCGGGCAGCTGATCCGTCATGCTACCGGTCCAGGTTTTGGGATACAGTAGCGATATTCATCTTGAATTTCTCAAACTTGGCACGTCGTATGGCACTTCCCTCAAAGAGGGCATCGTATTGTTCCAGGTCCAGTTCTTCCCAAAAATCGATATCGTGATCCAGGATGTCGTCTCTTGGAGCGAGATCTTCCATCCGGGAGTATCGGGGCTCGCGGTTCCAGGGACACACATCCTGGCAGATATCGCACCCGAAGAGCCATTCGCCGATGCCCTCCTGGTAGTCATCCGGAATCTGCTCCTTCAGCTCGATGGTGAAATAGGAGATACACTTGGATCCATCCACCCGGTAGGGTTCATAGATCGCATTGGTGGGGCAGGCGTCGATACAGCGGGTGCAGGATCCGCAGTGGTCGGAGGCTGTGGCGCTGTAGACAAATTCTGCATCCACGATCATCTCCCCGATAAAAGTGAAAGAACCAATCTCTTTGTTAAGCAGGTTTGAATTCTTGCCGATCCATCCGATGCCGGCACGAGCCGCCCATGCCTTGTCCAGCACCGGGGCGGAATCTACAAATACGCGGCCGTCCAGTCCGCCGAGAAGCTGGCTGGTGAACTGGAACAGTTTTTTCAGCTTCTTTTTATACACTTTGTGATAGTCGCGTCCCTGGGCATATTTTGCAAACTTGGGCATATCCTGCTGCTCTTTCTGACGCTCATGACCGGGGTGATAATAGCTGCCTATCACTGAAACGACCGACTTGGCCCCGGGAACCAGCTTCGTGGGATCGACCCGCTTGTCAAAATAGTTTTCCATCCAGTCCATATTACCGTGCCGCCCCTGTTGTAACCACTCTTCAAGACGGCGCTCCTCCCGTTCAAGCCGACGTGCCCTGGCAAAGCCACAAGCATCGAACCCCAGCCGAAAGGCTTCTTCACGGACCCGTTGCGTGCGTTTGGTTAGATTCATTTTACGATAAATAGTGATTAACAGAACGAGAACAAGATAACTCCTGCCTGCCGTTGGCTTCAAGTATAAAAACTCCTGCCTCATCTACTGTATAATGAAGAGGTTTTTCGTAAAGAAAACCGCGTTTCTCCAACGCTAACAGGGAATACCCTGTAGCAAAGGTCGCGGTCGGACATGGCCGGGTACTACGTATACAGGTCGGGAGCCCTGTTCTACCAAAGCAGATTAAAGACTTTTGACGTCAATTTCCTTTATTTGTCCATCTTGCAGTTTCAGGGTTCGATAGGGATACTGCTTCACAGTGTCATAATCGTGGGTAACCATCAGTACCGACATGCCCCGGTTGTTGATCTGTTCCAGGAGCTCCATAATGGATGCGGAGGCCTCCGGGTCGAGGTTCCCGGTCGGCTCATCCGCCAGCATAATGCGGGGTTCATTGGCCAGTGCTCGGGCAATCACGACCCGCTGCTGCTCTCCGCCCGAAAGGTCACCCGGCATATTTTTGCGCTTGTGGCTGAGTCCCACCATCCCCAAAACCTCGAGTGCCCGCTGTTTGATGAAGCTGGGTTTTTGACCGGTTACCTCCAGGGCAAAAGCCACGTTTTCATAGACAGTACGGTCGGGCAGCAGCTGAAAATCCTGGAACACGATACCCAGCCGGCGGCGCAGGTAGGGAACCTTGTTTTCATCAAGGGAGTTGACCTCCATATCGGCCACCCGCACGGTACCGCTGTCCGGTGTTATGTCCCGGTAGATAAGCTTCAAAAAGGAGCTTTTGCCAGCCCCGGTTTGACCGATCAGGTAGTTGAACTCCCCGTTTTCGAGCGAGTAGGAGATGTTATCGAGTACCTTCCGGTAATCGTACGTTACAGACACGTTGTTAAACTCAATTACTGAATCGTAGGGCATTGCAACACCATCGTTATTCTTAAACTTGACTCATCCGCTTCCACAAGGTCAAACCCGTCATATTTGGCGAGCAGGGTAAACTCGGTTTCATCGATAATATCAAGCATTTCCGGCAAAGTATAAATTTTTTGTTTGTGAACTTCGTGGTATTTCTCCAACACTGTTTCCATGTCGTTGTCCAGCTTTTCAATATCGAATACATTGTAATGGATGCGACTGCTGGGATTGTAACTGCTTTTTCGAAAAAAACGGTAATTCCCCGGCGCATACCCCTCTTCGTTGTTCAGGTATTTAATGGAACGGATCGAATTTTTGGGTGTTGTAAAATCAAAAACGAAGATGCTGTCCGGTTTCAGCACCTTTTTTATCTCTTTTAGGAGGCGGACAATATCGCGCGGCTTATGCAGGTAATTCACGCTGTCAAAAGTGGAAATTACCGCGTCAAAACGCCTGTCGAGAGCAATATCCAAAAAATCCATCACTTCAAAGTCCACATCTGACCACCTGTTGTCACGCTTTTTGCACCGGGCAATTTTAATCATATGGGGTGATTTATCCGTGGCGACAATATCGTAGCACATCAGTTCATCAAGCGAGAGGGCCATGGAACCGGTGCCGCAGGCCAGCTCAAGGATCGATACCGGGTCGGGATGATTGGTCTGGATAATCTCGTCGATAAAGTCGGCCCAAACCTCGTAATCAACATCCTCCATAATGGTGTCGTAGATATAGGCGAGCTTGCTGTATTCCGGACTCCTGGATCCTTTCATGCCGATTGTCCCCTTCGTTTTTTGGCAAGTGATACCGCTAAGTCAAAGGCTTGCCGGAAAGAGGCGGGATTGGCGCTGCCTTGGCCCGCTATGTCAAACGCCGTTCCGTGGTCGGGTGATGTACGGATGAAAGGGAGGCCCGCCGTAAAGTTGACACCCGCCCCAAACGAGAGCGTTTTAAACGGAATCAGTCCCTGGTCATGATACATCGCCAGGATACCATCAAACTGCCTATAGTTGCGACTTCCAAAAAAGCCGTCGGCAGGGAAGGGGCCCTCAACGTTGATTCCACCTGATGCATATTGCTCGATCGCCGGTTGTATAACCTCGATCTCTTCGCGACCGATCATGCCGCCATCCCCGGCATGGGGATTAAGTCCCAGCACCGCAACACGGGGGCGCTCGATTCCAAAATCACGGGTCAGGCTCTTGCTGATGATTCGAATAAACCGCGTCACCCTCTCTTTTGAAATCCAGCCGGCAGCCTCTTTCAGCGGAACGTGGGTGGAAATCAACCCGATTCGGAGCCCCTCATTGACCATCATCATGATAAAATCTTTTGTCCGGGTTTTTTCGGCCAGGAATTCGGTATGTCCCGGGATGTGGTATCCCGCTCTGTTCACTGCCTCTTTTGAGATGGATGCCGTTACCAGGGCGGCTGTTTCTCCTGAAAGACAGAGCTGGATACCTGTTTCGACCGCCTGCATTGCGCAGGAGCCGGCGTTCTTTGAAAGCTTACCAGGTTCTATTACTATATCGTTGCTGCTTAATAGATTAAGAATATTTATGCGGCCGTCCGAAACCGATTGTATGGAGTCTGCCGCGTGATATTCCAACGAGATATTCAGCCGGTCGAGGTAATAATCTATAATTTTGGTATCCCCGAGAATGACAGGTGTACAATCGCCCAGATCTCGATTTTGCAATGTCTTTAAAACCACCTCGGGACCAATACCGTTATAATCTCCGATACTGATAGCTATACGAACGGACATTCCCTGATAACCTTTTTTTCCTGTATTTGTGTTAGTAAACGGCAAAGATACAATAATGTTCTGAGAATTGAACATGGATACAGGAGCAGCGCTAAAATGGACCATTCCCGGCTGGATTACCGAGTTGCAATAGAGAAGTAGCCGGGGCGGTTGTGTTGTCTACTCTCGTCAGTTAAGGGAGGTGTTATTTTATATAAATGACGATATTGGCCAAAACAACGTTTTGCAAAAACCTCTCAAAATTAATCTGAGACCAGTTTAAACTCCCCGAAACCACTCACAGCCCTGAAAACAAATTGTCGGTTGGGATATTCCCAGACCTCCACGGCGGGCTCTCCCGGGGGGAATTTTCGGTTTACATTTTCGGGCGGACCAAATTTGATATAGATGTTCCCCTGATCGGTGTTGTACCCGTTGACGTTTATCGTTGAAAATTGCTCATAAGCGTGATCAATCCTGCGGTAATATTCGGCCATCAGCTCGTTGTATTCTGTATTTGGAGTGGGATCCCGCTTTTCCCAAAACGCTCTGAACTTCTTCTCCTTCTCCGCATTGGATCCCGACTTCATTTCACGTATCGTTTGGTCATCCACAATAAAACGCAGCATATCTATGGCCACATCCACATTCAGCAGGCTGGTCGGCATCTCAATCCACCGCGAACGGAATATGGTTTCGGCTACGGGCGATGTTTCCTCCTCTTTTGTTACCCGTATCTGGTAGACCGCGTTCATAAATTGGCTGTTGGGAATTTTGACAACGGCATAGGTGTGACCTTCCGGGGCATTTTGCAGCACCAGTTGCTGATCGCCGTCTGAGCTTGTCAACTCCGGCCGGCTGCCTTCCAGGATATCGGTCTGCTGGATGCTGGCGGAATGCACCGTGGCAACCTGCGTAGTATCCCGGTCGTTGACTTCCACCCTGTTGACCTCAAGGCTGTAAGAGTCCGAGGCTTTATAGCCCGGCAGGTGAATCAGGGTAAAGAAGTCTTGCCCGTAATACACATTCTCCCCAAAGTTCAGCAGGTCGATGGTGCCATAGGAACTATTGCCTTCATCCCTGCGGTAGGTTTCAGCCAGCACAATATTTCCTTTTTTCTTTTCCCCGTACGGCAACACCTTGACATACCGTTTGCGTGAGGTCCTGCCATCCACTTCTTCACCCCGGGTAAACTGCAGGATATAGCTGTAACCGCCCGGTTTCAGTTCTGTATCCAGCCGACCGGTGATAAACTTATTTTTGGATTTCGTTTGCTCATAATTTTCTGCAAATGCCGTATCTCTCCAGAACGAGCGCTCCACCGGCTCAAGTCCCTCGACTGAAAAATCATCCCTGCGGCGTCTGTTGTCAGCTTCCGGGTTTGGATCCCGGAATATCTCTATGCTCATTCCGACAGGACTAAAAAAGTTTTTCTGTTCATCGGGGCTGTCATATTTGCGGAAAGGGAGGAGGTTGTAGTCGATACGAAAGGTTGTCACAAACCGAACGGTCTCCGGCTGCGACCCCGGGAGGGTAAAATTATCGATAAAAATATTTTGCTCACGCTGCTGGTTGGCCAGTTGCTGGTAGGTGATACCGCGTTGCGCATTGGCCGGGATATTAAGCAGGCTCGTCAATATTGAGAATAGTAGAAAAAGAGACAGTTTTTTTGAGAAAGCCACGGCAATTGTATTTGTGAATTACGCTGTTAAAGGCTCAATGTAATATTACCTTTTACGATTCTAAAATTTCTTTATTTTGAAAACGCTTCAAGCCTGATCCTAGTATTGAATAAATAGATCCGTCTCCCATGAGTTCCTCAAAAGAAACTTCTGCCTCCCACTCCCTTCGATCCCTTTTGGAAGAGATTCGCCATACCGCTTCGGAAATTAAACAGGGCGGAGGCCGCAAACGGATTGATAAGCAACACAAAAAAGGCAAGCTTACTGCCCGGGAGCGGATTGACCAGCTGCTCGACCCGGATAGTGAATTCAATGAACTGGGCCTTTGGGCTGGCTACCAGATGTATGAGGAGGAGGGCGGATGTCCCGCTGGAGGAGTGCTGATGGGAATAGGCGAGATCTCCGGCCGGCAGTGTGTAGTGGTAGCCAACGACGCCACTGTAAAGGCGGGTTCCTGGTTTCCGATCACCGCCAAAAAAAACTTGCGTGCCCAGGAGATCGCCCTTGAGAACCACCTGCCGATTATCTACCTGGTCGACTCTGCCGGTGTTTACCTGCCAATGCAGGATCAAATTTTTCCCGATAAAGAACATTTTGGCCGGATCTTCAGGAACAATGCCGTGATCAGCGCCAGGGGAATTCCCCAGATTGCAGCTATCATGGGGAGCTGCGTGGCCGGAGGAGCCTACTTGCCGATTATGAGTGATGAAGCACTTATTGTGGAGGGAACCGGCAGCGTATTCCTGGCGGGCAGCTACCTGGTGAAGGCAGCTATCGGGGAAAATGTGGATAATGAGACCCTTGGCGGGGCAACCACGCATACCGAAATCAGCGGGGTTACCGACTATAAGATGGAAAATGACGAGGAGTGCCTGCGTACCATTCGCGACCTGGTAGATAAACTGGGGCCGTTTGAAAAAGCGGGATTTAACCGGCGGGCGGCCAAACTGCCCTCCCGAGGCCCGGAAGAAATTTATGATCTGTTCCCGGATGATCGTTCAAAGGCCTATGACATGAACAAGGTACTTGAATGTATCGTGGATGCGGATTCCTTTACCGCTTTCAAAAAGGGATACGGACAAACCCTGATTACGGGATATGCCCGCATCGATGGCTGGAGCGTGGGCATCGTTGCCAATCAGCGGAAAGTTGTCAAAAACAAGCAGGGTGAGATGCAGATCGGGGGCGTTATCTATTCAGACAGTGCCGACAAGGCCGCCCGGTTCATCATGAACTGCAACCAAAAGAAAATACCGATTATTTTTTTCCAGGATGTCACCGGATTTATGATCGGGAAAAGGGCCGAACACGGAGGCATCATCAAGGATGGAGCCAAGATGGTGAATGCGGTGGCCAACAGCACGGTTCCCAAAATTACGATTGTAGCAGGCAACAGCTACGGAGCCGGGAATTATGCCATGTGTGGCCGGGCCTACGATCCACGCTTTATATACGCCTGGCCATCGGCACAGATCGCCGTTATGGGGGGCAGCCAGGCGGCCAAGGTGATGACCCAGATCAAGGTTCGAACCCTGGAAAAAAAAGGGGAGGAGATTACGTCGGAGGAGGAGCAGGAGATCATGAGAGAGATCAGCCGGCAGTATGAAAAGCAAACCGATGTACGTTATGCAGCGGCCCGCATGTGGGTGGATGAAATTATTGATCCGGCCCAAACCCGCCGAAAAATATCGCATGCCATTCAATGCGCTGATCATAACCCGCATATCGAGGAGTTCAAGACGGGCGTGCTTCAGGTGTAAGTTCGCCCTGTTGTATTGTTGCAATATGCGTTGAATTTAGTCCCGACGTATCGCATATTTTAAAAAAGCCTGGCTTGAATGTTGAATGTAGATTAATAAATACCACCGAACAGTTCAGTTCAAAAAAATGCCGGGAGTCCGGGCTGACTTTATCCCCAAGTTTGGAAGGGACTATTATGGAAGCAGTTCCACGCTATATACCCCTCTTGTTGATTGTCGTTTTAACCGGCACATCGGCTCAGCATGCGCATGGGCAAGCCTTTTCACCAACCGGTATGATAGCCACTGGTCCATACTGGTCGCCCGACGGTCAAAAACTGGCATTTTCAGCCTCGTACAGTGGCAATTTTGATATCTATGTAATTGATCTCAGGAATTTAAACAGGGAGCAGGTAACCGATCATCCGGCCAATGATCTATACCCGGCTTGGTCGCCGAGTGGACGTGATATCGCCTTTTATTCGGACCGTGAAAGCACCGTCCCCCCGCACCCGCCAGACACGGTGGTATATAAGATCAGGGGACTGTACAAAACCTATGCACGGGATGGCTACCTGCCAAGCTGGTCACCCGACGGCAATACCATTTTAGCCCACCTGCGGAGTGAAAGGGGGAACTACGAAATTTATACGATGGATAAACGGGCCCGGAATCGTACGCCGCTGACATGGAATCGGGCCAGTGATGTACATCCGCGGTTTTCTCCTGACGGGGAGAAGATAGTATTTGTATCAGGTCGTGACGGCCAGCCGGAAATCTATGTAATGAACGCCGACGGTTCATCCCAAACCAGGCTCACGCATTCCACCGCTTACACGCTTGATCCCATTTGGTCTCCGGACGGCCAACAGATTGCGTATATCTCCAATGAAACCGGTTTCTTTGACATACACATCATGAATTCAGACGGCAATAACAAGCGAAAACTGACGAATACCCCTTCATACGATATATCTCCGGTATGGTCACCGGAGATATATCAAATCCTTTTTTCTTCGGATCGCGAAGCGGGTATTTTCGACCTGTTTGTTATGGATAAAGCGGGAAATAATGTACGCCGCATCACAGCCGGGGAGAGTAACGAATATTATGGCTCGTGGTCTCCGGACGGCCGGGAGATCGCCTATCTCAGTACAAAAGGAGGCAAAACTGAGCTCTATTTAATTCGAGCTGACGGTACCCGTCAACGAAGATTAACGCGTTGATGTTTATTCAGGTCTATAACAACGCGGTAATCCACTGTAAATCTTAAAATTGAATGTATCATGGAGTCCTACCGAGCAGCTGTCGCCCAGATGAACAGCCAGCCAGATTTCAACTATAACCTGGAACAAGCATATGAAGAGGTTCGCAAAGCCGCGAAGGGGGGAGCCCGGCTTGTGGCACTCCCGGAAAATTTTGTTTTCCTGGGAAGTCTGGAAGCCAGGATGGAGCAGGCGGAGGAGATCGGAAAACGCACTCCCGATTTTTTAAAAGACACGGCTCAAGAGTTTGGCATCTATCTTCTGGGAGGAAGCTATCCGACTCCGGCGGGTAACGGCAAAGTATATAACTGCTCCCTGCTGGTCGATCCGGAGGGAAAGACACTGGCACGATATAATAAGATCCACCTGTTTGACGTGGAACTGCCGGAAGGAGAGAGTTACCGGGAGTCTGACTACGTGGAATCCGGGAAAAATCGTCCGGTGGTAAGTCGGGCCGGAGAGATTGGCAATATTGGCATGAGTATCTGCTACGACCTGCGTTTTCCCGAGCTTTATCGCTCGCTAACCGAGCGACAGGCAGATGTGTTGTGCGTGCCTTCGGCCTTTACGGCAACTACGGGCAGAGATCACTGGAAGCCACTTTTACGGGCCCGTGCCATTGAAAATACCGCCTACGTGCTGGCACCTGCACAGACCGGAACACACGGAAAAAAACGAACAACACACGGGCACAGCCTGATTGTGGATCCCTGGGGAGAGGTACTGGCCGATGCCGGCAAAGAGGTCGGAATAGCCACCGCTGTTATTGACCCTTCCCGCCTGAAGGAGGTTCGCAGACGAATTCCCTCCCTGGATCATCGCAAAATTTTTTAGAATCCGTGTTATCGGCTTTATCGGATCTTCAAACTTAATTAAGGAGCTAAATCGATCATTTTTAAACCGAACTCAGCAGAGAGATAAGCTGATGCACCTGACGCTTTATGCGGCTGAATGCCTCTTCCGGTTCCATGTACTGGATATCTGGAACTTCCCAAAATAAAATTTCACTGTTATTCTTTGGAAACCGCTTTTGGATCATCGGTTCATGCTCGGTCCGGTGCAGGCAGATAACTACATTGTGGACTTCAAGCTCTTCTTTTTCTATACTTCTGGGATAGCGTTTTGAAGAGGAGACCGGAAACCCGTTTTGGGCGAGCATACGTACCGCATGTTTGGAGATGGGGCCTTCATTCGGCGATTTTGACATATCTTCCCGTAGGCCGGCGGAGTGAGCTTCCCAGGATAAATCCGTAACCGGAGCCCAAAAGTTGAAGAGTTCTTCTGCCATGCGACTGCGATAATAATTGCCGGTACAAACAAACAGAACGGAATTCATAACACGAAATGAACGACGACAAGATTTTAGTTACAACAAGGCAAGTTTATGAAAAAAACTTTAGCAAATCATCTGATATTTGAGTACACCGGTAACAAATCAGACTATTTAAACGGAACAATAAAACAACGTTCAAATTACGTTACATTTGTCGTTACTGTTCTGCATGAAAGACAAATAACTATGTCAGGTATGCAGTTAGACTATCACCAACAGTAAGAGGTTTTTCCTGCGATTGAAATTATAACTATAAACCGAAATGCAGCGTTTTATTTATGTCAGCTAATGTTCTTCGCCTTCTAACTATTGTTATAGTATCTTGGTTTTTCTCAGCAGCAAATCATTGGAAATCACCCGTAACAAACCCTTTAAAAGAATCTCTGATCGAATCTAAAATTCGTCTTGATTCAGCCGTAACACACGGCAACAAGCAGCTTTTGCTGGAAACGAAAGCCCAAATTCAGCAGCTTGTTCCGCAGGTAGCAGACAAGGAGCTTTCGGTATTGGCCAGCTACTATACTGCGTATGCCAATTATCGGTTAAGCAGTATTTTTGAAGATATGGAAAAAGAACAGCAGGAAGACTACCTGAATACCAGCATAGAGCAGCTGGAACAAGTTACAGAAGAAGCTCCCGAGTTTGCCGAGGGCTGGGCGCTGCTGGGCAACTGCTACGGCATGAAAGCCAAGGGAATGATCTCTGGAATGCGATATGGTCCCAAGTCAGAGCGTACGATTGATCGAGCGCGGGAACTGGCCCCGGATAATCCGCGGGTTGCCATGATTTATGGGATCAGTCTTTTGTATAAACCCGGCATGTTTGGGGGAAGTGTTAAAAAAGCGGTTGACACATTTAAGAAAGCGGGCAGATACTTTGAGGAATGGAGCCCGCAAAACAGTCTGTACCCCGAGTGGGGAAAAGCTGAAAATTACGCCTGGATGGCGCAGGCCTATATTGAGCAAGACAGGTTGGCGGATGCCAGAGAGGCTTACCAGACTTCTCTTCAAGTCGATCCAGATTATTATTGGGTTAAGGAGGTACTGCTGCCTGAATTGATAAATGAAATGGATGATTGATTTATAAAAGAGTGGAGAACAATAATCGCTGCACGTAATTCTACTTGCTATACTTGTTACAGTTGCAGAACGGGGCATATCAGCAGGTAAAATCCCAGATACTCATGATTTTAACCACTTAAAACCAATATTTACAACCATCAACTGCGCAGAATCGCTAATTTTTCTCAAGACCAATAGCAAACCATTTGTCGTATAATATATATTATGTAAAGTTATGACTAGTTACCATATTGCTACAGATAGTATGGTTGTATAGAAGAAGCACTTCTCTAAGAGAGGAGCTCCTGTAGTTTTGTTTGAATGGCATCGAAATCTGGAAGCTCACTGGAATTATCCAGCACCTCGCGATACTGGATAATCCCTTTGCTGTCAACGATATGAGCGGAGCGTTTGGCAACTCCTTTCATACCATAGTAATCATGATATAACGTCTCGTATTTTTGAGAAACTTCTCTGTTAAAGTCGCTTAAAAGCGTAAAATTGATATTGTGCGACCTCTTGAACTCCTTTAGGGTAAAAAAGCTGTCCACGCTTATTGCCAGTATTTTTGCGTTGAGTGACTCAAAAAGCTTCATGTTATCCCTGGCTGTACACAGCTCCCTGGTACAGACTTCTGAAAATGCCAACGGGAAAAACAACAGGACAACCGGATTCCCCATGAAATCTGAGAGTTGAACCTCATTTCCTTCGGTGTCCTGCAAAACGAAATTAGGTGCTTTATTCCCTTCCTTCAATGCCATAGAGTGTGTAGATTGAGCGATTTTGTGACAGTTTAAGTTACCTAATACTCCATTTCGGGAGTCGCAATGTGCTTGATATTGAACCGACTGGCCAGTGCGGTTGTCATTACTCCGGCCCCCAGCACCAGCTGCCATACCCAACTGTAATCACTGCTCATACCCGGCACGAACCAATACAGGATATATGTAACCAAAAATAACAGTGTTGCAGCAAGCATATATTTAAAGTGTACAATTTCTGCACTTCGATAGCTTCGTGTACCGTACATCATGAGGGCTACTAGTAGTGCTCCTCCCTCATAAATGCTTAACAGCCATGCTTTTATGGCAAAGGAATCTCTCACAAACCAGTAGGATAGAATGAGCAGCAGTGGTACTGCAGCGTAAATAAGTGGAAATTGAGCAAAAACCGGTTTGGATTCGCGTATAAATACGGCCAGTCCGCACAGTGCCAGCGAAACTGCAATAACGGAGGTAAACTCAATAAAAAGGGGCATCTCAATGGTCATGTCATAGCCGGAAAGTATGGTATTGAGCAGAATCCCCCCCTGCCCCATTGAAAAAAACAGGATGGCCGAGGCATAGCTCAAGTGTTTAAAATTCTGGGTTCGGTAAGCCAATTGAGATGTTTTGACGGCCGCATAAAGACCCACAACAAGTAGTAGAAATGCATCCCAGTCCATCATAAACTGCTAATTGTCAGTTGAGGGCGGATTATTATTAGGCGATGGACGTTGCCCAGCCCGCTGCCGGATCTCCCGCTGCGCCTGCTTTTCCTGGTTAAATACCATAACAAGGTCTGCGATATCTTTTAGTTTTCCCCTTTCAAAATGGATCATGTTTCGGGCAAATTCATACAATAATAATTCTTGTTTATTTTTATAAATTATTGTTTCCCAATCAATTAAAGGAATTTTCTTTAAAAGATTTACCAGTCCTGCACGATGTTTGACAATTTTGCTGAGTGTCTTTTGTATATCTTTTGCTTTTTCTTCGTCCAGTTGAAAGGTCGATTCAAAGTGATCGTAGTTATCCAACCGTGTGGGGCGTGAATTCTGGTAGGCATCTTCAATAACGGGACGATAATAGGAGAGCTGTGCATGATCAATCAGCAGTAACATTTCAGCAATCGACTCTCCACCGGGCGGGGTCTCGGTGTAGGGAACCTCGTCAATAACATATTTCAGGGCTTCGGCTTCATCCTGCAGGTAGGCCGCATCCTCCACCAATTCATCCAATTGTTCCTGGGTGACCTCTTCCCTGCTGTTTTCTGACATATCCTAGGAGTGAACTATCTTTTCTACCGAACCCAATCAGACGAAGCGGTTACATTGTCATTTTCCTGCTGTTGCTCCAGCATTTCAACCAGCGACAGGCCTGCGTTAAATTCACGATCCCGGTCTCTTACGGAGTGAATGTTGTTTTCTTCCTGGAAATCCCAAAATTTGCCGAACTGTCGATTTTTGTATTCCCGGAGAAAATCCAGCCGTTCTTCCAGATCCTCTTTGGGTACCAGCAGGCGCTCTTTGTCGTAAATAGCCTCCTCGCGCGATTCAAACACAATATCGTAGTCCTTGCTCATAACGATGGCCTCTTCCGGGCAGACCTCCTCGCAATATCCACAGTATATGCAGCGCAGCATATTGATTTCAAAAAAATCTGGATACCGCTCTTTGGGGTCGTCGCTGTCTTCATTAGCCTGCATACTGATCGCCAGCGGCGGGCAGGCCCGTGCACATAAACCACAGGCCACACATCGTTCCTTGCCGTTGTCTTCCACCAGCACCGGGCGTCCGCGGAAAATTGCCGGAGGATCCCACTTTTCTTCGGGATAATCGAGAGTTACCGTAGGCTGAAACATCTGTTTCAGGGAATACCACAACGCTTTAAAAATTTCAGGGAGATATAAATTTTCGAGAAATGAAAACTCGCGCTCCCGATCAAAATCCTCGTTCAGGGCGTTTGCTACCGGTTGTTCTAAATTCTGTGGTTGAGCCATCGACTATTTAATATAGAATTACGATTTTGAACGATTTAAAATAACCTATTCACCTGTTCTGTTCAATCTGAATCTGTCATTTTTGCTTGAATGTAAGCGTAATAGGCACGCCTGTAAAGCCATATTCTTCACGGATCTTGTTTTCTATAAACCGCCGGTAGTTGGCCGGAAGTTCCGATGGAAGATTCATGAAAAATTTAAAGACCGGTGGATTTGCCTTAACCTGTGTGGCGTACTTAATTTTGAGTCGCACCCCCCTTTTTATAGGCAGCGGTCGCTGCTTGAGAATTCGCTGCAGGAAGTCGTTGAATACGGGAGTCGGGACCGAACGTTTCCGTTCTTCAAGCACCCTGTCCGCAATGTCGATAACACGGTGTATCCGTTTTCGGTTCAGGGCCGACATGGATACAATTGGTATCCACCGCTTGGTTGGAATCCGGTCATAGATATATTCCTCAAACTCTTTTAACAAGTTGGTCGTTTTTTCGGGCACCAGGTCCCATTTGTTTAACACCAGCACAATGCCCTTGTTCAACTCATCCGCCATGTGCAGTATATGCTTGTCCTGGGACTCAAATCCCTGCATGGCGTCGATCAGCAGTATCGCTACATCGCACTCTCGAATCGCCCGCTCGGTGCGTACGGTACTGTAAAACTCGATATTCTCTTTCACGTTTTTCTTTTTACGGAGACCGGCGGTGTCTACCAGGATATATTTCTTGTCATTATAAATCAGCTCGCTGTTGATTGAATCGCGCGTAGTTCCCGGAATATCTGTTACGATGCTACGCTCATCATTGAGCAGCGCGTTTACAAAGCTGCTTTTCCCGACATTCGGGCGACCAATAATGGCCAGTTTGGGTGTATCGGTTTCAACTTCCTCATCCGGTTCCGGAAGCATCTCCACCAGCCGATCCAGCAGCTCTCCGGTCCCCATCCCGTTCACGGAAGACACCGAGAAGAGTTCATCAAATCCCAGGGTGTAGAATTCAGTGGCATTAAGCTTTCGTTCCTCGTTATCCGCCTTGTTGGCGACCAAGAGTACCGGTTTTTCCTGTTGACGGAGCAACTGTGCCACCGACTGATCCAGACTGGTGATTCCCGCCTCCACATCGACCACAAAAAGAATAAGATCCGACTCCGACATGGCGATGTGTACCTGTTCGCGCACACCTTGCACAATCTTATCTGATTCTTCGGGCAGGTAGCCACCGGTATCAATAAGGGTGAAATCACGGCCGTTCCAGTCGCTCTGGCCATAGTGGCGATCACGCGTCACACCGTACTCATCGCTCACAATCGCCTTGCGGGCACCGATTAGCCGGTTAAAAAGAGTGGATTTCCCCACGTTGGGTCGACCCACTATAGAAACTACGGGAAGCATAATCTGTTTTTTACAGTTATTTTCGATAAAATGAAGACCGAAGAAAATAACGATTAAACTGCTTAAAACAGAGCTTAATTTATGCTGCAAACTTTTTACAACAACTTTGGATTCCTCGGATCGCTGGGTATTGCTTTCGGTGGGTTCCTGTTTATTATTTTTTGGGTATCGGGAATAGCCGGGATCTGTGATTCAGAAACCACCAGGTTTAAGACGGCGAAGATGATACTCTCGGTGGTTTTCCCACCCTATCCCTTTTTCTGGATTTTATTTGACATGTATGCACAGCGGCAGCAAATGAAAGAGTCGTAAAATAGCAGCTTGCCGGAGTGTAAGGTTTTCACGGTCAATTATCCTGTAAATTTCCGGTGTTAGCCTGTGTTTCACTGCTAACTACACTACATTAATAATATTCGGCTGTTTTGCTCGAAGCATGACGGAACTTTTTGGCCCGCGCGCATGCAAGAAGTTCGGAATACATAAGTACCAAGATTTCGGCGGGAACAGGGTTTATTCCTGTCCCCGCATTCCCTGGTCCCTGCTAATAGTCTTAATTGGTGTCAGCGCTACATAGATTGGAGGCTCTTATGAGTTTTTACTTTAATATCAGGATGTTTTCGTCCCTTCTCATGCTGTTGGCTCTTGCTGTATTTGCCACTTCATCCCTGAAAGCTCAAGAACCCGTCAAATTTGACTACATCAAGAAAAAGGGAACAACCTATTACGCGGTGTTGGAATTGCCAGATGATGAATTTCTGGTGATGGGAACGCGCGTCCTTATACGTAAAAATATGGAGATAGAGAGAAGGTATGGCAGAGTTGGTCAAATAGAGCTGCTGGTGATACTTCCCAACGGCAGACAGCGATATATACCGGGCCGGATTATGGACAATGGTCGAAATTCCACATTTTATTCCCGGAGCTCGGCCCGGCAGTTTGTCAGGAGGCTGAGTGAGTAGGGCTCACTGTCGAGTTCAAGAGTACGTGCTACATGAAGAAAGATCTCCGGGACGCTCCCGGAGATCTCCGCCTGCCCCTCCGGGAGAGACTGAAGTGCACCGCTATAAAGCCGGACTTGCATTAAATTATTTCTTATCTGAAATGCAGATCAGGGACGAATCGGGGTTCCATCCAGTGCACGAACCTGGGTCCATGTGTTGAGCTGTTTGTCCGGGATCGGGTATTTGGCGGCCTCCTCTTCGTTGATGTCGACGCCCAGCCCCGGCGCTTCATTAATTTTGACATAGCCATCTTCTACACGGGGTGCACCCGGAAAAATCTCCCGGAGACGATCCGTCATACTGGGGGCCTCCTGGATCCCGAAATTCCACACCGCAAGGTCGATATGCGCATTGGCGGCATGTCCCACGGGCGACACATCTCCCGGCCCGTGCCAGGCCGTCCGCACGTTAAACCATTCTCCCAGCCTCGCCACTTTCATGGCAGGCGTGATCCCTCCTATTTGCGAGATGTGGATCCGAATAAAATCGATCCAGCGGTTAGTCATCGGTTCGGTCCACTCATGGGGATTATTATAGAGTTCTCCCATCGCTATGGGAACCGATGTTTTTTGACGCAGCAGCTCAAACCAGTCGTTATTCTCCGGCGAAAGCGGATCTTCAATGAAAAAGGGACGATACTGCTCCAGGTCCTCACAAAGCTGAATGGCATCGCGGGGCTGTACACGCTCATGGATATCGTGACAAAGTTCAATCCGGTCTCCACAGGCCGCGCGCACTTTTTCAAAGAGCTCGCGCGTCCCGGCAAGGTAGGTGTGAGTATCCATAAAGCGGTCGCGCTCCATGCCGAATCCGGCTTTTTTAAAATCAGGTTGACCGGTTATGGCCGTGGACCCATATCCGCCCAGCTGGATGCGGCAGTGCCGGAACCCCTCCTCCATCGCCTGCTGTACGTTTTCAATCACCGCCTCGATCGACTCATCTCCGCAGTGCGTGTATGTATCCACGGCAAAGCGGGTTTTACCGCCAAGCAGTTCATAGACAGGCATGTTGGCCCGCTTGCCCTTGATATCCCAGAGGGCCTGGTCGAGTCCACTGAGTGCGTTGTTGAGGACAGGACCATTCCTCCAGTATGAATTTTGATAGGTCATCTGCCATATATCCTCAATATTATTGACATTCATCCCTATACAGAAATCGGCCAGGTAATCATTCACAGCCGAGAGTACCGGTTTGGCTCGCTGGCGAAAGGTGGCGCACCCCACCCCGTACAGCCCCGGTTCACTCGTTTCAACCTTGACGACAATCAGTTCAATGCCGTGAGGGGCCGTGGCAATCGCTTTTACATTGGTGATCTCCAGCGGCGGCAGTCCATTAGTGGCACCGGCGTAGGCTTCCCGCTGCTCTCGCCTGGTTTTTTGCCATGGATCGTCACCCAGCGAAAATCCGCCAAAAGCCCCGGCTGACAATCCCATTCCCATATTTTTGAGTGCATCGCGTCTATCCATAATTATACCTTTTTCTTTAACAGTTGTGATCCGATTATGACGGTTATATTAAGCTGCCGACAAAATTAAGAAAAGTAGTATAATGATATTTTTGCTCGGTGTTGAATATGAATTCGGGGAAGTCGCACCTGGAAGTTCTGCCTGCTTTTGGGCTTCTATCGCGTGCACCAGGTGGCGTGCAGAAATGATAAAAAGGGTCTCAGGCAGTAAACTTTTCAATTACCAGTTTGCTGGAGGCTTGACCTGCATATCTGTATTTCAATCTTTAACGAATATTGTTCTAATCCTATCGTTATTTTTGTATAAACATGCAGTTCATCTTTCTGTGACTTTCTTCTGGTATTTGAATACCTTCCATGCTTCCGATACAAAATTGAGTCAGCATCAGCGTATTTTTATCATCTATGACGTACCTTTCCACTGAAAATATTTCCAAACACTATGCGGACAACCTGCTGTTTGAAGGACTCTCCTTCGGCATCTCCAAAGGAGACAAGACGGCCCTGATAGCCGAAAATGGTACCGGCAAATCTACCCTCCTGAAAATTTTGGCGGGCGAAGAGACTCCCGACGACGGCAAGGTGATGATCCAGAATGACATCCGTATCGGGTACCTGGAACAGGAACCCCGGCTCGACGATGACAAAACCATCCGTTCGTTTATAGCCGATAACGACAATGAGATGGTTCGGCTGATCCAGAGATACCACAATGCGGCAGAGAAACAGGCAGAAAACTTCAACGAAGAGAACAAGAAAGCCTTTGAAAAAGCGGCAGCAAAGATGGAGTCCGCCGGAGCGTGGGACTATGAGCAGCGGATGGAGCAGATTCTGGGCAAGCTCAACATCCACGATCTCGACCAGTCCATCTCCACCCTTTCGGGCGGCCAGCGTAAACGGGTGGCGCTGGCGTTTGCGCTGCTGGGCGATCCTGACATGTTAATCCTGGATGAACCCACCAACCACCTCGATCTCGAAATGATTGAATGGCTGGAGGAGTTTCTCATCAAAAGCAGCATGACCCTGTTAATGGTGACCCACGACCGATATTTTCTGGATCGGGTTTGTGATCATATCCTGGAGCTGGAAGGCGGCAAGATGTACCACCACAACGGCAATTACCAGTACTTCCTGGAGAAGCGGGCTGAGCGCCGGGAAATTGAACGGAAGAAGGCTCACAAAACCAAACAGATGTACAAGCAGGAGCTGGAGTGGATACGGCGTTCTCCCAAGGCAAGGACCAGCAAGTCAAAATCCCGAATTGATGATTTCAAGGAGCTTAAAGAGCAAGCGAGAAGTGGCCCTGCCGATCCTGAGCTGCGCCTCCAAATGGATATGCAGCGAATGGGGGGCAAAATCCTGGAACTGATCAACGTCTCCAAAAGCTATGGTGAGGAAGTGATTCTGGATCATTACGACTACGATTTTGACCGCGGCGAACGTATCGGCATCATCGGTCCGAACGGCGTGGGAAAAAGCACATTCCTTAAAATATTGACCGGTGAAGAGCCCCTTGACTCCGGCAAAAGGCGCGTGGGCGAAACGATCGCCTTTGGCCACTACCGGCAGGAAGGGCTCGATTTTGACGACAGCCAGCGGGTCATCGACATCATTGAAGAGGAACGCAAGATAATAGAGCTCTCGAATGGAAAGAAAATATCGGCTTCCCAATTCCTGGAGCACTTTATGTTTACTTCGGAAATGCAGTACACCCCCGTCAGGAAGCTCAGCGGGGGCGAAAAACGGCGACTGGCACTGATGCTGGTGCTCATCCAGAATCCCAACTTCCTGATCCTTGATGAGCCCACCAACGACCTGGACCTGCTAACCCTGAACAAGCTGGAGGAGTTTCTGCTGGGATTTGATGGCTGCCTGATCCTGGTTTCCCACGACCGTTTCTTTATGGACAAACTCGTCGATCACTATCTCGTTTTTGAAGGGGACGGAAAGATCAGTGATCACCACGGCACGTATGAAGAGTACCGCGAGCAGCGGCGCCGCGAGGAGCTGGATCAAAAGAAAGCAGAACGGGAAGAAAAGCGGGAGGAGGTAGCGCCGGCACAGAAGTCATCCCGCTCGCCTTCCGATAATCAGAAATTAAGCTACAACGAACGGCGAGAGTACCAACAGCTGGAGGAAGAAATTGCGCGACTTGAAGAGGAAAAGAAGGAGCTGGAAAACCAGATTAGCAGCGGGGAGCTGGGACATGAGGAACTCCAGGAAAAATCAACTCGCTACGATACGCTGATGAAACAGATCGAGGAGCGCACCGAACGTTGGTTTGAACTGGCCGAACGGGCGTAGTGTTTGGGTTGGATGTTGGATGTTGAAGGTTAAAGGTTAAAAGTTAAAAGGTTGAAGAGTTGGTCCTTAGCACTTCCGGCTTTGAACTTTCAACCTGCATCCATAATGATCCGCGGCTTGTGAAAGAGAGCTTGGAAAAACCGTGGGTTTGCTAAGCTCTCTAAAAATTATTTGGGGATACCTGCACAGATCATTTTATTAAGAGTCGAGAAGAGTAGAGTGGGCAGATTCCCAATGCTGTTCCGGGCTGGAAACTGAAACGACATGTAGAATTATCTAACCAGGCATTTATGAAATTTATCGATCTAGATGACATTATACGAGAGGCGTGGCAACACTACGACGATACCCGGGAGATCAAGGATATCACCGATATCAGCGCCAAGGTCTCAACCAACCACGTGTACCAGATCCGGTTTGATGATGACAATATCATTATCGGGAAGCTCTCCTATTTCGGCAAATATGAGCATTTTGTAGAAGACCACACCATTATCAACGCCCTGTCCAATAACCTGCCGGTGCCGTTCGATCATTTTCTGTCTCGCTCCCTGATGAAGGAGAACTCCCTGTTCGTTCACCGTCACAAAAATACACTGGTGGATGCATGGGTGGTTTTCTACCGCCCGATCCAGATCCGGGAAAAGCTCCCGCGAAGGCTCAATAAAAAACAGATCAAAAAGCTGGCCGTACAGTTTGCCAAATTCCACAAGGCGTGCCATACCATACGAAACACCCTCCCCCCCTCCTCAAAGACGATGGAAGTGGATATTGAGCATCTGCTTGAAACGCTGGAGACCGAAGAGGGGCAATATGAGTATCGGATGCACGAGGATCAGATTCGCAAGCACAGTCACCTCTTCCTGGATAATATCGAGCAAATGGGCGCCAATGATGAGCTTGATACAATTCCCGTTTTTGTGGACTGGAATATCGGGAATTTTTCCGTGACCTCCGACCTGGAGCTGTTTTCGCGCTGGGATTATGACTGGTTCCGCATAAGTTCACGGATGATGGATTTTTACTTTTTCGCCCGAATTGTATCGGATATCGGGGACAGAACTATTTTCAGCTACGACATCGACCCCCTCATGGAAGACCGATTCCTGATATTTCTAAAAAGTTACCACCAGGAATATCCGCTTACCGAACTGGAGATTCGATTTTTAAAGGAAGTCTACCGCTTTTTTATACTCAATTACGTGGTCAAATACGGCAAATATTTTTTTCACGACCTGTTTGCCACGAAGCTCCAGAAAGAAGCCTATGAAAGCTACCTGCCCCAGATCGATGAAAAATTCGATCCCGATCCCCTGCTTAAGACATTAAACCTTTAGTGATCAACCATGCAACATTTTTACTCGATAGCCAAAAACTATGAAGCTGTTTTTCTCGATTCCTATGGGGTCCTGAAAAATCATAAAGGCCTGATAGAGGGCGTACCGGAGACGATCAACTACCTGCGTACGGAGGGCATAAAACTTAGGGTACTTACCAATGATGCTTCCAAGAGTCCATCTCAACAAATCGAGGCCTTTTCAAAACTGGGACTGACCAACCTGAAAGAGGAAGAGATCATAACCTCGGCCATGCTGGCGCGTCAATTTTTGGAATACAAAATACAGGAAGGAAAAGTGGCCTACCTGGGCACCGAAAGCTCGGCGGAGTATATCCTTCACTCAAACATTGAGAAAATACCGGTACGCGAGGTTGACCTGGATGACGCCGAAGACATCACGGCATTTGTTTTTCTGGATGACGAAGGTTTTGACTGGAATTACGATATCAACAAAACGGTAAACCTGCTCCGCAGGCGCAATGTGCCGGCCATTGTGGCCAACACCGACAAGTTTTATCCCGTCTCAAAAAATGATGTAGCGGTTGCCACGGGGGGCATCGCCAAGCTCGTTCAAAATATGCTGAGCAAAAAATTTATCCAATTTGGGAAACCGGACTCCCAGATGTTTATGCACGCATATGAGCACCTCCTGGAAGAAGGGCCGATAAACCGGTCCGATATCCTGATGGTGGGCGATACCCTGCACACCGACATCCTGGGGGGAAACAAGTTCGGAGTCAAAACGCTGCTTGTGTTTTCGGGTAACACCCGCAAGGAGAATGCCGAGCTGCAGATCAGTTCCACAGGCATCATTCCCGATTATATATGCAGCTCTATTGTAGAATAGCCTCACTTCCAGTAGCTGATTTTATGCTCATTCTGCTGCGATTCCAGCTCCGGAAGTTCTGAATCAAAGGCTTTTGAAAAATATACCCGTGAATTGCCGACAGCTGAAAATTGGCGGGCTACAATGGCCCCGCGAACCGTAGCAGAACCCTTCAGCTCCACTTCGGCGTTGGGAGCATAAAAAGCCCTGGTATGGGCTTCGGCATTCCCGGCAATCGAAACATAATCTCCACCCAAAATATTGTTTCCCAGAAAATTTTGGATGACAGAATAAGGTTGGGCTAGTTTCTCCAGTGCTTCAACTGGTTAAACATTCCGGTCAAATAATATTTTTGGTTCATTAAACTATTGCTGTAATTTTGCTTATCGCAGTTGGAATGGTGCTAGTAAACCTTAACAAAAACTATTTGACTTATGCCAATTAACAGAATCTCTTCTGTAATCCCAATGCTGGCAACAGCTTTTGTGGCGTTGTTGCTGATTTCGTGCGCCGGTGAGCAGGAGCAGCCGGCTGAAGCGGAAACTGAGTCCCAGGCTACATCAACATTTAATTTTGAGAATATCCAGGATACCACTGATGTAGTAGCCCGTGCAACCGGTCTTTCGGGCCCT
Source organism: Halalkalibaculum sp. DA3122 (assembly GCF_043951865.1). Classification (NCBI taxonomy): domain Bacteria; kingdom Pseudomonadati; phylum Balneolota; class Balneolia; order Balneolales; family Balneolaceae; genus Halalkalibaculum; species Halalkalibaculum sp. DA3122. The sequence goes on from NZ_JBINJF010000009.1 coordinate 80,332, forward strand.
GAGTCTGTTCGGTATGATCCAGGCCAGGATGTCTATTTTGTAGCAAATTTTAACGGTCCCGGCGGCGAACGCGATGCCAACGGATTTATCAGCAAGGTGGGACCTGACGGTGCTGTCCAGGACCTGGAGTTTATGACTGGAACGGAATCCGCGCCCATGCACGCCCCGCGCGGGATGTACATCACGGGAGACACGCTCTGGGTGGCTGATGCGGACGGAGTTCACGGTTTTAACCGAACAACGGGTGAACATGTGACGTTTGTTGACTTTACTTCCCTGGAGCCCGGCTTCCTGAATGATGTCGCGGAAGGGCCCGATGGAGCCTTGTATGTTACTGACACGGGCCAGTCCAGGCTGTATAAAATTGAAAATGGTGAGGCTTCTGTCGTACAGGATGATCTCCCCCACGCTCCAAACGGAATCACCGTTGATGAGTCTTCGGGCTTGCTCCTGCTGTGCCCCTGGGGCGGCGCCCGGACGTTTTACGGGTGGAACCCCGCCACTACCACCCTGGAAGAGGTACGAGAGCTCGATTCAGGGGGCGACTTTGACGGTATCGAGCTTGTGAACGGCAGCTGGGTGGTTTCCAGCCAGGTCGATTCTACGATCAAGGTTGACGGGCAGACCATCATTCGCACCCCGGGCGATCCCGCTGACATCGGGATAGATACCCAGCGCATGCGTGTAGCAGTACCCTATATTGCACTTAATAAAGTGGAGATATGGGCATTGCCAATTGAATAGAAGTCCATCGCAGGGTAAAATAATAACAGGGAATGTTGTCGAATCAAGCGACATTCCCTGTGTAGTATTCGACGCCCTTAAAAGCGCCTTTGCGTACCTTACATGAATGAAATGATCTGTATTTACTGTTGATGAAATGAGCAGCAAAACATAATGACCCTGCGCCCGGTCTGTCGCCAGTGGAGCCAAAATCTGCCAAGGCAAATCCAAAAATAGATCCTAAAACCATGTTTCTTCTTCAGTCAAATGAACTATTGGATCATACGACAAATATTATCCATGAAAAGACCCAGCAGCACGCATTCAGTGTTGACCTGACGGTGGCAGAAATTTACACTTTTTCAGGTGCCGGCTCACTTGACTTCGGTGGAAGTGAGTTCCAGCCCGCCCCTGCCGAACCGGTTGATCCGGAAAAGAAAAAGGAGGAAGATGACTACGGCTGGTGGACTCTCGGGTCCGGCATCTATAAAGCGATATTCAATGAGCAGCTGAAAAACCGGGAAGATACCCTGGCTGTCATTGCTCCACACCAGCATGCAAGCGAGGCAGGAATTCTGGCCGAAACAGTCCTGATTCCTCCCGAACGTAAAGCAGAACCGGTTTCATATATTTTCCGGGTACCGGCCGTTGGTTGCCACATCAAAGAAAATGCCCGAATTGCCACACTGCATATACTGGCTGACTAAGTCCATTTATTAATTCAAACTCAACCACCAGCTATGGCTTACGGAATGCATTGGGAATGGCGCGGTTTTGGAAGCATTAGTTCGCGTTTTGCGCGGTCGTTCTTGCTACTCCCAGACTTTTACGATACCCACCAAATTACAGATCATTACCTCTGGATCCCCGGTATGGAAGTGAATGCCAAATTCCGGAAAGGGATAGAAAGCGGGCTCAAGTTCAAGCGCCTGAAACAGAAAAAAGGTGATTTCGAAATCTGGCTGGAGGATGAGGATGAACTGTACGAGTTCCCCCTCGAGAAGGAGGCGTGGGAATCGCTTGGCCGGCTGCTTGGCGGTGTTGACATCCGGATTCCGGCTTATCCCGACCTCCCCCCCGACCGTGAAACAACCGCACAAATGCTGCAGGAAGCGGGATGTAAAATTGTTACAATGAAGAAACAGCGGGAAACCCGGAAACTCGAAATGACGGAGGGTACCGTGCTGGTGGAGTGGACCGCCATCATGGAGCCGCAATCGGTCAACTCCATCGGGCTGGAGACATGGTCGGACCAAGACACCGACATGGCCAATGGGCAGGCCCTGCAATTAATTAAACAGGCCCACGCCACCCTGGATCTTCCGCAGGAGTCGATGCAGCCGATGAACTACCTCGACGCGGTAAAACAGTGGGCTGAAGAAAATAAAATTTAAGTGCTCAGTTTACTACCTTACGGGCGGGGACAAACCTCATAAAACTCTTACTTCTTTTATTACATTATGGCAAAGCAGTTTAACAGCACCATGAAGAAACAATTGGGCATCGGCGGAATTATCCTGCTCATTCTTATTCTACTTTCATTTTCCGACTGGATAATGGAGTGGCTCTGGCTTGACAACCTTGGATATGAACAGGTATTTGTAACTATTAAAACTACGCAGGTTCTTCTCTTGCTGGGCGCCCTGGCAGTAGCGCTTCTTTATGTTTTGCCCAATATGCATGTTCTGGCCCGTCATTTTCCCGGGTTTGCATTTGGCAACTCCCCCCTGGGGCAACTCAACCTGAACCGGTTCAGCGAAAGCCAGTTCCGAAAGGTTTTATATGCACTGGGAACGGTTATCAGCTTCTTTTTTGCCTTTGCCTTTTTTATGCGCTGGGACACCTACTTCCGTTTTCACTGGAATGAGACCTTTAACCAGGTTGATCCCATCTTTGGTAACGACCTGGGATTCTACCTGTTTCGGCTTCCATTCATCGAAATCCTGCAAAACAGCCTGATTGTCCTGGTCTTTTTTGTCACATTCCTGCTGCTGATCGTATATATTTACTCCGGCTCATTCAATATCCAGAAAGGATCCGGCATTACTGCCAGATCCGGTATCATAAAGCACCTGAGTGTTAATGTAGGGCTGTGGCTCCTTTTGCTTTCGTGGGGTTATTTCCTGCAGCGATACCGTATTCTGTACAGCGAAAGCGGCGTTGTTTACGGGGCCAGTTATACCGATGTCCATGTTCAGCTCCCGGTCCTCTGGATACTCTGTATTGCCACGTTCCTGCTGGCACTGTTGGCATTTTATCATTTTTACAAGGAGAAATTCAGGTTGTTGATGATCGGGGGCATCGCAACAGTGGGAATTGGCGTCATTGGCCTGGGGGTGCTCCCGACGATGGTTCAAAAGTTTATGGTGGAACCCAATGAGCTTGAACTCGAAACCCCGTATTTGGAAAACAACATCGAGGAGACGCGCCAGGCGTACAAGCTCGACGCCATCAATGAGCGAAATTACAGTGCCCGGGATACGCTTACCTGGGCAACGCTCCAGGACAACCAGGAAACGCTTGACAATATCCGGTTGTGGGACCCCCGCCTTCTCATTCAAACCTACCGGCAGTTGCAGGAAATTCGCCTCTACTATCAGTTTTACAATGTGGATGTAGACCGCTATCACACCAGAGAGGGATACCAACAGATGATGCTTTCAGCCCGCGAGCTCTCTGATGAATTGCCGGAGCAGGCAGATACGTGGGTAAATCGCCACCTGCAGTATACACACGGCTACGGGCTGGTCATGAGTCCGGTTGCCCAGGAAGGGAATCAGGGAGATCCGCGGCTGGTAATCAAAGATCTGCCACCGGTCTCCGAAATTGGCCTGGAGGTGACTCAGCCTGCCATATACTACGGCGAAAACGACCCGGGCTTTAAGGTGGTAAACACCGATGTGGAGGAGCTCGATTATCCGAGCGGCGACGCAAATGTCTACACCAATTATGAGGGAGAGGGTGGTGTTGCCATCGACAATTTTTTCACTAAGCTGCTTTTTGCGTACCAGTTTGGGGATATTAACCTCCTGCTGACCGATTATATTAGGGAAGGCAGTAAAATTCAGTTCTGGAGAGGAATCCGGGACCGGGTACAGAAAATTGCCCCGTTCCTGCATCTGGAAGAGGATCCCTACCTGGTACTGAGCGAGGGAAAACTATACTGGATTCTTGACGCCTACACCACTTCCCGGGAGTATCCCTACTCCGAGCCGTCAATAAGCAATATTAATTACATTCGCAACTCCGTAAAAGTGATTGTGGATGCCTATAACGGCTCGGTGGACTTCTTTGCCATCGATGATAAAGATCCCGTGCTAAATGTATACCGTGATATTTTTCCCGACATGTTCAAGCCTCTGGACCAGATGCCTGAGGATCTAAAGCGGCACCTGCGGTACCCTGAAACCCTGTTTGAAATCCAGATGGAGATGTTCAACACCTATCACATGACGGGACCGCAGGTTTTCTACAATAACGAAGACCTGTGGACGCGTCCCAACGAAAAATATGGCGGGCAGCAGCTCAAAATGGAGCCGTACCAAATTCTGATGAAACTCCCGGGCGAAGATTCGCTACAGTATTTTCTCATCAGTCCCCTTACGCCCAACAACCGCGATAATATGATCGCCTGGATGGCTGCCCGTTCCGACTTCCCCGACTACGGCGAAATCGAGGTGTTTAAACTACCGAAGGAAAGCCTGTTTTTGGGTCCCGCCCAAATTGAGGCGAAAATTGACCAGGATACGGAAATATCGCGCCAGCTTGCCCTGTGGGATCAACGGGGTTCCAGGGTGATCCGGGGCAACCTGATGATCATTCCGATTGAAGACGCGTTTATTTATGTCGAACCGGTCTTTTTGATAGCTGAAGGAGTTGATATTCCACAGCTGCAGCGGGTAATTGCCACAACCGGCACAAATGTAGTCATGGAACCGACACTGGATATGGCCCTGCAGCAGCTGTTTGGCAAAGCCCCCGAGCAACCCTCACCCCTCCCCATCTCTATGGATGCAGACACGGCCGGTATGGGTGCCGTAGCTCCACAAACTGCCCTTGCCGCATCCACCACAAAAGAGTTCCAGGAGGTTCAGCAGCTTTGGGAGGAGGCCCAGCAAGCCCTCAATGATGAAAACTGGCAGCAGTGGGGCGAAAAAATGGACCAGATAAAAGACCTGCTCGATGAAAATTAGGACCCAATTCGCATCCAGCGATCCAGGAAGTTTGCGAACCGTTCGGGTGAGCCGGGATCCATGTTAAAATACAGGGAAGGTTCGATCAGCTCCAGCTCCATCAGGGAGAAACTGTCTCCTTCTCTGACCATATCTACCCGGCTGTACAATGGAGTAGGTTCAATCTTCGCCATCAACTGATCAGAAACTCGGCGGAGCTCCTTTTCAGGTTCAACTGTTTTCAGCCTACCGCCGTGCTCCTCCTGGACGCGAAAATCGTGCGGTTTGGGTGTTTTAAGCAGCGTGTGGCTGTATTCTTCTCCAAAGTAGATCAGGGAGAATTCGCCTTCATCCACAATATTCTGCATCATGGGCTGCACCATAAACGCCCGGTCGGCGAATACCTCTGCCAATTCGTCCACCCGTTGCTTTGCTTTGGTGATCGTCAGCCGGTAGGTATCATCAGCTCCCGCACTGATGGTGGGCTTAAGAACGATCTCTTCAGCATCAAAATAATCAAACCAGGAAAGCAGTTTCTGCTGGTCCAGTTTGTCAGATTTCCTCCCCCATCGGGTCGGCACAATGTTCACCCCTCTTTGTTCGAGATCCCGGAGGTAGGTTTTGTCTATATTCCACTGTACCAGTTCCAGTGCATTTTCAAGTCGGGCGGTTGAATGATCGATCTCTTTGAGCACGTTCATAAACCGGTCGGGATCCTGCTGGTAATCCCACGGAGAGCGAATAATTACTACATCAAACCGGCTCCAGTCAACTTCCCGGGTTCGCCAGGAAATATCGCTCACATTCCATCCAAGCGAGGCCAACGGGTCTTTCAAAAGATAGTCGTAGTGGACGAAATCATCGAGATTGTCCATCGTCAAAAAGGCACATTCTTTCATAGGAAATATTCAGTGTGCAGTTATTATATATTCTGTTTTGAAAGGCGGTAAATATAGAGCTGATAGCGGTAAAGAGATAGTCTGCGTGTAAAGTAATTTGACCAGGATCCTTTGAGACGGCAGTTACTGCTGCTATTTTTCTGTATCCGATCCGGCCCAGCCAACAGGCTTCCAAAAAAAGTCCAGGCGGGGTGCATCCTAACCAATGAATTATTATCATATTCCTCTTTATTGTGCGAAAAATACGATAACCTTAATCTGCATTACAGGAATCAATTATGGATAGAAAGATTATTCTGGACGAGGCCGACATTCCCACTCATTGGTATAATATTGTAGCGGATATGCCCAACAAGCCGCTCCCCCCGCTCAACCCTCAAACCAAAGAACCGGCAGGTCCGGATGATCTGGCCCCTATTTTCCCGATGTCGCTTATCGAGCAAGAGGTATCCGCGGAACGGAAGATTGAAATACCGGACGAAGTTCGCGAGATCTACCGAATCTGGCGTCCCTCTCCCATGTACCGCGCACGGGGACTGGAAAAGATGCTGGATACCCCCGCCAAAATTTACTACAAATATGAAGGGGGCAGTCCCAGTGGGTCTCACAAGCCCAATACCGCTGTGCCCCAGGTATATTTCAACAAGCAGGCCGGCGTCAAAAATATCACGACTGAAACCGGAGCCGGTCAGTGGGGTACGGCTCTTGCGTTTGCCTGCTCCCAGTTCGATGTCAACTGTGAAGTGTACATGGTAAGGATCAGTTATGACCAAAAGCCGTACCGTAAAGTGATGATGAACACGTTTGGCGCCGACGTGTACCCCTCTCCCAGCGATCGAACCCAGGCGGGTCGGGATATCCTAGCGAAAGATCCCGATACCAGCGGCAGTTTGGGCATCGCTATTTCGGAGGCGATTGAACGGGCTGTACAGGATGAATCGACAAAATACTCATTGGGGTCGGTTCTCAACCACGTGCTGCTACATCAGACAATTATCGGACAGGAGGCGATAAAACAGATGGAGTACGCCGGCGATTACCCGGATGTAATTATTGCTCCGCTTGGCGGGGGATCCAACTTTGCCGGAATCTCATTTCCCTTTCTGCGCAACAATCTTAAGGAAGGGAAAGATACCCGCTTTGTAGCCGTTGAACCCGCCTCGTGCCCAAAGCTGACCAAGGGAGAGTTTCTGTATGATTACGGGGATACTGCCGGCTATACGCCCCTGTTGCCGATGTACACCCTAGGACATAACTTTACTCCCGCGGCCATTCATGCCGGCGGACTTCGATATCACGGGGCCAGTGTGCTTTGCAGCCAGCTGTTAAAAGATGAGCTGATTGAAGCGGTGGCAATTCAACAACTGGAATGTTTTGAAGCCGGAATCAAACTTGCCAAATCAGAAGGATTTATCGCAGCACCAGAAGCTACGCACGCGGTCGCCCAGGTAATCCGTGAGGCGGAACAGGCCAAAAAAGAAGGCGTTTCCAAAACGATTCTGTTTAATCTCTGTGGCCACGGATTCGTAGATATGCAGGCCTACGAGGATTATTTTGCCGGGAAACTGCATGATCACACCTTTACCGAGGATGAACTCCAGGAGGGAATCAAAGAGATTGCCGCCATACAGCCGGAATAGAGTCTGGCAGTATATCACTATATTATATTTAACAGCCTTCGGGGTTTCCAGTACCTCGAAGGCTTTTTTCTAGCCGGCATTTCTCACCAAGAAATTTGTTCTTCAGCAAGGCGAAGGGAAAATGGCCGCGCAGACGTACTTTCGTACGTTGAGCAGGCGATTTTCCCTTTAACGCAGCTGGAGGGCAAATATCGCGGCACGTTACACCCTGTTACATACAATGTCTGTAAAATATGATGCAAGATACTGCCTGCCATTAGGGTACATAATTTCATCAAAAATTATCGTGATAAATGCAGGCTACCCCAAACGACTGAACATAAACTGCGCACGAAATTATCGGTGATCGGTTGAACACTACTGCAACCGCTGCAGGTAATCCCGAATCCTGTGCGCATTCACACCAATATCTCCCCGGCCGATACGAGAAACCGATCGAACATCAATTTTACTGGCCGTGGAATCCGAATCTGCCGTATCCACCCGGATAACCACATCATCCTTGAAGCCATACCACGGTAGTGTGTGAGTTGCTTCAATCCGTCCCTCCTGCTCAGAGTACCCCACGATTTCCCACGAAGTAGACCGGGCGACCTGCAGCGCGCGTTCAAACGCCCCGGGGTATGGAACCTGTAAAATCAGCGTCTCGATATCCGGGTAGTGCTCTTTTTGAAGCTTGGCCACCTCTTCTCCCCCGTATTCGATATCATTCGGGGCGTCTGCCCGCAATGGTACCACCGCCTTAAATTCAGGGGGATTTTGTATATCGGTGGATATGTCATGAATCGGAGGATACTGCTGGGCCTGGTAAAACCAATATCCAAAATTCGCGACGACCAGAAGGCCTAAAAAAGCGGCAGAATAGGCCAGGCCCTTGCCCCGTGTACCGGGTTTGTCTCCCCTGTTGGTAAAAGGATATGCGAAAGCCAGGATCAGTCCCAATAACCCGAGGATAGCACCTCCCGGCAGTAAAATACGGAATGAGGTGAACAGTCCCCACCATCCCCACTGATATCCATAACCGGACATAAGAAAGGCCAGCGCTCCCACGGTTGAAAAGATTAAAGCTGCTATGGCCGTTTTTGACAGCGGAAGTTGTTCATTGGCAGTCTCCATAATCCCTGTTTATCACTGTTGGAAAGATAGTTAAACGGTTTGCTCCGATTTGCCTGATATTCTTTCTCAGGCAGTGAACAGCCGGAGAAACAGTCTTGAGCGTTTCATTAATATGCCGGTATCCGGACTTGCCATTCCTTTTAACATAATTTTATGGGTAATCGTTGCTTGGAATTGGCTACTGTATGTATTTTAAGAAAATAGCGAGAAAGGCTACTGTTTTCGGTATACAGGAACGTTGGAGCAGGCTTCGCCATACATCAGTTTGGCCACGTGAGGAAGGAGTTTTTTGGTGGCATGAAGGTACACGCTTTCCGGCACCGGCTTATCACTGCATCCTTTGAGAAGAACAAACTTGTCTTCATATTTTGACCACTCTACCTCATCGAGTCTCCTGCGGTAGAGTTCAAAAAGGAGGTCCGCTTCCCGGCCTTCAAAAATATCTTTGGCGTGGGGAGCTGCGTATACAGCGATGAGCATATAGGCCCAACGGGTAATGATAGCATCTTCAGAGCAGTAGACGGCCAGGTACTGCCCTTTATATTGTGTCCATTCGTGCACTTCCAGCTTTTCTCTGAAATAGTCTTCTTTCAGGATCAGTCCCTTAAATAAAAAGTCTTTGAGATCAAGCTCGACAACCGGGGTGTCATCATAATATTTTTGCAGATCTATGGTAACAAGCTTTTTTGATTTCTTGACCTTGTTGACAATTTCGCCTTCAGCAGTCGCCATAAATTGATGACTCCGTTTTTATATTGAAAAGGATTCACCGCAGGAGCAGGTGCGAGATGCGTTTGGGTTGTGAAAGTGAAAGCCCTCCCCGTTCAGGCCTTCCGTGAAGTCGAGGGTGGTACCGGAGAGGTAGAGGAAACTGCGCATGTCAACAACAAGCCGGATTCCCTTGTCTTCAAAGAATTTCTCCTTCTCATCCTCTTCAGAAGGACTGGTATCAAAATCCAGCTCATAAGTAAGTCCTGAACAGCCGCCGCTTACCACGCCAACACGCAACAGTGCATCGTTGGCGATGTTCTGCTCTTCGCGTATTTCATTAATGCGATTCGCAGCGCGTTCACTAACAGAGATAGACATAATGTTTACACCTCGTCATTTATTTATCCAGTCATATCGCCAGGCAGGGGAACAAATAATGGCTAGACCGAAACCACTTCAATTTCCGGATCAATACGCTTTACCATGCTTTCGATGGCATATAAGGTACCGGAAGTAGCCGTCGGGCACGTACCGCAGGCCCCTTGGTAGTGAACTTTGAGGCGGTTTCCGTCGAGCCCCAGAATTTTGAGTCCACCGCCATCAGCCAGAAGATACGGTCGCACCTGGTCATCCAGCATTTCATTAATCTGAACCAGGCGGGGATCGTCACTTTCCTGGACCTCTTTGGTGGCGTGCACCTCTTCATCCTCGGTCGCATCCAGCTGGGTATTGGCCTCGCGGATCGGGGGCGCCAACTTGCGTAGAAGTTCCGACCAAACCGCTTTGCCATCCTGTGTTACGGTCACATATTTATCTACGTAATAGACGTTAAGCACATGATCGATGGCAAAAAGCGCATCAGCCAGTTCGTCCTCTTTTGCCTCATCGGCATTTTCAAACGATTTTGTGACCCCGTTGGTAAGCGGTTCGTCCAATACGAAACGCATCGCATCCGGATTGGGTGTACGCTCTATTTCTTTGATCTTTGGCATAACTGAAGTTGGTTAGTTAGTCTTTCGCTCGTTTATTTAGAACGAATATAAATAGAAAAACATTTCCTTAAAAACGGAATATTCGGTCAGGCAAACAATTCTTTCGCTTTTTTGATCCCCTGTACCAGCCGGTCGATATCCTCCTCGTTGTTGTAGAAACTGAGAGAAGCTCGGGCCGTAGCCGGTACATTGAATCGTCGCATGGTGGGCTGGGCACAGTGATGACCGGTTCGAATGGCAATTCCCTGCTGGTCCAGTATAGTGCCGATATCAGTGGCATGGATATCCTCGAAAACAAAAGAGAGCACAGAAGCCTTTTCTGTGGCCGTGCCGATAATTCTGAGTCCTTCAATATTCAACAGCTGTTCAGTACCGTACTCCAGCAATTCCTGCTCACGTGCGGCGATCTGTTCCATGCCAATATTGTTTAGATAATCGATAGCGGAGCTGAACCCGATACCGGCCGCAATAGGCGGGGTCCCCGTCTCAAACTTGTAGGGCAGGCGATTCCACGTCGTTTTCTCAAACGTCACCTTGTCGATCATCTCCCCTCCGCCCCTGAAAGGTGGGATCTCCTCCAGCCATTTCTCCTTGCCGTACAGGATGCCAAAGCCGGTGGGACCGCACATTTTATGGGCAGAGAAAGCATAAAAATCGCAGTCGATCTCCTGGACATCGATTGTGCTGTGTGGAGCGGCCTGTGCCCCGTCCAGCAGAACCGGAATATCGCGCTTGTGGGCTTCCGCCACGATCTTTTTTACCGGGTTTATGGTACCCAGCGCGTTCGAGACGTGAGTGATTGCAACAATCGCCGTTTTCTCATTGAGTTTCCCGAGGTATTCCTCCCAGATCAGCTCGCCGTCGTCATTGACCGGTACCACCTCGAGAGTAGTCCCCGTCTGCTCGGCTATAAGTTGCCAGGAGACGATATTCGCGTGATGCTCAATTTCTGAAACCAGGATCTGGTCCCCTTCGGAAAAGAAACGGCGACCAAAGCTGTTGGCTACCAGGTTGATAGAATCGGTTGTTCCGGTGGTGTAGACGATCTCGTGCTCATGCCTGGCATTGATCAGTTTCTGCACCTTTTTCCGGGTTACCTCAAACTCGTCGGTAGCCTGTTGGCTCAGCGAATGGATGCCCCTGTGAACATTGGCATGTTCGGCCGAGTGATACCGGTTGATCCGATCAATCACCGGTTGCGGCATCTGACTGGAAGCCGCGTTGTCAAGATATACCAGGGGATTTCCCCGTATCTCCTGTCGCAGGACGGGGAAATCCTTCCGGATCTTGTCGAAATCGACCGTATTATCTGTTTTGGTCTTTACAGCTTCAGCCATGTTGGAATTATACTACGAGTTCGGAATCGAGTTGGCGATTGGTGAAGTTGTGTACTTCATCAACCAGGAGCTTCTGCACGGAATCGATCGGGATATTTTCAATCGTTTCAAGTGCAAAAGCGTATACCAGCAGTTCACGCGCTTTTTCTTCGGTCAGACCCCGGCTTTTCAGGTAAAAGACTTCATCCTCTTCCAGTTGTCCAACGGTTGCGCCGTGGGTACATACGACATCGTCTGCAAAAATTTCAAGCTGAGGTTTGGTATTCACCGTACCTCCTCTTGAGAGCAGCAGATTTCTGTTTTCCTGGAACGAGTCGATCTTCTGCGCGTGCTGGCGTACGAAAATTTTGCCGTTGAAGACAGAGTGCGCCTTGTCATTGATTACACATTTATGCAGCTGGTGACTCTCGGCATGCGCATGGCGGTGATCCATGACCGAGTGGGTGTCAGACACCTGCTCTCCATCGATAAGCACGAGACCATCGAGGGTAAACTCAACCTCTTCGGCCAGCTGTGTAACGCGCGGCTCATTTCGGGAAAGTTTGGCCCCGATATTGATGGTGTAAGACTCATAGTTGGAGTGGTGATTTACGTGTGCTCCCACTCTACCGATGTGGATCGCTTTTTCACTGTCTCGCTGAATGCGGGTGTGAATTACATGAGCATCCTCTTCCAGGTTTACCTCAATAGCCGGGCAGTTAAAATATTTGTTGTCGCCCAGCCCCACGTAATCCTCGACCAGATTCAGTTTCGAATTTTCCTCCGCCACAACCAGGCAGCGTGGAGTTACAAAATAGTTTTCAGGCGCGTCGGTCTGAACAAAGAGCAGATGTACAGGGGCATCGACCTCCACATTTTCCGGAATATAGACAAAAGCGCCATCCTCCAGGAAAGCGTTGTTGAAAGAGGTGAAGATATCTCCTTCAAAATCGGCATACTTGTTCAGGTGCTTTTTGATGAGCCCGTCCTCGTCAGCGGCAAACTGTGTCAGGTTACCGGCTTTTACCCCTTTCGGCAGTGCGTCCGTATTCGAATGTTCAGCAGAGAACGTCCCATTTACGAAGACCAGTCGGGACCCTTCTGCTTCCGGGAGGAAAAAATTACTGAAGTCAACCGGCTCAATTTGATCCTTGAGCGCGGCAGCAGCCTTGTAGCTGTCCTGGTAGAGCTCCTTCAGGCTTATAAATCTCCAGTCCTCATCTTTTGGTTGCGGGAACCGGCCATTACGGACCTCATCAGCCCCTTTGAGGCGCAGTTCATCCAGCAAGTCAGACTTGCCATTCAGCGACCCCTGGAACTCCAGCAGGTCAGAAAGGAACGTATCTTTATCTTTACTTTTGGTAATATTAGCCATAGTCTCGTTACGATTCTCCATTTACTGCTACAGGTGAATGTTCGGCAACCCAGTCATAGCCCTCTTCTTCGAGCTTCATTGCAAGCTCTTTATCGCCGGACTTGATAATCTTGCCATCCATCATGATGTGTACCCGGTCCGGGACTACATAATTCAGTATACGCTGATAGTGGGTCACGAGCACAAAAGAATTTTCTTCTCCTGAAAGTTCATTAATGCCGTTGGCTACGATTTTCAGGGCGTCTATGTCAAGACCGGAATCTGTTTCATCCAGCAGCGCCAGTTTGGGATTCAACACCGCCATCTGGAAAATTTCATTTCGTTTTTTCTCTCCCCCGGAGAATCCCGCGTTAACGCTTCGTTCCAGGAATTCCGGACTCATTTCAATCAGATCCAGCTTCTCTTTAGCATAATCCTCAAACTGCAGGGGATCCAGCTCCTCCCACCCGCGGTGTTCGGCCATGGTGTTGTACGCCTCGCGGAGCAGGTTGGAATTTGTGACCCCGGGAACTTCCACGGGGTATTGAAATGCGAGGAAGAGTCCCAGGTGAGCCCGTTCGTCAGCTTCCATTTCTAAAATACTTTCACCTTCGAAAAAGATATCACCCTGGGTTACTTCATAAGCCTCATGTCCTGCTACCACTTTTGAAAGCGTACTCTTCCCGCTTCCGTTCGGACCCATAATGGCGTGAATTTCACCTTTTCCAATTGTCAGGTTCACCCCTTTGAGGATCTTTGTTCCATCCTCTTCGGCGATGACATGTAAGTCTTTGATCTCTAGCACGTTATATGTTTCCTTTTAAGTTTGTTATAGTTTAAAATTTCGTAATCGGTCTGATGATTTTCCCTGGCTGGCAATGACAGGTTAACAGCAAAAAGATATGGCTATTTTATCCTACGCTGCCCTCAAGTTTAATACCAAGCAGCTTGTCAGCTTCAACAGCGAACTCCATCGGCAGCTCTTTCAGCACTTCTTTACAAAAGCCGTTTACAATGAGGTTTACCGCGTCGTCTTCATCCATTCCGCGCTGCTGAAGATAAAAGATCTGGTCTTCACCGACGCGGCTGGTCGAGGCCTCGTGTTCCACCTTTGCAGTGGGATTGGCCGACTCAATATACGGGAATGTATGAGCCCCGCAGGTCTGGCCGATCAGCATCGAATCACAGACCGAATAGTTGCGGGCATTTTCAGCACGGGGGCTAATTTTAACCTGCCCGCGATAGCTGTTATTAGACTCTCCGGCAGAAATACCTTTGGAGATAATCGTGCTCTTGGTATTCTTCCCGATATGGATCATCTTGGTCCCGGTATCGGCTTGCTGGCGCTTATTGGTTACGGCGACTGAGAAAAATTCCCCAACAGAGTTGTCTCCGGACAGAATTACACTCGGATACTTCCATGTTATGGCAGAACCGGTCTCAACCTGGGTCCAGGAAATTTTCGAATTGTCCCCGCGGCACTGGCCGCGTTTGGTTACAAAGTTGAATATTCCACCTTTACCCTCGTCGTCGCCGGAATACCAGTTTTGAATTGTCGAATACTTGATTTCAGCATTCTCAAGAGCAACCAGCTCAACAACGGCAGCGTGCAACTGATTTTCCTGGTACATCGGGGCGGTGCAGCCTTCCAGGTAGCTAACGTGGCTGTTGTCTTCGCAAATGATCAGCGTCCGCTCAAACTGGCCTGATTGCATGTTGTTTATGCGGAAATAAGTAGAGAGTTCCATCGGGCACACCGTATCTTCCGGAACATACACAAAAGACCCATCCGAAAACACCGCTGAATTTAACGCGGCATAGAAATTATCACCTTTGGGAACCACGGTACCCATATATTTTTTTACAAGCTCGGGATGATCCTGAATAGCCTCGGAGATGGAGCAGAAAATAACTCCTGCTTCAGCCAGTTTTTCCTTGAATGTGGTGAAGATCGACTCGCTGTCAAAGACGGCGTCGACCGCAATACCCTGCAGCTGCTTTTGCTCCTGAAGGGGAATACCGAGCTTTTCATACGTTTCAAGGATTTGCGGATCAACATCATCCAGGCTTTCCGGCTTTTTCTTTCCGTCTTTCTTCTTCGTTGAAGAGTAATACTGGATATTATCGAAATCCGGCTTTTTGTACTTCACATTTGGCCAGTCGGGCTCTTCCATCTGCTTCCACTTCTCAAACGCTTCAAGACGGAATTCAAGCACCCATTCCGGCTCATCTTTTCGGCGTGAAATCTCACGGATAATTTCTTCATTGATGCCCGTGGGGAAATCTTCATATTCCACATCAGTGGTAAAGCCATATTTATACTCACCACCAACCATGGACTCAAGTGCTTCTGTTTCACTCATAAATTTGTCGGTTACTGATTTTCCTTGGTTTCTGTATTCAGTTTGGCAAACAAACGGTTCATGCGATCCGTTCAAACCGTATTTGAATTAAGTCTATATAAACGCTTAAAGATACATAAAATGTTGGGCAACAAAAACTTTAGACGACTACTGTTTCTGCTTTGTTTATGAACTTCCTTGTTCCAATCCAAATATGATAAATTTGATCAGTCCGTACCAATTGAAAGGGTCTATACCAGAGATAAATGATTGTTATGAAAAGAGAGATCTACTGTCTTGCGAGGCAAAAATTCAGGTTCCAAACTGTAAAAACAGGTCGGCGGTAGTTGTGCAAAAATATATATTGTTTAGATTATAAGGGTTTTGAGATATTAACTTGTTCCTGAATCGAAACAAATGATCGGATTACAATGACAAATTATCAAAATTTTCATGCCGCCTATCCGAAAAGCAAGCGGGTAGCTTATACACTTGGTGCGGTCGTCTTTGCCGTATTACTGGCCGGTTTCTGGAACTATCATCTTGTCGATGGCTTTGGCAAAGAGGTTATCGCCGGAAATACGATCGGCGATACCAGCCGGTTGGCAGGAGGCTATGAACAGCATGGCAGTGGTTTTGGGTTCATCTTTGCGGCAATCGCCGGGCTGGCTGCCACGTTTACCGCCTGTAACTGTGTTGTCTTTGCGATGATTCCGGGACTTGCGTGTTCGACCGACGGGAGCGGCACAACATCTGCAATGAAAGCATTTGGCGCCTTTACCGCGGGCGTGCTGGTTATTACCGGGGGATACGGCATTTTTGCAGGATTCCTCGGTGCCGAGGGAGTCGAGGTGCTAAACCAGCGGTCCGTACGCCTGGGGCAGGCACAGGCCGTATTTTCCATGCTGGGTCTAATCATGCTGGTATGGGGCGGGCTGGAACTCGGTTATTTGGACCGGATAAAACAGCGTTTCTCGGCAACAACCCGCGCTTTTTTTAATCAGACCACAACAAAGGCACTGCTTCTTGGTACACTTGTCGGTTTATTTGCCGTTGGGCGGCCTTTCCCGGTGTTCAGGGAATTTCTCACGTATGCCGCCAGCGCTCAGAACCCAATATATGGAGCGGGCGTCATGATGGTACAGGGGCTCGGGCAAATTGCGGTGATGGCCCTCTTGTTCTTTATTATCCTCTGGCTCGGCGGGGATCGCCTTGGAAAAGCAGCGGTTCAAAAGCCGTATCGGTTCCGCCTGATCAGCGGGCTCGCGCTGATCACAGGCGGCACCTATTTTATCTATTACTGGGGTCTCGCATTTATTTTTGATATTGGCCGTTGGGGATTCAAACTCGGCTGGTATTGACAATGATATAAACTCTTATTTTATGGGCCGACGCTCTATTTTTAATTAGGTTCCTGTTATAAAAAGTCGTAGCATAATCCTGAAAGGATTAGGTTCTCGCCGGATGGTTGCCAAGTTGTTTCACTTATTACTGCAGCGACGGTTCTCCCGGCCGTATCCTATGTCTAATGTCTAATATTTGCTAATTTAATATTTCGAAAAATGACCACTATATATGTTGGAAATCTGGACTATGGAGTTTCCAGCGAAGACTTGCAGGAACTGTTTGACGAGTTTGGTTCTGTCGCCTCCGCCAAAGTAATAACCGATCGCGATACCAGACGTTCAAAAGGGTTCGGTTTTGTAGAGATGGAATCGGATGAGGAAGCACAAACGGCTATTCAAGAGCTCGATGGTGCTGAATACGAAGGACGCATGCTTAAAGTAAATGTTGCCCGCCCCCGGGAAGAACGCAACCAGCGCAAGGGAGCGTTCAGGCGGAAGTAGTTTCTACGGGCATATCCCGTAAAATGGGATATGCCCGTTATTTACGGTTAAATCAAAAGTAGTATTGCGGCGAGGGCTGCCGCTATACCCCACCACTGAAGCTTTGTGACGGTGTCATCCCAGATCCAAAATCCCAGCAGCGTACCTCCCGCCACGTTAAGGATATTCACTACGGGATATGCGATCGCACCGTCTATCTGGTGTAGCGCATAGATCAAAAAAACCGTTGAATAAAGGTTTGGAATCCCTATCAGCACACCGGTGACAACCTCTCCCTTTTTTAATGCAGGTCCTTTTTGGACAAACATCAGGATCAACCCCACCAAAAATGCCACGGAAAAGACCATCCCCATAAATGTCAATTCGTTGAATTGCAGACTGAAGTCCTCTTCATACACTTTTAGGGAGGCGTCGGCCAGGCCCGTCAGCAGGAATATGACGATCAGCAGCCAGGCGGCGTCAATTTTCTTAAACCGGATGGTTCGTTTCCGGGGGATCAGCAATCCCAGGGCTACAAATACCAGGATCAGGCCCAGAACCGTTGCCGCGGTAACCGACTCCCTGTACAGCAACACCGAAACCAGTACCGGTACCAGAAGGGATAGTCGCATCGCGGTAACCGAGATTCCGATGCCGTTCAGGTGTATCGATTTACTGTACACCAGGAAGTTGACAATAAAAATACTGCCGGTCGCCACGACAAACAGGAAGCCCGGATTGGTCAACAGTTCCAGATTTGCCTCCAGCGAGGGCAGCCCGCCGATACTGAAAGCGACAAGTGCCGCAACCAGGTAATTGACGGCAAATGTGTTGAGCATCCGTTGGTCTCTGCTCTCCCCGGCTTTCATCAGGTGGACGAGCAGCAGCGAGCAGCCGGCACTTAACAGCAGGTACAGGTAACTCATTCTCCGTCAAGGTTGATCGATTCATCACCAAAAAAAATGGGATCTTCAGGCTCGTCGTGCAGTTTGCGGGCTGTGTAAGAAACATTGCGCTGCAGGTACTCAAATAGATCTGAAATGTTGGTCCTGCGCTGCTGAAGTCCCTTTGCAAAGTAATACGGGAAGATATGGTGCTTTTTATCCTCCTGCCCATTCCCCAGATACAGGTGGGTCGACTGATCCAGCTCTGAAGAAAACAGTATCGCCAGCCTTTCGTTCTCATTGACCAGGGAGATCGCCGCATTTTGAAGCGGTTGCCGGAATCGCGGCAGTGAGCTGCTCCCTTCACCGATTGCTTCTGCCGACTGGCGGAAATCGATATTGTTGATGATAACAGTTGATTGTGAAGGAATGCTGGCAATGGTTTTATACAGGGAAATCAGGTTGATCGCCGTTTGTGCCGTACTGTCTTCAGAAGTCAGCAGCAGCGCGGGTTGATAGTCTCCCTGTGTGTCCTGCAACACGCCATACCCACTCAGGTAGACAAAGATGTTGGAGCTGTCGGTGGCTGTATAACGCATGAGTGCCATGACAGAATCTACCGGCTGCCGGGTCGTCAGATCTTCCATCCGGTAAATGCTGTCGGAGGGATATCCCAGAGCATTCTGCAGGTAGGTTTCGATGAGTTGCAGGTCTCGTCCCGTATACTTTCTGGGCGTATAGTTTCCCCGGTATTCTTCATTACCAACGAGCATACCTATACCGTGCTTATTCGATGCGTTTAATATCGGGATATTCGTTTCCACATCAATTCTACCAAACGGAACCGTGGGAACGGCCACGACCTGGTTCTTTTTGGCAAAATCGGAAGTTCTCCAGACAAGAGACACATCTCCCCTAGCAATGAAATTATCCGAAATGCCGTACAGAACCTTGTACCATTCCCGGCCGGCCTCTTCCACTATTTGAAGCTGACTTCCCTCAATGAGTTCAGCCAACACATTTTCAATGGATTCATCGGGGGCATTTCTTAGTTCTGTCACCGGTGTCTCCACCCTGGCAAACGGCCGGAGGATGGAATCCAGCGGGTATGAAAAAAGGTAGGTGCTGTCGCTGTATCCGACTTCGATATTTACGGGGCCGGGATCCGGATCCGTAATTTCTGCTGCACTTAACACCGAACCGAGATCAACATTTATCTGGCCATTGCTGAGCCCATAACGCTGCTGTTCGGTGATCGCATCCCCGTTGTAATAAATATTGATGGTGGCCGAATCATGTTCGGCGCTGGATACCCGCGCAGTATCGGTTTTGATCTGCCAGCCCGATGTCCGCAGAAAACGCTCCTCTCCCGTGGGGCGGGGTTCCCCATCGGGTTTGAAATTCAGAGTCGAACTCAGCACCAGCAGTCCACCGACAGTATTGAGCGTCACCGTTTCCAGGCGCCCCTCAATGCCGTTAACGGCATTGGAATTGGCCAGGTAAAAAGCGGTAGCCGCCCCCATTACGCCCAGCGAAAAGAAAAAAGGACGAATTTTGTAGTCCTGTACATACCGCTCCATGAGAACTTTTTGTGCAAATTCATACCGCTGTTGGGACATCAGCTGCAGGTGCAGAACAGGATCTTCTGCAGTTGGCGGCTGGGATACCGCAGGAAACTCCCGGGAGGAAAGCAGCGTGTAATCCTCCGGATCGATCGTCTGTGTATCTTTAACCATCCACCGCGGATTGGTGCAGGCTCCCAGTACCAGGACCAGGACCAGGAAAAAGAGGTTATATTGAAATAAACGGTTCAAGCAGTGGTATTAGAATGTAAAAACAGCTCCGATTCCTATGACATGACGAAACGAAAAGTGCGAATTTTCCTGCGGATGCGAAACCCACAACGGGAGATCGTACCGAAGCACCAGGCCCCGCGGGTTGCCAAGATAATCAGGAATATTGAAGGAAAACGTAAAGCCGAGACCTGCATCCGAAAGCACGTGAGACTCTTCAAGGCTTGTCAGTCCCAGTGAAGTACCGGTATCATTAAAGATATACGAACGCAGCCTCATAAAATTACCGATCACCGGAATATTGCGGATTGCCCGGTCGAGCGGGTTGGGATAGTCCAGTTCGATATTGAGTGCTCCCACGGAGGTCAGCAGAGGACTCAGCCCGTTTTCAAGTGCAGAAATATCCTGCTCGCTGTATCCTCTCAAGTTCGCCCCGCCCGCTACCTGGAAGAGACCCGTTGACATCCACGAGGTGGGAATGGTGCCTTTGGCACGAACCAGGCTGTTCTGGTTCCACTGAACGATCGGCCGGAAGCTGCGGCTAAACAGAAACTCCGGTGCGGTCTTTTCGGAAGCCAGCCCTGAAAAAAGGCGTGTATGGAGTCCAAACCCGGACCCCAGCAAAAACTGCTGCTTCAGTTCCACGGCCGCGTAAACAAATGGAGAAGTCTCTCCCGCAATATTTGCCTTAACATCGGCCTTGACTTGATAGCGGCCCAGGACGTTTGCATTGTTCAGTTCAAATCCCAGTGTTCCAAGCCACAGCCATTCCTGCTGCCACGTATGCGGGAAAAGTAGATAGGAATCGTCAAAGCGCTTTTGTGCAGTAATTCCGGCAGAAAACGTTACAAACTGACGCTCGTCAAAACCCGGCTGCCACCGTTTATTAAATTGGATGCCGTGACGCGAAAATCCGGCCCTGATGGAACTGGCAAGCCGTATATTCCCCTCGCTGTTGAACCCCGAGATGGAAGGAATCGGTTCGGTAAATTCAACATTGTAGGATATGGGGTCTTCTGGCCACCACGTTCCGAGCCAGATCCCTGCATTCAACCGGTGGGGGCCATCCTGAAATGTGCCGGGGACCTGGCCTGTCACACGCACTCCTGCGCGAATACCGTCCACGTCATTGTACCAGACATCCGGGTAAGGCAGCAGCTCATAGCTTTTCGTCTCTTGCGCCATGCCCGGAGTGGCAAGAAATAGACCTATAAATATGGCGGCACAACACGTTGCGAGAGGCGGAATTTTCATCAATGAATCGGGATTTCCCAGTCTTCTATTATAGCTTTTGACAACAATATATCATGAATAAACCGTAATATTCTCCGCTGTTCTGGCCAGTAAATATAATGTTCTGCTTTATCAATCGTAATCCATTTATAGCGGGTGTGCTCCTCGTTAAGCCGGATGTCCGGCGCCCGGTTTAATTCTGCTGCAAAAACAGGGATCTGGTGTATCATATCGGTCGAGGGCTCATAAAATTGATTTAACGTTGGAGGTGACCAAAACCGTTCGGGATCTACACTCAGCTCTTCGTTAAGCTCTCGAAGAGCCGCTTGCCAGGCGGTCTCTCCCGGTTTTACTTTGCCGCCGACCATCCGCCACTGCCCGGCATACATTTTGTTTTTCGCGCGTTTTGCTACAAAAAATTGAGGAGTATCCTCTATAAAACGGTAGGGATACAGATCTACCAGCCGCGGCATATTTTTGAAGGATCAGGCGTTGTCGGGTTGCATTTCAGGGACGTTAACCGTTGGGCGACCGATGCTAAAGTATTTGATATCCATATCCTCTATCCGCTTGAGATCGTAAAGGTTACGACCATCAAAGATAACCGCTTCCTTCATCAGTTTCGGGAAATTATCAAACGAAGGTCGCCGGAACTCATTCCATTCGGTGCAGATCACGAGAGCGTCCACTCCCCGCAGCGCGTCTTTTTGATCGTGTACAAAATCGGTGTTCTCCAGCACCTCTTCATCTGCAGCCGCCCTGAAAGTAGCGATCGCCTCGGGGTCATAGGCTTTTAGTTTTGCCCCCCGTTGTACCAGCTCCTTGGTGACATACAGGGCCGGAGCTTCCCTGATATCATCGGTTTCAGGCTTGAAAGAGAGTCCCCAGATACCAAATGTTTTGCCGGTAAAATCATCCGTTCCGAAAAACTTCTCCATTTTGGGGAGCAGGGAGATCTTTTGTGCATCGTTGATCTTCATTACGGAATCGAGAATTTTGAAATCATAGCCGAACTGGGAAGCGGTCTGATGAATCGCCTGCACATCTTTGGGGAAGCAGCTGCCCCCGTACCCGATGCCGGCAAAAAGGAATCGCTTGCCGATACGGGAATCCGTGCCGATACCCCGCCGCACGTGATCGACATTGGCCCCTACCCGCTCACAGATATTGGCAATCTCGTTCATAAACGTAATTTTAGTGGCCAGGAAAGAGTTGGCAGCATATTTCGTGAGTTCCGAACTCCGTTCATCCATAACGATGATCGGGTTGCCGCTGCGCACGAACGGTTCATACAGGAGCTCCATCTTTTCCGCTGCCCGCTTGCTGGAAGTCCCGATAACGACTCGTTCAGGCTTCAAAAAATCCTCAACCGCGGCTCCTTCACGCAAAAATTCGGGGTTGGAGACAACGTCAAAATCGGTGGTCGCGTTGGCCGCAATTCGCCGGCGTACCTGCTCGGCAGTGCCAACCGGCACCGTGCTTTTGTTGACAATGACCTTGTATTCATCAATCAGGTTTCCGAGCTGTTCCGCCACCTTAAGGACGGCACTCAGGTCGGCCTGTCCGTCGGCGCCCGGCGGTGTTGGAAGACACAGGAAAATGAGTTCCGCCTGTTTGACAGAATGCTCCAAGTTAGTTGTAAAATGCAGGCGATCCTCTTTTATCGAGCGGCTGAATAACCGATGCAGTCCGGGTTCATAAATAGGTATTTCCCCCTGCTTCAGGGTTTGGATCTTCTCTTCATCGATATCAACGCATGTAACGTTATTTCCCGAGTCAGCAAAGCAGGTGCCCGAGACAAGTCCTACATAACCGGTACCTATTACGGCAATATCCATCTGTTATCGTTCTATGTTTTTTATTTCCAATTTCAGTGTTCCTGCGGGCACATCCACCTCAACGACCTCGCCTATCTCGCATCCCAGAATCGCCTGGCCGATGGGAGAGTCAACCGAAATCTTGTTTTCCTTGAAATTGGCCTCGTCTTTGGAGACAAGCGTGTACTTAACCTCTTTATCGGTCTTGTGGTTGTGGATTGTTACCGTGGAAAGGAGATAAGCCTTGTCGGTTTTTATTTCATCTTCATCCAGTATCCGAGCATTTGCCAGTGCATTTTCAAGCTCAGAGATCCGCTTCTCAAGCATCCCCTGTGCCTCTTTGGCGGCATCATACTCGGCATTCTCGCTTAAGTCACCCTTCGCACGTGCCTCGGCAATCTCTTCGGCGATCTCTTTCCGCCCACGGGTCTTTAAATCTTTAAGTTCTGCTTCCAGTCTTTCGAAACCTTCTCTGGACAGATAATTCTTATCACTCATGGTGTCGAGGTTCTGCTTTTTCATTCAAAATGTACTTCAAAAAAAGAATGCCAGCCGAAGCTGACATAAATATTTTACGTACTTTCCAGTTTGTTAGGCGCTAAAAATACTATGATATTTGTATTAATGCTAACGATTTTACCTTCGTTACTTTCAAGAAAGTCCAGCTGTATGAGTATTAAAAAGCTTACTACGAAACAGATTTTGAAGAACAATCGCTCCCGGTCGGTCCCGGAGCCGATGCAACATCTGAAAATTTTGCTGCATAACCTGCGCAGTATGCACAACGTGGGAGCGGCTTTCCGCAGTGCCGATGCGTTCGGCATTTCAGAGATCCTGATTTCCGGTTTTACGCCTGCCCCGCCCCGGCCGGAAATATCCAAAACGGCGATCGGGGCTGAACAGTTTGTGGACTGGAAGCAATTCGAGGATGCGGAATTCCTTTTTAACCAGCTTCGGGAAGCCGGTTTTCACCTGGTGGGGATCGAACAGACCGACAACAGCATCCACCTGCCCGATTACCAGCCGCCGGAGCAGAAAAAGCTGTGCCTCGTTTTCGGCAATGAGGTAACGGGCATTGATGAGACGATTATGCCCCATATCGATCAATTTGTAGATATACCCCAGTACGGGAACAAGCACTCCCTGAACGTCTCCGTGGCAGTGGGGGTAACGCTGTACGGGTTCCTGCAAAAATCGTGGTCATAATGAGATGTTGCACCCCCTCTTAAAAAAGGACGGAATCAACACCGGGAGTCCGGCCGGTCTGAGCCCGACCCGATTTAAGCGGCGCGAATTTCGGATTTTTAAATTTAAGCTGTTATTTTCGCTCTCAATCTGAACTACCGAATTATTAATCCAACAGTTGACGCGAATGTCGAAAAAGCTTCTTGTAACCTCTGCCCTGCCCTACGCCAACGGTCCTATTCACCTCGGACATATTGCAGGTGCTTATCTTCCCGCCGATCTTTTTGTGAGATACAAGCGCCTTAAAAACGCCGATGTAGTCTATATTTGCGGCTCCGATGAGCATGGAGTGCCTATTACCATTGCCGCAGAAAAAGAAGGCGTTGCCCCGCAGGATATTGTGGACAAATTTCATGAGATGAACAAGCGGGTGTTCGAGGAATTCAAGATTTCGTTCGACTACTACGGCCGAACCAGCTCGGATGTGCACCGGGAGACATCCCAGGAGATTTTCAAGAAGTTGTATGAGAAGGGCATCTTCACGAAAAAGGTGGAGGAACAGCTCTATGACGAGGAAGCAGACATGTTCCTACCCGACCGGTATGTGAAAGGCACCTGCCCCAGTTGTGGCTACGAAGAAGCCTACGGCGACCAGTGCGAACAGTGCGGCACCTCCCTCTCTCCCACTGAACTGATCGACCCGAGAAGTGCATTGACCGGCAACAAGCCGATTACCAAGAAAACCGAACACCTGTACCTGCCGATGGGAGACTACCAGCAGGAGCTGGAGGAATGGCTCGACACCCGTAAAAACTGGAAACCCAACGTAATGGGACAGGTCAAAAGCTGGCTGAACGACGGGCTCAGCGACCGGGCCATGACGCGTGACCTGACCTGGGGCGTTCCGGTTCCGGTGGAAGGATTCGAGGACAAAGTGCTCTACGTATGGTTCGACGCTCCCATCGGCTATATATCCGCCACAAAAGAATGGGCCCGGCAGCAGGGCGATCCGGAACGCTGGAAAGCGTACTGGCAGGATGAGGAGGTTGAACTGGTTCACTTTATCGGGAAAGACAACATCGTATTTCATTGCATCATTTTTCCCATGCTGCTGATGCAACACGGCGATTATGTGCTGCCTGAAAATGTACCGGCCAACGAGTTCCTGAACCTGGAGGGCAAGAAGCTCTCCACCTCCCGCGGGTGGGCGGTTTGGCTGAACGAGTACCTCGAAGAGTTCGAGGCCGACCTCCTGCGGTATGTTCTGGGTACCATCCTTCCTGAAACCAAAGATTCCGACTTTTCCTGGAGCGATTTCCAAACGAAGGTCAACAGTGAGCTTGCCGATGTTCTCGGAAACTTTATCTTCCGAACGACATCCTTTACCTCCAAATATTTTGACGGTACAGTTCCCGCACTGACAGATCCCTCTCCCAAAGACAGGGAAGCCCTGGACCAGATTGAACAGCACAAAAAGAGCATTGCAGAAAAGTATGAGCATTATAAAATCCGTGAAGCGATTGCCGAAACCCTGAACCTGGCGCGCGTGGGGAATAAATATTTTACGGAGATGGAACCGTGGAAAACCCGTAAAGAGGATCCCCGGGCTTGTGCTAATACGTTACACGTCTGTCTTCAGATATCCGCGGCCCTTTCGGTGCTTTTCCACCCGGTTCTGCCCGGCAAGATGGCACAACTCAGAAACCAGCTCGGACTGCCGGAGGATATCGGCTGGGATGCGGTGAACGACCAGTTGATGGAAGTGGGTAAAGCAGTGGAGCAGGGCGAAATCCTGTTCCAGAAAATTGAGGATGAACAGATCGAGCAGCAGCTGCAGAAATTGAAGGATCGCGCTGCAGAGATGTCGGAAGACGGGCAAACGGCGGACTACGAACCGCTTAAGGATGAAATTGAGTTCGACGACTTTACGGCCATCGATATACGGGCGGGCAAGATTGTCGAGGCCCGGCCTATCGAAAAAGCAGACAAGCTGCTTAGGCTGACGGTAGACCTCGGCTTCGAGACGCGAACAATCGTCTCAGGCATTGCTCCCGATTTCGACCCGGAAGAGATCGTGGGACAAAAGGTCTGCGTGGTGGCCAACCTGGCACCCAAAGCCCTGATGGGGGTTGAAAGCAACGGGATGATTTTAATGGCCGAAACGGCCGACGGGAGGCTCCGTTTCGTAGAAACGGATGCCGAACCCGGCAGCCCGATTACCTGACACATTCAACATCCAGACGCCGTTATTAATACGACGGGGTACCGGAAGGGACAATTGGGAGTATCGGGTTTCAAAAATGTTCGAGTTTAATTCTTTCTTTAGTCACTTTATAAATGCATTTGGATTTGCCGGTAGTGCCCGGATGCGTTCATAAATGTTAAGACACTATTTTAACTGCGACCAAAAATAAGGAGATTTTCATTTGGCTATTTCAGATGCAAGTACCAGGGGGAGTTGGAATTCGAAAATCGGTTTTATCCTTGCCGCTGCGGGATCGGCTGTCGGTTTGGGCAACATATGGCGATTCCCGACCGAAGCGGCCTCGAATGGTGGCGGGGCGTTCCTGATAATCTACCTGATCTGCTGTTTTCTCATTGGGTTCCCGGTTATGATGGCCGAACTTTCTATCGGCCGTCATACCCAGAAAAATCCCGTGGGTGCGTTTAAAGCACTGGGGGGCAGCAACAAATTTTATCCCCTCATTGGCCTGTGGGGAGTGCTTTGCGGCATCATGATACTTTCGTTCTACACCGTGATCGCCGGATGGACGGTGAGCTACGTCTTCGAGGAGATTTTCTTTTTCCTGGGGCTTGTCGACTGGGCCACCTGGGTTGCCGATACCAATAACGGGCTCCTGAACGCGATCTTTTCAACCCTGTTTATGGGTGCCACCATTTCCATCATTGTGGGAGGGGTCAGTGACGGTATCGAGCGGGCCACGAAAACCATGATGCCGCTGTTGATCGGGATCCTGATCATCATGATCGGGTACACCATCACCCAGCCTGGCAGCACGGAGGGGCTGGCCGTATACCTGCAGCCCGACTTTTCGATGATTACCCCGGAACTTATATTCGCGGCCATGGGGCAGGCATTCTTTTCCCTGTCCCTGGGAATGGGTGCGCTAATCACTTACGGTTCCTACCTCAGCAAAAAGGAAAATATTCCCGAAGCCGCGGCACTCGTAACGATAACCGATGTCGGGATCGCCTTCCTGGCCGGGCTTCTCATCCTTCCCGCCATGTACATGGCCCAGACCGCGGGGATCTCCATTTTTGCCGATGACGGCAGCCTGCTGGCCGGCCCGGCACTTATTTTCCAGGTACTGCCGGCTCTCTTTCATGAACTGGGGGGGCTGCTCGGACTTGTTTTCGGCGGCACTTTTTTCCTGCTGCTGAGTGTGGCGGCCCTGACCTCCACTATTTCGCTGCTGGAGGTACCGGTCTCCTTCGCCATTGATGAATACGATGTAAAGCGGAAGACTGCGGCCGTCTACATTGGTCTCGGAATTCTTTTTATCTCGCTGATCATCGGGTTTTACCTGCCGCTGATCGATTTTCTGGACCTTGTATTCAGCCAGATTGGCCTCCCCCTCGGCGGTATCATGATATGCCTGTTCCTGGGATATGTCTGGAAAACGGAAAATGCCTTCAAAGAGTTGAACTCCGGCTACAAGGGGTTCTCAGACACCCTGCTGGGTAAAGCCTGGAAGTTTTTTGTGATGATTATCTGCCCAATCGTTATCCTCTTTAACCTGCTGCGTGCCCTCTTCCCAAATATGTTTTAATCCACGCTTGTTATCCTTAACCGCTCATGCTATTTTTGACCAACTTTAAAAAGTCGTGGTTCCCTCGCTGTAAATCATTTTGCGGTCGATAACCATTGCTCCGAGGCTCACGACAGAAGATTGACAACCAGATATTTATGGCTAAGATAGATACATCTCAATTCAGAACCGGAATGGTCATCGAAGTGGAAAACGAACTCTACTCCATTGTTGATTACCAGCATGTGAAACCGGGCAAAGGCGGTGCGTTTATTCGTACAAAGCTGAAAGGTGTTGTCAATGACAAAACCATTGAAAAGACTTTTCGTTCTGGGGAAAAGCTTCTTGAAATACGTGTGGAACGTCAACCCTACCAGTTCCTCTATTCTGATGGCCCCCTGTTTCATTTTATGCACCAGGAAACGTATGAACAGATCCCGGTAAATAGAGAAAATGTGAAAAAACCGGAATTTTTTGCCGACGGGCAGGAATGCACGCTGGTCATCGACACCGACAACGAAAATGTACTCTACGCTGAACCCCCGGATCATCTGGTCAGTAAAGTGGTGGAAACAACCCCCGGTGTTCGGGGCGATACAGCCCAGGGCGGCAGTAAGCCGGCCACGCTGGAATCGGGAGCAACCGTCAAGGTTCCGCTGTTTATCAATGAGGGCGATGAAATCAAAGTTGATACCCGCACTTCCGAGTATATTGAACGAGCAAAGTCTAACTAATTATTAATCATGGATTTAGATCAAATAAGAAAACTTCTCGATTTAATAGCCGAAAGTGAAGTTAACGAAGTGGCTATTGAAGAAGGTGATTTTAAAATAAAAGTTAAAAAGAAAGGCGACGTGCAACAGGTTTCGGTCCCGCAACAAGTATTGCCCCAGGTACAGGCGGCCGTCCAGGCACAGTCTGCTCAATCCTCCGGCCAGCCCCAGCCCGGCCAGCCTGATGCGGCGGCGGAACAGGACTCCGAAAAAGAAGCCGAGGGCGAAGTGGTAAAATCACCCATCGTCGGTACCTTTTACCGGTCACCATCTCCCGACTCCGACCCCTTTGTTCAAGTTGGCAGCTCCGTTGACAAGGGGCAGACCCTCTGTATCGTGGAAGCGATGAAAATCATGAACGAAATTGAGTCGGAATATTCCGGGGAAGTCAAAAAGATACTCGTTGAAGACGGCGAACCGGTAGAATACGACCAACCACTATTTGTCATAGGCTAACAGCAAAATAGTTATCCATGTTTAACAAAATTTTGATCGCCAATCGTGGCGAAATTGCACTTCGTATTATCCGCACCTGCAAAGAGATGGGCATTAACACAGTTGCGGTGTATTCAACGGCCGACCAAGACAGCCTTCACGTAAAATTTGCTGATGAGGCCGTCTGTATAGGTCCCCCGCCCAGTAAAGACAGCTATCTGAAAATTCCAAGTATCCTGGCAGCGGCAGAAATTACCAATGCCGAGGCGATCCATCCCGGCTATGGCTTCCTGTCTGAAAATGCCGAATTTTCAAGGATCTGCTCCGAACACGATCTTAAATTTATCGGTCCTTCTCCAGAGATGATCGCCACCATGGGAGACAAGGCCAAGGCCAAGGAGAAAATGATCAGCAACGGGGTGCCGGTGGTTCCCGGCAGCGAGGGAATCGTAGAAACGCTTGAGGAAGCCCGGCCGATCTGCAAAGAGGTCGGCTACCCGGTTATCCTCAAAGCGGTGGCCGGCGGCGGCGGGCGCGGCATGCGCATTGTTACGGAGGAGTCCAAGCTGCAACAGGCGTTTGACACCTGTCGTAACGAAGCGGAAGCCGCTTTTGGAAATCCGGCCGTATATATTGAAAAATTTGTACAGGATCCCCACCATGTGGAGATACAGATTCTGGGTGATCAGCACGGAAACGCGATCCACCTGGGCGAACGAGACTGTTCGCTGCAACGGCGTCATCAAAAGATACTGGAGGAGTCCCCTTCTCCGCTCATGACACCGGAACTTCGGGAAGAAATGGGAGAAGCGGCCGTCAATGCCGCCCATTCGGTAAGCTATGAAGGAGCGGGAACGGTCGAGTTTTTGGTCGACAAAGACCTCAACTTCTACTTTATGGAGATGAATACCCGGATTCAGGTAGAACACCCGGTGACGGAAGAGATTACAGACTACGATCTGGTGGAAGAGCAAATAAAGGTAGCGGCCGGTGAAAAGCTGGAAGAGCGCTCGCTGACCATGCGGGGACACGCCATTGAATGCCGCATAAATGCCGAGGATCCGGCTCACAATTTCCGTCCAACCGCCGGCACCATCAGCGTATTTCATCCTCCGGGAGGGCACAATGTGCGGCTTGACACCCACGCTTACGCCGGCTACCGCATCCCGCCGCATTACGACTCGATGATCGCCAAACTGATTGTCAGTGCACCCACACGCCGGGACGCCATCAACAAGATGCGCCGCGCGCTGTCAGAATTTGTCGTGGAGGGCGTTAAAACCACCATCCCCTATCACCTGCAACTGATGGATGACCCCAACTTCCAGGCGGGCACATTCAATACCCATTACCTGGAGAAGGAATTTAAATTTAACCCGGAAAATTAACCTTTACTGACATGGACTTTCCCGAGGAGCTAAAATATACCCGAGAGCACGAATGGATTCGTGACAACGGCGACGGAACCGCCACGATTGGAATCACCGATTTCGCCCAAAGTGAGCTCGGCGACATTGTTTTTGTTGAGCTGGAACCTGAAGGATTCGAGTTTGAGCAGGAAGAGGTCATCGGAACGGTGGAGGCTGTAAAGACGGTTTCCGAACTTTTTGCCCCTGTCGACGGGACCATTGCCGAGATCAATGCGTCACTGGAAGCGGAGCCGGAGCAGGTCAATGACGACCCCTATGGCAAAGGCTGGATGCTCAAAATTGAGCTGGCGGATGCCTCCCAACTGGATGCACTGATGTCTGCGGATGAATACAGGAAAATCATTATTTAGCAGAGGCCTTTGCCAAACCTGATGCCTGGTTGGGAGGTGGTTGTACACCGACCTTGTATCGCACATAAAGCAGGAGTACGACTTCCTCCGAACGGTGATTCGAATGTTTTGCAAAGTCCTGTTGGTAATCATTTGAAACCCGTTATTGGTTCGTTGGAATTTTTAAAGCGAAAAAACACTCTAGGCATTTAACACCGGGCTCCGTAGAATGCTCATTCGGCCACAATGTTTTATCATTATCGTGGTCGTCTTTGAAGTGGTAGAAACTGAAAAAGCAACCCGGCAAACAGAGTCCAATCCAACAACATAACCGGTAACAACTAACGAACATACCGAATACCCACCGATGCACCATAGACCTGAAGAATGGATTTTAATTCTCGATTTTGGATCGCAGTACACCCAGCTTATCGCTCGGCGCCTGCGAGAGCTGAACGTATACTGCGAAATCCATCCCTGTAATGCGGATCTCACCCTGTTTGACGAATTCGTGCCTTCCGGCATCGTCCTTTCCGGCGGGCCGATGAGTGTGAATGATGAGAATGCCCCTCCCCTTAATACACATATTTTCGAATGGGAGGTTCCGATTCTCGGGATCTGTTATGGTCTGCAGATCCTGGCCCACAATGAGATCCCCGGCAGCGTAGAACAGGCGGACCGCAGGGAGTTTGGACGTTCTGAGCTTATCGTGGATGATGACACTGACCTGCTCAAAGAGATCCCGGAAGAGTCGATCGTGTGGATGAGTCACGGCGACCATATCATAAAACTGCCGGATGCCTACGAAATTATCGCCCATACCGACAACGCCAGGGTGGCGGCCGTTCGGCACACCCGTAAACCGATTTACGGAGTCCAGTTTCACCCGGAGGTCGTACACACGGTTTACGGGAAGAAAATTCTAAAGAATTTTTCCTTTGAGATCTGCCAGCTGCATGGAAGCTGGACTGCCGAATCGTTTATCGAGGCGACCATTCGTGAAATCCGGGAACAGGTGGGTGACGCTCGGGTCTTGTGTGGACTCTCGGGCGGGGTAGACTCGACCGTGGTCGCAACGCTCGTTCACAAAGCCATCGGTGATCAACTGCAGTGTATTTTTGTCGATAACGGGCTCCTTCGCAAGAACGAGTTCCAGGATGTGCTCGATATTTATGAAGACAAGCTCCATCTCCCGGTTAAGGGGATCGACGCCTCTGATAAATTCCTTGATCGACTGGAAGGAGTTTTCGACCCGGAAAAAAAACGGAAAATCATCGGCAACACCTTTATTGAGGTCTTTGACGAGGCGATCAGCGACGACAATTCATTCAAGTTCCTGGCTCAGGGTACGCTCTATCCCGATGTAATTGAGAGCGTCTCATTCAAGGGACCATCAGCCACGATCAAGTCGCACCACAACGTGGGCGGGCTCCCGGAAGAGATGAACCTTGACCTGGTGGAACCGGTACGGGAGCTTTTTAAGGACGAAGTTCGAAATGTGGGGCGTAAACTTGGAATCCCGGATCATTTTATCAAGCGCCACCCGTTCCCGGGCCCCGGCCTGGGAATCCGCATCATCTCGGATGTGACCAGGGACAAGCTGGACCTGCTCCGCGTGGCGGATGATATCTTCATCAGTGAACTGCGAAAACACGATCTGTATGACGAGGTTTGGCAGGCACTGGCGGTACTTTTGCCGGTACAAAGTGTCGGTGTCATGGGGGACGAACGGACCTATGAATTTACGATCGCCCTGCGTGCGGTTACCAGTGTTGACGGGATGACCGCAGACTGGGCCAAGCTGCCGCACCCGTTCCTGGCCCATGTCTCCAACCGGATTATTAATGAAGTGCGTGGCATCAATCGCGTGGTCTACGATGTGAGCTCGAAGCCCCCATCAACTATTGAGTGGGAATAATAAAGAACATTTGGACATGGTTACTGTATAAGAAGCAGAACAAGCGCCTAACATTAATTTATAATACCGACGTCCGTGAATTTTCTTACCCGTTTAAATAATTTTTTTGTTCTCATTTCAACGATATTTTTTCTGTTGCTAGGAAGCAATACTCCCCTTTTTGCCCAGACATTTGAAGATGCGCTGGAACTGTATGAAAATGAGCAGTATGAAAAGGCGGCTTCAGCTTTCCAAAACCTGAACTCACCGGAAGGAGTTCTCTTCACCGGGAAAAGTTATTACAGCCTCGGGGAGTACCTGAAGGCCAAGTCACTGTTAAACAGTCTTCCAGATAACGCATCGCCCCAGGTTATCAATGAAGCCCGTTTCACGTTGGCCCTGGTCGAGTTTCAACTTAGCCAGTTTGGCCTGGCCCTGAACAGGCTCTACCGGCTGAAAGAGATCACCCCGCGAACGTCACTCGTCAACCAGTCAAGATCCCTTTATAATGATATCCTGGATTACCTGACGCTGGCACAGCGCCGGCAGGCCTTTCAATCGGTACGTTTCCCGGAGATACAATCAGATCTGATCAGGTCGGCCTTTGGCAAGGTAGATTATAAAACTGCAAGAATGCTGCTTGATGAGCTCAAACGTTCCGCTTCCCCCTCCGGAGAGATCTCATTTGAACCCCTGGAACAGATGCTTTCCGATTCTCTGAACTACACGTACCGCGACTCATATGCCCGCCGTCTTTCGGCCCCGCGGGGAATGGTGTATGATATCGGGGCCACCTTGCCCCGCTCCATTGCCGGTTCGCCGGAATTTAGCGCCTCACAAGGTCTTTACCAGGGATATCTCCTGGCAGCCGAAGAGTTTAACCAGCGGAATGCCGATAAGAAAGCGTTTATCCGGTATCAAAATACCGGGGCCGATATGGATTCTGCCGGCTACGCCATGAACCGTTTGGCCTGGAGTTCCAATGTGGATCTGGTACTGGGGCCCCTCTACTCTGAACCTGCCGTGCAGGTCGCGGCGCTGGCGGAGCAATACCACATACCGGTAATGGCTCCCCTGGCCAATGCGGACAGCCTAAATATCGACAATCCCTACGTTTTCCAGGCCAATCCCACCTTTTCAATTCACGGAAAAAGAATGGCTCGGTATGCAGTCAACAACCTGAATATGGATACCCTCGCCGTGTTTGCTGAACGCAACTCGCTCGGGGCCGCCTCAGCTTATGCCTTCCGAACAGAAGCAGAGCGGCTGGGTGCCCACATTGAACATTTCATGATCGAAGACCTGGAGGAGCGCGGCTATGATATCAGCGATTTTACCGCACGGTTTGCGCCCGATACTGTTCAAGCCTCAAGCGCCGGTTTTAATAAAACGGCCAGTACATCCAGCGGCAGATTACACCAGCCACTTGACGGGATTTATGCCCCGTTTACCGGTCAGGCGGCTCCCACACTTATTGAGCTTCTAATGGTGGATCTTCAGGTAATGAACAGCCGGCTCACCGTACTCGGATCCCAGGAATGGGGTGCAACCGAGATTCCTGAAGAGCATCTGCAAAACCGTTCAATCTATTTTTCAGAAAGTTTTCATATCGATTCGCAAAATGAACGGGTCCGGCAGTTCCGTGAAGATTTTAGCCAGCGTTTTGGCACGGAAGCCTCACGATATGCCCTCATTGGGTATGACTCTGCCGATTTTATACTGCGTACATTGGAACGGGTGGGAAATCCGGCTCTTCTGAAGGAGGCAATAAAAACAGAACCTCTCTACGAAGGATTGATCAGTAATATCCATTTCGAAGGTACCCACGTTAACCAGGAAGTGAAAATATTTACTATCACTCCGCAAGGAATACAGCCCGTAGCCAATTAGCCTGGATTTTTCACCAAGAAATTTGTTCTTCAGCAAGGCAAAGGGAAAATGGCCGCGCAGACGTACCGTTGTACGTCAAGCCGGTGATGTTCCCTTTAACACAGCTGAAGGGTAAATCTCCCAGCGCTTTACCCCCTGCCAATTAAAGAGTCGGTAAGGCAAGCTACAATAGAAGCTGCCAGGACTTTAACCGACATTTTAGTCTTGACATGAACAATAATGTGGTAATTTTAGACTGTAAACTACCGCACATCGCTGGTTTGCTGTTGCTGTCGCTCTCGTTCGCGTTTGATGCGGTATTGCTCGCGGAGCCACTCTCTCCACTTTTCGCTTTTTTCTTTGTGTTCCTCGAACGTTTCTGAAAACAGGTGATACCCTTCGGGAGTAGCAACCATATACAAATAATCGTGATCAGCCGGATACAGGGCCGCTTCAATAGAGTGCAGGCTTGGATTGGTTATGGGGCCGGGAGGCAATCCCCGATACAGGTAGGTGTTATATGGGTGATCGGTTTTGTAATCCTCGTAGAGCAATCTGCGGCGCTCTCCAACCGCGTAGTTTACGGTGGGATCGGCCTGCAGCCGCATGCCCTGTTCCAGTCGATTCCAATACAGCCCGCTAACTTCGGGTTTTTCTTCTCTGTGTCGCACCTCCCACTCAATGATTGAGGCAAGCGTAATGATCTCGTCCATGGTTTTGTCGAGCTCATCCAGTCGCCCGCTGTATTTATCCGCAACCAGCGACTCAAATTCACTAAATATACGCCTGACCACGGTTTCCGGCGGGGTATTCCAGTACATCGAATAGGTCTCAGGGAGCATTCTCCCGATCCAGGTATCTGGAGTCACTCCATGCCCGGCTAAAAAGCTGCTGTCTTCCAGGGTCGCCGCCAGTTGTGTCGAATCAAAGGTGAAATGGGAAGAGAGGCTGGAAATGAGCCTGTCTTTGTCCAAACCGGGTACAATCGTAATTTCAACTGGATCCTGGATGCCACGGGACATCCTCGAGAGAAGCACGTCGTAAGAATAGCCGCCATCAATAAGGTAATGCCCGGTGTTAAAGTTATTCCACCCCAACAGACGTCCCGCCCAAACCATCTCCTCTTTGCTGCGAACCACACCCGAGTCGGCCAGCATCTGGCTCAGAGTCTGCAAATCGGTCTTCTCATGGAGGTAGATATGCACCGGCCTGTCCGATTCAATAGCGCTGGTATCAGACAGGCGGGATAAGCGCGACCCCACTATCGCAACAAGACAAAGACCAAATACTATCGCAGCGGTAAGAAGCTCTGCGGCAGTGACCGGTATGACTTTTTTGATATTTGTCAATGAATGAGATTATTATGGGTTCCTGGTGCCGGATCTGGCATAATCTACTGCAAACCATCCAAACTGGGCTGATTCTCGTTACAATTCCCTCCGTCCGACCAACTTCCAGCGAGGATGCCATGTGCTTGAGAAATGACAAATGGGGTAATTTGCCAGTAGCAATATATCGGTTTTTGAACTAAAAAAGTAATGGAGCTCTTCTACTGAAAACGGATACTGTTTGTTGACTGTGCCCTGGTTTCTGCTGTATTCCTCAAGCTGGGGCAGAACTAAATCGCAGGAGAAGTGCAACTTTCGCTCTTCGATCTCGTACTTTTCGAATGAGAATTGAATTTACTATTTGGATGCTTCACAAAGCACCAAATGCCCTAAAGAAAAGCTTCCCTCCTTGACCGGTGGGAAGCTTTTTCTATTGAACGCAGAAAGTACACTTTGTGGGACGGACATTACAAGTAAATTGCACGGGACCAGAATGACGATTCTCTCATTAGAACGTCGGGTTAAACCTGATCCAAAAGACAGGCGCGCGCGACATCTCGTTCAGGTCCCAAGCCAGCTCGCAGCGGATAAGGCTGGATCCCACCCCGATTCCGCCGTTGTGCTTCAGATCTCCGAAATCAAATTGATCAAAACCGGTAAACGGATTTGGGGAGGAGGCTAAATCCTCACTGTAATTTGTCCATCCGGAATCCAGGAACAGACTGATATAAAAGTCGTCGGCGTCAACCCAGTTTTCCGGGTTAAACGAGGGAGAGCCAAACTGAATTTCTGCATTGCTCAGCATCATTTGATTGGCATGATGGTTTATGTTGGGCAGGCTGCCTCCCAGCGATTTATACGGCAGTGCGCGCAGCGTACCCACGCCCCCAAACTGAAATTCCTTGAAATTGGGAGCGTCTCCCGTAATGCTGCCGATCCTGAACCGGTACCTTAAGACGCCACCGGGTTCAAAGTTGATGAATGTCGTCAGCTCTCCTATATACTTGTTGTAAGCATAATCAGACCCGGAAATACCGGGATCAGCGATTTCAACCATCCCGGACAGGCTGAAAGTGAAGTGTTTTGAAAGGAGAAGTCGCTTGGGATTAAAGGAGGCTGCTATGGAGAGCGTACTGATATTCAGGGTGTCCACCGGTTGATCACCAAGGTGTTCTACCGGGGGATTTACCCGGTAACGATCTCCCGACCCGAACAAGGCCCAGTTCGTTTGGCGCGTCAGGCTGCTGTACCTGGCATCGTTAAAAGAGAGGCCGCCTTCAAACAGGCGCTGCGAACGCACAATGAGATAGGTTCCATATCCTCTCTGCTTGTAGTAATCCAAAAAGTCATACCCCCCGATCATGGAGGTAAGGGTGGTCTCGGTAAGCCCCACCCGCCAGTGGTCATCGGTTGACATGGCATTATAATATTCTCCCCCAATCATCACATATTTTTTCCGGCCCAGCAGCTTTTCAAGTCCAATGGAATAATTCCATTCTTTTTGGCCAAAAGAATAACCGATAAGTCCGTGGGTCTGTACTGAGGGAATCCCCAAGAGCCAGTCATCGCCATACCACTGCATGCGTTCCTTTTCTATGCCCAAAAACAGCCCGCTGACGCGATTATAGTGGATCATCGGCAGGTTGGGATGCTGGCTGTACAGCATGTTTGAGTTATAGGGTCCCGCCTCCAGGAAATCATCATAATCGATCCCCTTTTCATGTAAATAGTGCAGGCGACGTTTTACTTCGGTATTGGCCGAATCCCTGTCGGAGTCTCTGTCCGAAGAGCTGGACTGCTGAAAAAACTCCTGGAGCGGTTTTGAAAAGAACGGGTCATTCTTAAACGGATCTTCACTTTCCTCATCCCCGGAGCTTTGGGAGAATACGCTCGCGGTAAAACACAATAGAAAAATCGGTATGGATAAGATAGTGCGCATCGTCATGGTATTCGTCTGTTTTTGGCTTTACGTACCGCCCCTGTTGATGTTACGGTGCTGGGGCTGTTTTGCTTTCATCACTAAAATGGTCATGTCATCCTCCTGCGTGCTGCTGCCGGTCCACTGGTCGGCGAACCGCGTTATCTGCGAGAGGATATCGGAGGCGGAGGACCGGGCCGCTTCTCTGAATACGGCCTGAAGCCTCTCCAGTCCGAGCAGTTCTCGCTCCTCGTTGAACAGTTCCATAAGCCCGTCACTCATCAACAGCAGGGTATCGCCGTGAGAGAGAGACAGTTCCCTTTCACGATAGGGATAATCCAGCTTGCTCCCCAGGGGCATCCCCTTCAATATGACCTGGTCCACCCGGTCTTCTTTCCGGTGATAGAGTAACACCGGGGGCATCCCGGCTGAGGCGATTTTCACGTTATGGAGATCACATTTCAACAGCAGCAGCCCCATGTACAGAAGTTTGAGATCCATATTTTTTATACCCGACGACATCCGCCGGATAATTCCCAGGTTGTCATACTCGTCAGCCAGGGTATGAAAGTAGCTTTTTGCTGTTGCCACCATGATGCCCGCCTTCATGCCATGGCCGGTGGCGTCGCCCAGCGCCACCGTCATGGTCCCGTTTTTGGAGAGACTGAAATCATAATAGTCTCCACCCACCTCCTGGGCTGTTTCCATAAATACGGCGATATCCCAGTAGTCAGATTTGGGCAGTTGTTTTGGCAGCATGGAGAGCTGAAGGGCCCGCGCCTCTTCAAGCTCTTTGGTCTTCCGCTCATTTTCGGCGGCCAGCAGTTTTCGTTCCAGTTCCTTCTGCTTACTGATGCGTTCCTGCTCCAGGGCCCGCTCGGAGAGCTCCTTCACCTCCACAAGCTTGTGCTCAAGTCGCTTTTGGGTATGAGCAAAATCACGGGAGAGATATACCGACATCGAGAAAATGAGGGCGATAGATCCCGCCAGGTTACCATTGAAACTGCCGTGGGGTATCATTTCCATGTTTGCCAAAATGGTATAAAAAATACCCAAAACGAACAGTACCAGGCCGGTTCCGATAATCCAGACCCCTTCCCTGTTTTGATTAAACGAGAGGATGAGGACCCGCAAAATTTCAAGAATAGAAACAAGCAGAAACAGCTCTCGATAAAGTGTAGAGCCATCGGCATTAAACCACGTTCCCACTGCCACTGATACTCCCGCTGCCGCAAAAATCCAAAACTGAATCGGGGCCTTCTCGTGATACAGGCTGTAGGTAAAACGCAATGCACTGATAATGCTCAAGATCCAGGCAATCATGCTAAATCGATAAAAAGAGATGGCCAGCATCGGAGAATCGGAGAACGCGGTCTGAAGCTCGGAGTAACTGATAATGGTGAATAAACCGGTAAACAGTGCAAAATAGAGATTTCTTTTTTCTGCTGGATAAAACAGGAACAGCAGGAAGTGGATAATCGTAAATGCCAGCAGGCTGCCTCCAAAAAACATCAGATTCAGGGGAGTGGTTTCCACCTCCTCAAGCTGACTGTTGATATGGTAGTTCAGGTCGCCTAACAGGAACCGGAATCCTGCGGTAAAGCCGTACTCATTGAATTGGGCAGCGTTATGATTGGCGTACCGAACCGCCAGCATGTGCTCGGTCGTATCCGCGAACCGGATTGGCCGCGGGCTGGTGTCGCGGTGTGGAACAAAATCTTCTTCAAATACCGAGACCTCTCCCAGACTGTACAACAGCTCGCCGTCAAGGAAAATCTGTGATGCCCCGTTGTGCTGCTCAATTAGCAGGGCCAGCGGGTAGTCTACAAGCGTTGAGTCCACTTTAAGGTGCAGACGAAACCAGCCGATGCCCTTCCACTCAATAAACGGAAGCTCAGACGGCCCCAGGTAGGTACTTACGTTCAGCCAATCGGAATCGTCGAAGCCGGGCTCGGCCCAGCGCATGTCGTCACCGGCACTGAATTTCCAGGAATCACTGATGTAAATAGTGCGGTCCTCCGCCGACAGGTCTGACCGTGAAAAAGAGGCGATACCCTCCGCCTCCGAAACTTGCAATGCGCGGCCCGATGCCGGTAGTGCAACCAGCACAGTGATCAGCACAGCTGCAATATTCCATTTATCCATAAAAACTGTTGTAAACAGGATATTCACCAGTTTCTAGTTCATAGTTATAGTTACATTTCCCGATGAGGTTTGAAGTCGCACCGGGATACTTCCCCCATTCAATCTCCCCTCGAGCAAGCGGCTGCTTTGGGTGCCGCTGAAATTTTCAAGGCTTTGGGAATCGATATATGAGCCCGAAGCGAATATGTCCAGTCCTGCCCCCACGGGCAGCTCAACCGTGATATTGCCCGCCGAAGTCTCAATACTTATGCCCTGCCCCACGTCAGCGAAATGGCTCCTGATATTACCTGCTCCCGCCCTGGCAATAAACGAGCCGGTTATCTGCTGCGAAGTGATGTCGCCCCCTCCTGTTCGTAATCGCAACTCACCCTCGGAATGACGCGCGTTTATCTGACCGCCTTCTGTTTGTGCAAAAATGGTACCCTTGCAATAGCTTATCCCGATGTCTCCCCCGGTGGTATATGCCCCGACTTTGCCCGTCAAACGGTGCAGCCGGATGTTTCCTCCACTGGTTTTGGCAAGCTGATCCCCCTTCACTCCACTCAGGCTTATGTTGCCCCCTCTTGTTTGCAGCTCGGTCGACATGCGTTCCGGGACATATACCTTGAAGTTGAAATTTACTGCATCACCAAACAGCCGTCCGCTTCTCTTTTTCTCCTCTACCGAAGCAATGATCTCGTTACCCCGTTTCAGCACATTGATCCGGTAGTTATCCAGGTTTCGGCTGCCCGACCACAGCGCGAATCCCCGTTCTACATACAGTTCAACCCGCACCTCATTGGAATCGACCACCTTCTCGACATCAATATTGCCCGCCAGCGTCGAGGTTTTGAGTACCCCCGGGCCATCCAGCGTAAACTCGCGGACGAGGTAAGGATTCTGTTTGCCATCATCAGGAGGGCCGGCCAGGAGATGCAACGGTATCCCCCAACAGAGAAGAAACAGCAAGCTGAAGCCTCTGAACCATATACCCTGCCCGTGTAATACGTTTCGGTTTAGCAATGTCTGTAAAATTTAACTGATGGTATTAATCACTGAGAATTTACGTCAAGTTGCCCCTGATAGTTACATGGGAATATTCCATGAATCTGTCGTTATTTGCCCATCTTGTTTAGAAGACGACCTAAACAATTGTTTATACTATACATTGGGATACAAGTTGTCTCCACCACTCGTACCATCAAGCAGGGATAAGTCTTTTGAAAAATTTGATCCCCTGAGGCAACCCTTTCCCCGTTAAAGTTGTATGGACTAGTAGAAAGCGGGAGCTCGAAAGGGAAGTTGAAGATAACCGGATAGTTGAAAAGAAGGAACCCTTGGTTAAAGAACTCATAAAAGGATGCCGTAAACAAAAGCGCGAAAGCCAGCGTGAACTATATAAAACGTTCTATGCCTACGGCATGAGTATCACGCTTCGGTATGCCGACTCCCGGAATCAGGCGGCGGGTATCCTGAATGACGCTTTTATGAAAGTGTTCACCAATATCAAAAAATTTGACATGGATCGACCGTTTAAACCGTGGTTGCGGCAGGTGATCGTAAATACCGCAATAAACCACTATCGAAAACATGATGAAACCGAGAACTGGGATACCCTCGACCCCGCAACTGAAGCTGTGAGCAGAGAAGAGACCATTACCAGTGGTATTTCTTACCAGGAAATTATCGACCTGGTGCAGCAGCTCTCTCCCGCCTACCGCACGGTTTTCAATCTCTATGTGATTGAAGGATTCAAACACAGGGAAATCGCAGAGATGCTGGATATATCGGTGGGTACCTCGAAGTCCAACTTGTCAAAGGCAAAACAGAATCTGAAATCCATGCTGGAGAAAAACCTAATTTAAATATTTTCCATGCCCGATAAGAAGAATCATAACGATCCTATTGAAGAACTCTTCCGCAAGAAGGCTGAAGAGTATGAGATCGAGTTCCGGGAAGGGGACTGGCGAAAACTGGAGGATCAGCTCGACAAGGTCGAAGCCCGGCAGGCCCAAAACCGCAGATGGCGCTGGATTGCAGCGGCAAGTATTCTGCTCATTTCCTTGCTGGGCTACTTTACCTACGAAAACTACCAGGCGATCAGCCAGATTAACAAGCAGCTGAGCGAGCAGGCCCCGGCCCGGCAAGAGGCACCTGTTGACCGCCGGCCGGAAGAAATGGCTGACGAACCCTCTCAGGAACCGCCTGCAGCAGGATCAGAATTGAGTTCAGGGGAAATGAGCGATGGCTCCGGGCAGGCCGCCTCTCCCCGGGAAGTCCCCAACGGGGCAACAGATCCCGGTGGTCCCGGGACTCCGGCTGTAGAACAAACGGACCAGGAGACGACCCGGCCTCATCATTTTGCCATTAGTGAAGAGATGGGCCGCGACCTGTTTATACCCCGGTACCGCTGTCCCGACTGCAGGATCTTCGGTCGATTACAAAAGCTACTGGAACCGGCCCCATTTCTGCTGGCTGAGTCCAGCGCACTCCCGCCTGTTGTCCAGGGAGACCCACAAGAGAAGACGGAATCTCATTTAACGGGCCGTCCTCCGGTGGGTGCCGATAACGTCTCAGCCCGATCCTCTTCGCCCCTGTCTGTAGGTTTTGTTGCGGGGCCTGACCTGAGTACGGTCGGGGGATTTTCCAATTTTTCTGATCCCGGTTACAAGATCGGGCTCGCCGTGGAATACCGGCTTGCCCCACGCTTGTCGATCAACAGCGGCATTGGCCAGGCCAACGTACAATATACCGCCCGTGGCCGGGAGTACAAGCCGCCCTACGGATATTGGTCGAACGGTATCGTTGCGGACCAGACAGTGGCCGAATGTGCCATCCTGGAAATACCGGTTAATCTGAAATACGATCTTCTTCAATTTGAAAAATCCCGCGTGTACACGTCAGCCGGCGTCGCCTCCTACATCATGCTCAACGAGGAGTACCGATTCAACTACGAGCGGGATGACACCGGGCTCGTACAAAGCTGGAAGGGTAAAACCGGCAGTCGCCATTGGCTGAGCAATATTACGCTTTCTGCGGGATATGAACTGGATATGCCCGGAAACTGGAGCGTGCGTGCGGAACCTTTTGTAAAACTTCCCCTGAAGGAGGTGGGATGGGGAAACGTCAAGCTGTATTCGGTAGGAACCTCAATTTCACTTAATCTCAACCTGTAGCAACCAGACTGTTACAGCAGAACTGCTGGTAAACATCACAAATAAGAAGTCTCAATAACAAGGAACAACACCATGACTTATTCACTCAGTATATACCCTTACAGAGCAAAATCACTGCTGGCAGTTGTCGTAGCCGCTATTCTTACAACCGGTTGCAACCTCGGGGGGAGTAATGATGACGATCCCCAGGAGCAGCAGACCGTCATTACCACGTCCACCACGGAAGCACACGGCACGGTAATCTCCGATGATATGGGGAATGTGCTCTACCTGTTTACGCGCGATGTCAAAGGTGAAAGCAACTGCAGCGAAGACTGCCTTCAAAACTGGCCAGTTGTGGCCGCGGACCTGCTGAACTCGGGCACGGGACTTAATCCCGATGACTTCGACAATATTCAGCGATCGGACGGAAGCAGGCAAACAACGTTCAAAGGATGGCCGCTCTACTACTTTTCGGGAGACCAGCAGCCCGGGGAGGTCAACGGGGACGGGGTGAATGGAGTCTGGTATGTTGCCAAGCCCGACTATTCCCTTATGATTGCAGACGAACAGCTGGTTGGAGCAGATGGCAATAACTACCGAAGCGATTATACTGAAG
The DNA here is from genome assembly GCF_043951865.1 of Halalkalibaculum sp. DA3122. NCBI lineage: Bacteria > Pseudomonadati > Balneolota > Balneolia > Balneolales > Balneolaceae > Halalkalibaculum > Halalkalibaculum sp. DA3122. The sequence continues at coordinate 123,982 of NZ_JBINJF010000009.1, forward strand.
GGGATGAAATTACCACCTTCTTTACCGATGCCAACGGTCGAACGCTGTACGCTTTTAACAATGATGAATTTAACACGAACAACTTTACCAATGAGGATTTCAGCAATGACAACGTCTGGCCGATTTTTTATGTGGATATCGAAGCCTTGCCCAGCGCAATGAATGAGGATGATTTTGACGTGATTGAGGTTCACGGGCAGGAGCAGCAGCTGACGTATAAAGGCTGGCCTCTCTACTATTTCGGGCAAGATGCCGCCCGCGGAGAAACCAAGGGAGTGAGCGTACCGCAGCCGGGCGTGTGGCCGATTGTAAACAGCGATACGGAACCGGCACCCGCCCCGTCATCGGAGTAATTGTACGGCATTTTATTGGATGCATTTCACAGGAATAAAGTTGTACCTGAATGATGCGACAAACGCGATCCAGGTGCAGGAAAAAAACTAGACAAGGATACCGTTATGAAAAATCTTTCAACAGATCGTCCAGGATGGAGGCAACAACAGGCCGGGTGGTTTCTTACGCTAATATGTACCATCTCCCTGCTGCTGGCCGGGTGTGGCGACAGCAGTACCGGTGTTAACGGCGGTGGTAACGGCAACGGAAATGGAGGAAACGGAAATGGAAACGGGAGCAGCGAAATAGGAACAGAGCCCACATTTGACAATATCCAACAAATATTTAGCCAAAGTTGCGGGGACTCAAACTGCCATATCGGGGGGCAGCAGAGCGGCGTGCAGCTGGATAGTTATCAGAATGTCACCGGCAGCGAGGGCGACCAGTACGGGGAACTGGTTGTCCAGGCAAATGATGCCGCCGGCAGCCCGCTGGTGGATAAAATTGAACCCAATCCCGATCACGGTGTTCGCATGCCGCAAGGCGGCCCCTATCTCTCAGATGAACGCATCAATCAGATCAGGACCTGGATAAACAACGGTGCCAATAATGACCAGAGCGACAACGATGACAGTGATGACGGTAATGACGGAGGAAGTTACTAATGGATAAATAATAGGTCATCACTTGTGAACTAAATGAATGAATTTACTGTACAGGGGGCTTTGCTAAATCCTCGATTGCTTGTTCTGAGGGAGTTGTACTCCCGTTTAAAAGGTGAACAAGATCGTCATCTCCCAACAAAATAGCAGGTTCTGCAAAGATCCCTGTACATCATAATACTCAGAGTAACAATTACACCTTATCACCCTGTTATGAAACGGCTACTCACCTTGCTACTACCGGTCACCCTGTGCCTTTACATTCCGGATGCAGAGGCCCAGGTTTTCAAAACAGAAACAGGCCATGCCGAATTCCAGTCGGAGGTCCCCCTCCATACTTTCACCGGCACCTCCGATCACCTGGTGGGCTTGATCAACCTGGCCGATTCCACCGTTGATTTTTACATCGATATGAACACGTTTGAAACAGGCATCGGCAAGCGAGACAAGGATATGAGGCGAACCCTTGAGACCGACAAATATCCATTTGCAGAATTTTATGGCAAGCTGATATCCGGCTTCGATACGGCCTCAACTGCCCCTCAGGAAGTGACAGTTCGCGGGGAGTTCGGCATCCACGGGGTGACTCGAGATGTTGAAATTACCGGGACCCTTCAAAAAACCGTTAAGGGACTTCACGTGGCGGCCTCATGGACGCTCAATATTGAGGATTATAATATTGAGCCCCCGGGTATCCTCTTTTACAGGGTCGATGAAAACCAGGATATAAAAATTGAAGCAACATTAACCCCAAACGAACGCAATTGATATGGCTAAAAAAATAAATTTGTTACTTGTTTTTCTTCTCCTCTTATCAATCTCCGTTCAAGGGCAGATGAAACGGGAAAGAGCTGCCCAGACACTGCAGGGTCCGGTAGAAGAGACCTTCTGGGCACCGTCGTTAATTGGGCTGAGTACCGTTGAAACATTGGCGGCTCAGAATATCAATGTTACCATTATGCACAATTTTGGCTTGATCAATAATGAACCGTTCCACCATTTTTTGGGGATGGACTTCGGGGCTACGGTCCGCCTGGGGTTGGATTACGGGCTTACAAGCCGGTGGTCGGTTGGCGCAGGACGAACATCGCCTCATAAACAGTACGACTTCAGGTCAACATATCGACTTCTTGAACAAACAAAGACAGATGAGATCCCGGTGAGTATCGCCATAAAGGGAGATATCGGAATCGACACCAATAAAAACGGATACAAATTCTCTGATCGACTGAACTACTTTTCCTCCCTTATGGTAGCCCGAAAATTCAGTGACCAGTTCAGTCTCCAGGTTGCCCCGCTCTACACTCATTTTAACCGGGTATTTGCAGGCGAGGAAAAGGGACATTTCGCTATCGGGGTTGGTGCCGAGTATCATCTCTCTGATCGGTGGGCGATAATGGCAGAATATTTTCCCGTGCTGGGTAATCGCTCGGCGGGGACGACAGACGCCTTCGCCCTGGGACTTAATATCGAGACTGGCGGGCATGTCTTTCAGCTCTTCCTGAAGTCCTCAAACTGGCATACCGAACAGCATATTATTGCACAAAATAATGATGATTTTTGGGCCGGGGATATTCGTTTTGGATTCAATGTCAACCGGATATTCTGGACAGGAGAAAAAAGAGAATAAACCGTTCATACCTCTTTAAAAACAAGGGCTGACAATGCCGCTTCGCGTTGCCAGGAACGGGCTTAACAAATGATTAACGCGATGCGCTTTCAACTGACAAGTGAGGCCACCTCGGCGGCTATTTCACGATTGTATTCAAAGGCTAGGTTTTTATAATTGATCAAGTCCACAATGGTACCAATAACGCACAATCCCCCGGTGAGAAGGTACAGGATCCCCATCCCCACCTGCCCGATGATAAACCGGTGTATGCCCGCGGCCCCAAAAAATCCAATAACTGCCGTTAGCAAAATTGTCTGGGGATCCTTCCGCCGCGCACGGTAAACCGTGGTAAACCGTTCGGCGGTCTCATCATCCATCTTCTGCATGATTTTGGAGACGTATACCGCTTCATCCCCTTCAATTTCAGGTAGGTGATCTATCATCCTTGCCATAAGCTATACTTCCATTGAGTTAACTGGATTCGTTCCAAACATCAACTTTCTCCACAAGCAGCAGATTCTGCCGGCTAAAATCAGGACGGCCGCTGGTCCAAAAGGATGGGCCTGCAAAGCTGCCCTCCATTCTCCCCTGAAAAAATAGGCGATCGAATGCCCCAATCCCTGACCGGGACAAAACTTGAGGTTGGCCATTTCAAAAAAACAAAATGAGAATCCATCATCGGCATATGGATTCATCAGTCCCAACAGCACCAGGCCGGTCAGCAGGGCAACCCACTCAAAGTGATCTCTGAAAAAATGTTTATCCATACATGCCAAGTAATGTGGATTCCACCTTATTTCCAAATCTGTCCTCTTCGCTTGTTACAACAAAAAACGTTGGGAAACTTCACTATTGAGGCCTTTGTAATAGTTGCAGGTGACTGCTGGTGCCGTTCGAGGAATGATCTGAAATTACTCACCTTCATCTTGTTGCGAGAAGGCAACACTTGTAATCCCTCCTGTAATAAGCTAACAGCACAAGGCAGGCTCTCATCCCAAGATGATCTTGCTAATTTCATCCCCGGTTTTATTCAATGAAAAGCAGTTTTGAGCACACCTGCCCGCATATAAACGAGGGATACGTCCTCTATGGAGAGCACATTTAAATTTGCGAAAGAAGCAGGCTATCCAGAGGGGCGCCGTTCACCCGACATTCCCCATCCCTTTACACCTTAAAAGCTACTCCCTTTCATCAGATCCAAGATTGCAGCAGGCATCCCACCCCAGCGACCGAACCAGTTCCGTAGCCGTTGGGACTAGGAGCATATCAAATTGGTTTTCGGCCCGTTCGATAATTTTCCGGGCAAGAGTTTCGGTCCATTCCTCGCCGGTCCTTCTTTCATCCGACTGGTGGGCTTCGATAAACTCATTTACGAATTCAAGAAGTCCGATAATTTTACCGGTCCACGGAATCTCTTCTCCCTGCAAGCCGGCAGGTGTACCGGTACCATCGATCCACTCATGGTGGGTTTTGACCCCCTCCTTTACGTCTTCGTGCAGCGGGAGCGGATCGATGATTATCCCACCGATTAACGGGTGTTCAAGCTCGGTCTCCATAGTCATTTGTTGAGCCAGCTGCTCCGTAACGATGTACCCTATGTCATGCAGGCGGGCGGTGAGCTGCAGTTGCTGCTGCTCCTCCTCTTCCAACCCGAATAATGTCCCAAAATGTTTTGCAAGAGCCACCATCCTGGGGGTATGGTGACAGGTCTGCTCGCTTCGTTTTTCCACCGTCCGAAGCATGGTATAATAGGTTTCGAGCAGTTTGTTTGTGATTTCCAGCTTTTGGTGCCGGTGGCCCAGCAGCTCCTCCAGCATGCCAAAGATCCGGGATTCGGTGCTTCGGTTCATTCCAGAGGGTCCCGAAAGTCCCAGGAAAAGGATCGCCCGCCTGTATTCGGTATTCAACTCCTTGAATACCGTTTCAGCTATGTGCAAATCAGCGGAAACCGGCGATTGGTTTTCATATTTGGCTTTAATTTCGTCCAGGGTGTCTCCGTCTGAAACGACAGACCGGAACCAGTGGCTTAGAGACGAATCAACGTTATATCTGGCCAGAAACTGGATCTCGTCACTTTTCAACTCCACGATTGCTCCCAGAGCTGCAGATTTAATATTGGCCAGGTAGGAAAGCATCAGCCCGGCCACCCGTTCAATATCTAGGGTTCCAAGTCCCTCCCGCCTTGTAAATTGACGTACCCCGGCACCGTACACCCCGTTTTCAGATGTCTGCCCGGAATCCCTTTCCACCATCCAGTTGGAAAGTATGCGTGCAACTATCGGGAGTTTTGCTTTTAAATGGTTCGGGCTTTTTACCTGGGGTCCAACGCAGTAAATGCCCCACGGGTTTTTGTTCTTGTACAGCGGAATATGCTCACAGTTGCCCACCGAATGGGATGAAATACCCGGGCTCAAGAACTGGTCATCCCACCGGATTACATCCTCAATATGTTCCAGCTTCTCCTCAAATTTTTGTACCAGGGCTTCGTTCGGTTCCCGGTTCTGCTGCTCCAGGAGGCGCTCGATGTTTCCGTCAAGCGTATGGAATCTGGTGAGTTGGAGCGTATCTTCTCCGGTCTTCTTATATACGAAATGGACAGGGGCTCTGTAGATCAGGTCAACCCATCTCGCAATATCGGTAAACCGGGGAGGCTCTTTCCTTGAAAAATGTTCTGCGGCCAGCGACCAAAACTCAAGTTCCCTCTCTGTATCGAATTCTTCCATGACTGGTGAGTTGGATCTTTGTTGCAATACCGTCTGTAAATTATGCTTGATTTCTCTGATCATAGTGTTTGTATCTTATCCCCGGCGATGTAGTCTCTCTGTCTTTTCTGGTCGTTTACGGCTAATGCTATCCCGCAACTCAATAGTTATCAGTCTCTTAATTATAAATGCATAATGATAGCAATGCCAATAGAATAATCTAATAAAGAGAGATAGCCGGGACCAGCTGATCAACACCACAAGCAGCAGTAGTATGAATGCGATAATATTTCGGCTGTTCACCTTGGTTGTGTGACACATGGATATACATGGTAAACATTTGCACAGCAGTACGTTGCAAAATTTATCTATATATCTTTATAAAGCCTCCAGAAAATGGACCCTATCTGGGTGAGCAGCTTTGATATTACCTTGAACTCCTTCGTTGAAAACAGTTTGTTCCGTTTGAGAATAACGTAGGCAAACAGGTCGGTATCTTCAGGAATACTCATTTTATTCCTCAAAAGCTTGCGTTCGTCAATCGCAAACATCGGGATCCCGATTTCAGCCGGAAAATTGTGTTCTTTCGAAAAATCGGCCAGTACTCCCCTCTCCTCGTTAAACACGTGATTGGTCATATAGGGCTCTTTATCAGCCAGCAGCTGCTGGAACGTCTGCTCCTTTTTCAGCTCTGTACCCCCATAATCCGGCGGCAAGCTTTTTCCTGAAGAGGAGATCATATTTGGCTTTCCCCCGGAAATAGTCCAAAACGAGATCGAATCGATATTAAATATACGCTGGAACTGCTGGCACAATGTTCGGGCCGTGGATACGAAATCGCCTCCGATCGCTTCAGACATCAAGGCGGAAACCAGGCGCTTTTTATTGATCACCAGCTTGTTCGAAATATCCGGCAGATCGATATTGGTTACCAGCTTCATCCGGACCCGGTTCAGGACCTCCTCCTGTTGGTCGACAAACATTGGCTTTTCAATAAAGTCGGCCGCCCCCAGCTCCAGGGCCTTTTTCTCTTTATCAACCGTGGGCAAATTGGTGATCACCAGTACGGGAATCGCCCTTTTTTCAGCATCCTCCATCAGCGATTCCAGGAATTCAAGACCGCTGATCCCGGGCATGTGTATATCCGACATGATAAGATTCACCACCTTTTCAGACAGAATGTCGATTCCCTCTTGGGCATCCCTGGCGTGGATCAGGGTAAACTCCTCTCCCAGCAGGTTTTTGGCCATAATGTGCATCGGCTCATCATCATCGATTACTAGTATATTGTAATCCATTGAACAGCAATACTTTATATTATTTATCTAATTTATTTTAGGGAGGCGGATAATAAAGGTTGTACCCTCCCCTTCATCCGATTCAATCAACACTTTACCCCCGTGTAATTCCGTAAACTGTTGAATAATATCAAGCCCGATTCCCGATCCTGTCTCTCCCCTTGTGCCCAAACGAACGGTTTTTTGCCCGTTGTTGCCCAGCAGTTTTTTTATCTCTTCTTTTGGGATACCCATCCCTGTATCGGACACCAAAATTTCCACCTCATTTTCATCCCGCTTTTCCGAAAGTTCGATCGAGACTGTTCCCCCTTCGGGAGTAAACTTCAGGGCATTGGAGACCAGGTTTCCAACAACCTGGCTCATTTTTTGGCGATCCAGTTTCATATCCACCGGTTGCTCTGCATTTAGCTTGAATTTGATATTTTTGGTCAGTGCCGTGGGCTGATGCAGCTCCACCGCATCTTTGATCACCTGTTTCAAATTCACTTCTTCCGTTGCCAACTCGGAAATACTTTTTTTCGCCTTGTCCTTATTTAACATATCTACCACCAACTGCTGAATTTTTCTCCCGCTCTCTTCAATAGAGTTGTACATTTTCAGCTGATCCTCAGTTGAAAGGGCGCTGGCCGACTGCGAGAGTATCTGGGCCACCCCGATGATACCCGTTACCGGATTCCGAATGTCGTGGCTCAAAATTCGCATCAATTCATCTTTTCGATTGTTCAAGGCATTCAACCGCTGCTCGCGCACGCGTAGCTCGTCAATTTTTTCTTCCAGCTCGTCCTGCAGCTGCTTCAGCCTTACATGCAGTTCAATACGGGCCAATACCTCCTCGCGCTGAAACGGCTTGGTGATATAATCCACTCCTCCCACCTTGAATCCTTTCACTTTCGAATCGGTCTCGGAGAGCGCGCTCAAAAAAATGATGGGAACATCTTCGGTGGATTCCTGCGCTTTCATTTTTTTACAAACCTCATAGCCGTCCATACCGGGCATCACGATATCCAGGAGCATGATATCCGGCGGAGTCAGTTCAACAATCTGCAGCGCCTCCTTTCCGTTTGAGGCGTCGAGAATATTATACCCTTCCCGCTTTAAAACGTGTGATAATAGCCATACATTTTGCTCCGAGTCATCGACTATGAGAATGGTCGTATTCTCAGAATTTTCTGCCATTATTTTATGTTATACTGATTTGATTCGAAATATCTTGGATAGCCCAAATGTAACATACTAATGAGTGTTCTCAAATTGGGATATAGATATATTCGGTAGAAGCTATGACAAACCCGGGAATCACCGGTATAAACTGGCTTATAAATTCAAAACCGCAATTTATAAGCTGTCAGCTGATGATTTCGGGCACCTGAACACGTCATCAACGGGTCAAAGTACGGTTTGCAAAGCCGTTTCAGTATTTACCTTAACCAACAAACAGAGTTAGAATCATACAATCCATGTTGAATATCTTTTTTAGTCTCAGGCAGTCTTTGCGCTCATTTTTCCTGTACCTCGCATTGTTCCTCTGTAGCTGCGGAATATCAATCGCGCAGGATCAATCCCCGGCCCCGTCCGATACCCTGCGGGCCTCCCTCGAGGCCATCGAGGTGCGGGCGGCCCATTCGGCGATCAGTTCTGAACAGCCTCCCTTTTCGCTGAGCATGCTGACCAACTCCAGCCGACAGCTTACCCACAAGGCCCCGATTACCATGGACGACCTGTTCACCCAGGTGCCGGGCATATGGATCAATGACCGTGAAAACTACGCCCTGGGAGAACGGATTACTGTTCGGGGCGTAGGATGGCGCGCCCAGTTCGGGGTCCGGGGCATCCAGGTGGTAATGGATGGCATCCCCCTGACGATGGCCGACGGGCAGGCAATGCTCACGGTGGTGGATCCGGCCTTTATTCAGCGGGCTGAGCTCGTGCGGGGACCCTCCTCGATGTTCTGGGGCAACAGCAGCGGCGGGGTGCTCTACCTGAATACCAGCCCACCAGCCAATACCCAGTCCCCATTCATGGTTCGGGGGACTGTCGGATCGTACGGGCTCAAAAAGACCGATGTCCAGTTTACACAAAAATTTGGCAATCATGGAGTTAGCGGGTATGCCTCATACTTAAATCAAGCCGGATACCGCGATCATAGTGAAGTCCGCATCGGCCGGGCGGGCGTTACCGGGGCGATCGACCTGGATGCCGATAACCGGCTCGAGTACTTCGGGGCATATGCCAACATGCCGGAAGCCGAACATCCCAGCAGTCTCACCCGACAGCAGGTCCGGGAGGACCCCACCCAGGCCAACGGATTTTTCCAGAATTTCGGGGCCGGCAAGCAGATCAGCCAGGGACAGGGAGGCATCAGCTTCTCAAATACCAGCTCGCTCGGTTTCTTCAAGGCCACCGCCTACGGCACCTTCCGGGATCTTGACAATCCGCTGCCGTTCGGGGTTATCGACCTTCAGCGAAAAGCCGGCGGAGCACGCGCCACACTTCAGCAGCAGATGGGGAACCTTTCGGTTAATATCGGGGTGGAAAGCAAACTCCAGCACGACGACCGCACTGAGTACAACGCCGATGCCGATCAACCCGACAAGCGCGGACCGGTGGACCTGGACCAGGTGGAAAAGGTCAACAACCATGCCGGATTCTTGACCGCTTCCTATGATGTGGGAAATCTGAAACTGCTCGGTTCGCTCCGGTATGACTGGATCCGTTTCGAGGCCGACTCCGATTCAATTGCCCTTGCCGGCAAACGTAACTTCCAAGCGCTCAGTCCGGGAATTGGCCTGAATTACTCGCTCGGCTCCGTCGACATTTACAGCAACCTCAGCACCGGGTTTGAAGCGCCGACGGCCAACGAGCTGAGCAACCGGCCCGAAGGCGGTAACGGATTTAATCCCAACCTGGGCCCTGAAAAGACCGTGGGGCTGGAACTCGGCGGGCGCGGGCAGCTGTGGTCGTCCCGGCTCTCATTTGATATTGCGGGTTATAACCTGTGGATCACCGACCTTTTGTTTCCCTACCGGCTGGAAGTTAACGGTCCCGACTATTACCGCAACCAGGGCGAAACAATCCACCGGGGCATTGAGGCCAACCTGAACTACCGGTTTTCGCACAGCCTGCAGGCCGAGCTCACCTACAACTTTACCGACGCCTATTTCAACCGGGCCTCTACCCGCGACAGTGTTTCCCTGGACGGGAATGCCGTTCCGGGAGTCCCTGAGCACCGGTTTTCGGGCGCCCTGCACTGGCGACCCGGTCAACTGTGGATAACCACCGACCTTCAACATGTCAGTGAATTTGCCGTGGACAACCTGAATACCGCGTTCAACGAGGAATACTGGGTCGTCAATGGACGGGCCAGTTATAACGAGCTTCAGCTGGGAGCCGATGTGAGGCTGAGCCCCTTTGTTGCGGTCAACAATATCTTTGACGCCCGTTACAACGGTTCGGTGGTGGTCAACGCGGGAGGCAATTATTACGAGCCGGCCGCCGGGATCAACTGGAGAACCGGGATCAGCCTGCAGTTTTGATTCTGGCACTCAACCAACCATGGAGGGCGGCAACAGGGTATATGTGCTCTTCAGGTGCGGCAGTTACGCACCGTATGCGTGTACCTTATCACAAATCAGGCGCAGGGTCCCCTCGAGGTCGCCCTTGGCCGTTTTAAAAGCATCGGCGTCGATGGTGAGTGGTGCACCGAGCACAACAAGCGGAGCCCCATACTCCGGGCAACGGACCGCCTCATCAAGTGAAAGTCCCCCGACGGCCTGTACCGGCACGTCTACCGCCTGCACCACATCCCGGAGTTGATCCAGTGGACTCGGTTTCAGTTTTCCCGAAGCTTCAATTCCCCGGCGTTCATCATACCCGATATGATGAATGACATAATCGCATCCCAGTGATTCCAGCCGCCGGGCTCCGGCCACCATATCGGTACAGGCCAGGTTGTCTCCCATCACTTTGACGTCGTATTCTTTTCCCGCCCGTACAACCGCCTTAATCGTCTCTTCATGGGCCCGGGCCATCACCACCACGTGCGTAGCGCCGGCCTTTGCCATCATCTCAGCCTCCAGGTATCCGCCATCCATGGTCTTAAGATCGGCAACAATCGGAACATCGGGGAATGCCTGCCGCAATTTACGAACACCGTGCAGCCCCTCGGCCAGTATCAGCGGGGTGCCGGCCTCCAGCCAGTCAACGCCCGCTTTTAATGCGGTCTCAGCCGTATCCAGGGCTTCATCAATACTGGTTAAATCGAGTGATATTTGTACTATCGGTTTCATCAAAACAGTGCTGTTTATTTTTTTATTTGGAATTTATGCCGGCTGCTCTTCAGGGTGATCTAACCCGGGGCTGCTAAAATCAATGTAATCAATACCCGGGGAACGCAAAAAAATGTCTCCTGCCGGTCAGCGGTATGCAGTCCACAGGGACAAACCCCTCATTAAATCATTCAAATATATAGAGTTATGAAAAATTTAATGCTAAAAGATTGTTTATTAAAAGTTTGTAACAGAAACCCACTCGTGGCACTCCTATATTATCATCTACAGGAAAAGCAAATGCCCGGAGGACCATCATGTTTAAACATATTCTATTTTTCGGTGTCCTGTTGGTAAGCGGATACCTCTACATGACCGAACGAACCATTACGCACGGCCCCGGCGTGGTAGCTCCGTCTGAACCGACGCAGACCCCTGCCTTCGGTATCAAAGACCTGCAGAAGGGAGCGTACAGCATAACACCCCTTGCCAAATTTACCGCTGAAGCCCGCGTTCTCTCAAAAAAAAGATATTCCTCCGACAAGCTGTCTGATCTCTCCCCGCTGGATGTTATGCTCGGCTGGGGAGCGATGTCAGATGAAAAACATCTGGATGAAATTCTTATCACGCAGTCGGAACGTTATTTTGAATGGCAGATGAGCGATCCCCCTATTCCGCTGCATCAAATGGTACGACATACCGCCAATGTCCACCTGATCCCGTCGTCCCCTGAGATACGAAGTAAAATACTTGAGATCCGCAGAGGTCACATCGTCACCGTAAAAGGATACCTGGTGGAAGCCCGCACGCCCGACGGTTGGTCTCATAAGAGCTCAATGAGGCGAGACGACTTCGGCAAAGAGGCATCGGAACTGGTATGGGTAAACGAGCTGCAACTTAAACCATAACGGAGTATCACGGCCGCCTGTTTCGATTGCAGCTCTGATTATAACCCGGATTTCACAGCGTTTTACACTCTATCATGATTACCTAACCAAAAAATATTCTGTAAGCATTTGCTCTCCAATATATTACAGTTATTTTTCAAAATAATTATAGGAGTTCAGGCCAAGCCCCCGATTGGATTGTTTCCAGTTAATTTGTTCTCAATCAAGAGAAAGTTTAGGGTGTATATCGCTGGGGAGAAAATGTTCGGGTGGTTTCTCTAAAATGAGTTCCGGCCTGCCATCCACACAAAAGAATTACGTCAACTGGTCTGAACAGTGTTGCCGCTGCATTGCACCGGATTTGGAACTGCAACCCAAAGTGGATAAACTTGGGAGAGGTCTTTGCAAAACCGTTGTTTTGGCCCATATCGTCATTTTCGCGGATTCAAAATCTTCATTTTTGAGAAATAAACTGAGGTTTCGAATCCGCTCAGGGGTTTATATTGACTAAAACTCCTGGTTTTTCAAAGCCCTCTTGGGAGTTCAAAATCAGCAGAAATAAAATATGACAAAAGCATGCCCTGGCTTAAGGATGTACTTGTAGATATAACTGTAACCCTCTTTATTTTTGCCGCTGTTTTCCTGGATACCTCATGGATGCGATGGATTATCATCGGTTATACAGCCCTGATGGTGCTTGTCAAGAGCGTAGTGCTTGCCGGAGACCGTTCTCTGCAGCTCATCCGCAAAACAAAAACGGAGGCGCCAGGCTGGCTTTTCAACCTGCTCTATGCCGTTAACACGGGCGTACTTCTGTACGGAAGCTGGTGGTACACGGCGACGGGATGGCTTGTGATATGGATCTTGTCCTACCTTGCTCAACGGAAACTTAAAGAAGCCCAGGGAAAAGCATAGATATTCCCGAAACAAAAAGTCCGGTAGCCAGAGCGCCCGGCCAGCAGAACCAACCGGGCGCGAAATTGCTTGTTAGTGCTATGTTTCTTGCTATCTCCCGGATACCGCCATCTCGAGGCGATACACCGCCGATGGCGCGGTCATAAACAGGGTTGAGTTGCCAGCCTCTCCCCATGCCAGGTTGGTAATCCGGCTTTCCGTCTCGATCTTTTGTATTTGATTTCCCTCGCTGTCAAATACATATACGCCGCCGGGACCTGTTGAGTACACACGTCCGTCGGCGTCCACTTTCATGCCGTCAGCGGCACCTTCGTTATTTCTCTCCCCGACACTGGCAAACGATCTTGGGTTTACCGGTTTTCCACTGTTATTGATATCAAATACGACGATTTCACCGCTGCTGGAGTTATTTACATACAGTTTCTGCTCATCGGGAGAAAGTACCACACCGTTGGGATGGCTGAACTCTTTATAGAAAACGGTCAGGGTACCGTCGGGTTTCAGCATGTAGACTCCGTTAAAATCGAGCTCTTTCTCCTCTTCACTTACACCGAAGGGAGGATCGGTGAAAAAGATTGTCCCATTGGAATGGACGGCCAGGTCGTTCGGGCTGTTCAAGCGCATCCCATTGTAGCTGTCCACGACGGTCTCCATGGTATTACCATTGTACGTGAGCCTCGACAGTTTTCCGGCGTGCTGCACCATCACGATATTTCCACTTACATCCAATGCCAGTCCATTGGAATTATCGGAAGGTTTGACAAAAACCTCTGCCCCCTCTCCCGGAATCCACCTGTAGATTGTATTAGCCGGTATATCACTAAACAACAGGTATCCGTCCGGGTGCCACAGCGGTCCCTCGGTAAACTGATATCCCTCGGTGACGATTTCTGGTTCGGCTCCTTCAGCCACTACAGGCTGAGCGGAAACAACCATATTGCCAATCAAAACAAATAAAATTGTCATACATGTTATCGATATTTTTCGCATCTCTGTACTCCTTTTTGAAAGTTAAGTTAAACGGTCATGTCATCTAAAGAAACTAAATAAGAAATAATCATAACAAACCTAACTTTATCATAAACTTATCCCGCCATTTTTTGTTCTTTATTACCCCGAAAAATGCTTATATATCAGGGTCTGTGAGAACGATGTTCAGTACACTCCGGTGGAATGTTTTGCAGGCAAATCGTTTTATAGATTCAGAAGAATAGTAAAGGTTGAGATTAAAGTGCACTGCTATCAACATTTTATCGGCGTCCGGGAAACGGGATCCCGGGGCGTCAACTTCCAGTTAATTTTAACAATAAACCACACATCATGATTAGAAAAATAGCCTCCATACTATTTATCACTTGTACAGCGCTCTTTGCAGCCTGCAGCAGCGATCAAAATCAAAATCAACAGCAGCAACCGTCATTAAATACCGAGAACTTTGCATTTGCCCCGGATAATGGCGGTATCACCCTGCCTTCGGGCTTCAGCGCGGTGGTCGTAGCCGATTCTGTTGGAAGTGCCCGCCAGGTTGCCGTTGATGACGATGGGGATATATATGTAGCCCTCGACGAGCCCCACAACGGAAATGGCATTGTGGCCTTGCGGGATGAGGATGGAGATGGAGTGGCCGACCGAAAAGAATACTTTGGCAATTATACCGGCACGGGCATCGCCCTGCATGACGGGTATCTCTACTTTGCGCCGGACTCACTGGTACTCCGGTACCCCATGGAGGGCGTTGACCTGGTGCCAACATCCGAGCCGGAAATGGTAGTGAGCCAGCTTCCGATACAAAACTCGCACGCAGCCAAGCCTATTACATTTGACGGGGAGGGTAACATGTATGTCAATGTAGGCGCGCCCTCCAACGCCTGCCAGGAAGAGAGCAGAACGCCGGAATCTCCCGGCCAGGATCCCTGCCCGCAGCTCGAATGGCAGGGCAGCGTATGGCAGTTCAGTGCCAATGAACTCAATCAAACCCAGCGGGAAGATGGCTATCGCTACAGCACCGGTCACCGCAACGCCGTGGCACTGGAGTGGAATTCAATGGTCGACAACCTCTACATGGTGCAGCACGGCCGGGATCAGCTGAATCAGCTCTGGCCTGAACATTTTACCGCCGAACAAAATGCCGTGCTTCCCGCCGAGGAGTTCTTCAAGGTCGATGACGGGGATAACTTTGGATGGCCTTTCGCCTACTACGACCAAATCAAGGGACAAAAAATGCTGAGCCCGGAATACGGCGGCGATGGTGAAACTCCTGTTGAGGAGGGAAAATATGAAGACCCGATTATCGCCTTCCCCGGCCACTGGGCCCCGAACGACCTGATATTCTACAGCGGGAATCAATTTCCTGAAAAATATACCGGCGGAGCTTTTATCGCATTTCACGGCTCCTGGAACCGGGCGCCTCTTCCCCAGGAAGGATATCGTGTAACATTTGTTCCGTTCGATGGTGATATGCCGGCAGGCGACCAGTATGAAACATTTGCCGATGGTTTCAAGGGCACCGACACGCTGCAATCTCCCAATGACGCAGTATACCGCCCCATGGGACTTGCCGAAGGATCGGACGGAACCCTCTACATTACCGATTCCCAGCAGGGAAAAGTCTGGCGGGTGGTATACACCGGGGAAATGTAATCTTCATTCACCTGAATTCTTGATTCAACAAGCCGGTCTTTGCAAAAGAGGCCGGCTTTCTTAACGGAGAATTTTCCCCTGCCCGAAATCACCTTCCCCTACACCCTATCTGCGCCTGAAAAAACAACAACCTGATCGAGTTCCCCAGTTGAAAATCCCTAATATTATTCGATATTAATTATATTGTGCTTTGACGGCGGTCGGGTTCGAGATTTATGGTCCTTGACTCGGGACCGTCCAATACCGTGCGCAACAAGAACGCGGGTTGAGGAAGGTGCTCCGCAAAGGAATAATCCCATGTTGCTTGTAGTGCTGTCTAAAGATTGGAGGCATGCCGGTTTGATCTCGGCCTTTTTGGAATTGAGCTCCACCTTTATACCAGGAGTCCTACTCTTTTGACGGAATTGCATCTGCCGTTATGGGGCTTATGGCTGGTCTAAAAATCCTGAATCTTCGGGGAATGGCAAGACAATAAAGTTTAAAACGATTTTTGGTACTCTCGGACCGCTGTTTTTTTAATCGATAAATGAACTGGGAATCTTTAAATCCATTTTGTTTTATTTATGAGGCGGGTTTTCACGTCCCTTCATATATTCAACTGACAAACAAAATACGAGTTTATCTCACGTGGCGGCTTTCAGACATCTATTGAGAAAAAACAGGCATTCAAATTGCGGATGCACGGGGGCGATATTCCTTCTTTTGGTCATCGTGCTGGGAACAGCGTCCCCCTCCCGCGCCCAACCCGCCGAACATCAGGACAGCAGCTCGGTTGATTCCTTTTCGGAATTTTATAATCAATACAGAATATCACCCGAAAAATCCGGTCTTGACGAATATTCACTGTGGGGTGGATACTCCTTCCACTCTTCAAACGGGGTTTGGGGGAAAACATCAGGAGCTGAACTCAGGGTCCTGGGATTCCGGTACAACCGAAAGGTTCTCACATTTCCCCGCCACTACCTCCTGAAATATGTGCTGGAGATGAACGTGCACGTGCAGTACCAGTTATCTGGTATCAGTGTTGAGGCCACCCCCTCCTCCCTTTCCGGTTTCGGGATAACGCCACTGGGTTTTCAGCTGAACGCGTTGCGAAACCAAAGCGTGCAGCCCTTCTTCAAATCATCCGCTGGATTTATGTACCTCTCCGACCCATTCCCGAACGACCAGGGTACAAACTTTAATTTTACGCTCGAAATCGGAACCGGGATGGAAATCATGCTGACCGCCAACTCATTTTTTACGCTCGGATATAAGTACCACCATATGTCGAATGGACAGTTTGGCCAAATTAATCCGGGGGTCGATTCGAATATATTTTATGCCGGCATCACTATTTTTTGAGTATTCTCTATGCCGTTCCCTGTCCACCCGCGCTTGCCCTCTTCAATGGAATCCCAGGGTTCGCATGTAAAAGTAAATCCGCTCCAACAAACTAAACGTACTATATATATGTTAACTTAGCATGTATCATAAACGGGAGAATTGTCATGGATATCCGAATATTATTATTGGTTACTGTTGCCGTTGCTTTCATGGCGGCTTGCAATATGAACCAGAAGCACGAAAAGCAGTCCCGAAAGGCCTCTTTTCATTCACTCGCAACCCACACCCAGGATACAATGCCGGCACAAAACGGCGGTAAAATTGAAAAAACAGAAGAAGAATGGCGTAAACTGTTAACCGCCAAAGAGTTCAGGATTCTTCGCGAGCGCGGTACTGAAATACCGTTTGTCAATGAGTACTGGGATAACAAAAAAGAAGGTATTTACTACTGCGGGGCCTGCGGGCAGCCGCTGTATAGTTCCAGGCATAAATACCGATCGGGAACCGGCTGGCCCAGCTTCTGGAAACCGATCACCCCTTCTGCGGTAGAAGAAAGAGAGGACAACAGCTTTTTTATGACGCGAACAGAGATCGTGTGTTCGCGATGCGGTTCTCATATTGGTCATGTTTTCAACGATGGTCCCGAACCCACGGGACTGCGCTACTGCATGAATTCAGCGGCACTCGACTTTAAGGAGCAGGCGGTCGACTAATTCCAACATTCCACCTCTTTACCTTTGCCACGGCACGTTGTCACCGGCATACAAATATCCCCGCTCAAAATGTGAATATTGAAATAACTTTATGTATAATCGAATGGACCTGAGGGGATGTACTGAATCGGTCTACTCTTTGAATATAAATACGGGATGATTTACCTGTTGATTATTCTGCGGGAATTGTCAATAGAATTCATGAAAATTTATCGGTATATAGCTCATGACATTTTCGTGCCGGTGGGTGGAGCAACATGCTCATAGTGCTTCGATATCACCGTTTGTTACGGGCAGTGATATCTCCAGCCTGCGATAACCTGTTGAAGTTTCGGGCGGGCTGCCATCCCCTCGCCACCAGGCTCGCTCAACTTATTTGAAGGATTTAGGCGTTAAGTAAAATTCGAACACAAAACTGTTATAAATCAATGTTCACATTGTCACAGAAGACAGCCGTCATCACAGGAGCCGGCAAAGGTATCGGCAAGAGTATCGCCCAGCTGTTTGCCCGGCAGGGCGCGGATGTTCACATTCTGGATCTTGATGAAGAGTCCGGCCAGCAGGCAGCCGCCGAAATCAATGATGCAGGCGGGGACGCCCACTACTACTGCGTGAATGTGGCTGATCAGCAAGCGGTGCTGGATGCTTTTGATCAGGTATATGATACCCACAACCGTCTTAATATCCTGGTCAATAATGCCGGTATCGCCCATATCGGGACTCTCGAAAATACCACCGAAGAGGATATGGACCGGCTGCTTTCCGTCAATGTGAAGGGGGTATATAACTGTTCCCTGGCCGGGGTAAAAAAGATGAAAGAATCCGGGGGAGGCGCCATCGTCAACATGGCCTCCATAGCGGCTACGCTGGGCATCCCTGAACGGTTCGCCTATTCCACTACAAAGGGCGCCGTATTGACGATGACCTATTCAATCGCAAAAGATTATATAGGTGACGGCATACGATGCAATGCGATCTCACCCGCACGGGTACACACCCCTTTTGTGGATGGTTACCTGGAGGAAAACTACCCCGGCCAGGAGGATGAGATGTTTGAAAAACTTTCAAAGACCCAGCCGATTGGCCGGATGGGTAAACCGGAGGAGATCGCAGGACTTGCTCTATATCTCTGCTCCGATGAATCGGCATTTATTACCGGTTCCAACTATACGATCGACGGTGGCTTTACCACATTGAACACATAATCTAAAAACCGACTTGAAACTACATGAAGTTAATTCGTTTTGGTGAACAAGGACAAGAAAAACCGGGCCTGATACGCCCTGACGGCTCTAAAATTGATGTCAGCGCTTTTGGTGAAGACTATACCGAATCTTTTTTTGAAAACGATGGACTTCGCCGTCTCTCGGAGTGGGTGGCCGAAAATGGCACTTCCGCCCCTGGAATCGGCGAATCCGAGCGGCTGGCTCCACCGGTGGCCCGGCCGGGTAAGATGGTGTGCATCGGCTTGAATTACGAAGATCACGCCAAAGAAGGCGGCATGGATATTCCCGACGAACCGATACTGTTTTTCAAGGCCACTTCATCCATCGTTGGCCCGAACGATGATCTTGTAATCCCCAAAAACAGCCAGAAAACCGACTGGGAAGTTGAGCTCGCCGTAGTCATCGGCAAAAAGGCTTCATACGTCTCTGAAGAGGAGGCATTGGAATACGTGGCCGGTTACTGTGTTCACAACGACTACAGCGAGCGCGAGTTTCAGCTGGAACGGGGCGGCCAGTGGGTGAAAGGAAAGAGCTGCGATACATTTGCGCCGCTGGGACCATACCTGGCCACCAAGGATGAAATTGAGGATATCGATAATCTCCGGCTCTGGCTGAAGGTTAACGGGGAACTCAAACAGGACGGCAGCACCAGCAAGCTCATATTCGGGATTCCCTATCTGGTCAGCTACATCTCACAGTTTATGACGCTTCGGGCCGGCGATATCATCTCTACCGGAACACCCGCCGGCGTGGGACTTGGCTTTAACCCGCCCGAATACCTGAAGCCCGGTGACGAGGTGGAGCTCGGTATTGAAGGACTCGGATCTTCACGACAGCGTGCAAAAGCATATCACTCATAAACGGGGGGCAATCATGTCATTTAAAAACAAGACGGTAGTCATTACCGGTGCCGCAAAAGGTATCGGTGCCGGTTGTGCGGAGGTCTTTTACCGCGAGGAGGCACAGGTTGTACTGCTCGATATTGATGAAAAAGCCGGGATTGAGCGCAGCGAACAGCTCGGTCAGCGGGCCCTGTTTATCCAGTGCGATATCTCCAGGGAACAGCAGGTGGCGGATGCGATGGAACAGGCCGCCTCCCATTTCGGCGGCATCGACGTGCTGGTGAATAATGCCGGCATCCTGCACTACGCCACCGTCACGGAAACCACCGAAGATCAGTGGGATTCTTTGATGAATGTCAACCTGAAGGGGGCTTATCTCTGCTCCAGGCACGCCATCCCCTATATGCAGGAAAACGGCAGTGGCGTAGTCGTCAACATGTCAAGCGTACAGGCGTTTGTAACCCAGGAAAAGGTGGCCGCTTATGCGACCTCAAAGGCTGCGTTGATCGGTTTGACACGGAGTATCGCCGTAGATTATGCCCCGGATATCCGCAGTGTGGCGGTGTGTCCCGGCGGTGTCGATACGCCCCTGAACCGGCAGGCGTTCCAGCAGTCGCCAGACCCCGAGGCGGTCCGCCAGGAAACCATCGATATTCATCTGCTCAAACGGATGGCCCGGCAGGAGGAGATTGGCGAGCTTGTTGCTTTTGTTGCCAGTGACAAAGGCTCCTTTATTACGGGCCAGCCAATACGAATTGACGGCGGTATCGGACTTAAAGTGGAAGGCAGTAAAAAAGATTAGACCAAAGATGAGTATACCCTCCCAAAAAGCGGAACTTGAACTTGAGTATGATGCCACCCTAGCGGAGTGCCCGGTATGGGATGAGCGGGAAAACCAGCTGTACTGGGTGGATATCCTTTCAGGGATTCTGTACAGGTATGACGCCCGCCGCAAACAAAATACCAGCTTCGAAATTGGTGAACACGTAGGGTCCTTTGCGATGCGAGAAGATCGGGGAGCAGTGCTGGCATTGAAATCGGGATTTGCGTTCTACGATTTTGAAACCCGGAAAACAACCCATCTTTCCGATCCGGAGGCACATCTGCCCAATCACCGGTTCAATGACGGGAAATGCGATCCGCGGGGACGCTTTTGGGCAGGAACGCTTTCCTACGATCAGCAGCAGGGGGCGGGGAGCCTCTACATGCTGAATTCCAACCTCAGCATCGATCTAAAGTTGCGCAGGCTGACGATACCGAACGGCATGGCCTGGGATACCGGGCTTGAAGCGTTTTATTTTATCGATTCCCCCGACCGCACGATCTATTCATTCGATTTTGATGAACATACAGCCGAAATTGACAATCGTTCAGTGGTACTCGAGCTGGATCACCCGGATGCACTCCCCGACGGCATGACGATCGATACCGAAGGCAACCTCTGGGTTGCATTGTACAACGGCTTCAAAGTAATTTGCATCGATCCGGGTAACGGCAACACTTTGTATGAAGTGGAGTTGCCGGTTCCCCAGGTTACCTCCTGTACATTCGGGGGAGATCAGCTTGACGAACTTTACATAACTACCGCCAGGGAGCATATGAAAGAGGAACAAGTTGAAAAGTATCCCCTATCAGGGTCAATTTTCAGAGCAAAAGTACCTTTTAACGGTACTCCCGCTAGACGCTTTGCCGGCTAAAAATTCATGAATATTCAACGAAAATTCATAGGAGCCTTTGCAGAACATGCTATTTGTTGGGGATGGTTGTACCACCGGCATTATTGCCCTTTTAAACGGGAGGACAACTTCCTCAGAACGAGAAACTAAAGGGTTTGCAAAGCCTTCTTATACAGATTTAAAATCGTAATAATCACATTTTAGACCAATAAATAGATATGAGTTCTGATAAAAAACTGCGCAGCAGTGACTGGTTTGGCAAAAAAGGCAAAGATGGTTTCATCTACCGGAGCTGGATGAAAAACCAGGGATTCCCTTCGGATGAGTTTGAAGGGAAACCGGTCATCGGTATTTGCAACACGTGGTCCGAGTTAACACCCTGCAACGCCCACTTTCGCGAGCTGGCGGAATCGGTAAAGCGGGGAATCTGGGAGGCGGGCGGATTCCCGCTCGAGTTCCCGGTGATGTCGCTGGGCGAAACCCTGATTCGACCCACGGCCATGCTCTACCGAAACCTGGCCAGCATGGATGTGGAGGAGTCGATTCGTGCCAATCCGCTTGACGGCGTGGTTCTTATGTGCGGCTGTGACAAGACGACCCCTTCCCTGGTTATGGGGGCCTGCAGCGTGGATATCCCCTCGCTGGTAATTTCCGGCGGACCGATGCTCACGGGCAAATTCCGCGGTAAAGATATTGCCACTTCTGATGTTTGGAGATTTGCAGCCGACCAGAAAAAGGGCGAGATGGATGATGAAAAACTGCGGGCGGCCGAAGGGGCCATGTGCCGCAGCCAGGGACACTGTGCCGTCATGGGTACCGCCTCGACAATGGCCTCGATGGTCGAATCCCTGGGACTGAGTTTGCCCGGCAATGCCGCTATTCCGGCCGCCGACTCCCGCCGCAAGGTAATGGCCCACCGTTCGGGGCGCCGCATTGTGGATATGGTGGAAGAGGATCTCTGTCCTTCCGATATTCTGACGAAGGAGGCATTTGTCAACGCCATCAAAGTAAATGCCGCAATCGGCGGTTCTACAAACTTTATTGTGCATCTGACGGCGATTGCCCGCCGCATCGGCATTGACCTAGAGCTGGAGGATTTCGATAAATATGGGAGCGACATTCCCCTGCTGGTCAACCTGCAGCCTTCCGGTGATCATTTCATGGAAGATTTCTACTATGCCGGGGGACTTCCCGTGGTTATCAAAGAGCTTAAAGATCATCTGAACGGGGATGCAATCACGGCCAACGGCAAAAGCCTGTACGAAAACAATGCGGCCGCCGAATGCTTCGACCGGGATGTTATTGCGACTATAGAAGAACCGTTCCAGGAAGAGGCGGGCATTACGGTAGTGCGGGGCAATCTCTGTCCCGAGGGCGCAGTCATCAAAACCTCGGCGGCTACCCCTGAACTCCTGAAGCACCGGGGCAAAGCGGTTGTTTTCGAAAATATTGAGGACTACAAGGAGCGGGTGGACGATCCGGACCTGGAGATTGATAAAGATTCAATTATGGTGCTGAAGTATGTGGGTCCAAAAGGATATCCCGGAATGCCGGAGGTCGGGAATATGGCATTACCTAAAAAGATGCTCGACCAGGGTGTGGATGATATGGTACGCATCTCCGACGGACGCATGAGCGGTACCGCATTTGGCACGGCCTTTCTGCATGTTTCTCCAGAATCATACACCGGCAGCAACCTGGCGCTGGTCGAAAATGGCGATATCATTGAAGTCGAAGTGGAGAACAAGCGACTACATCTGGATGTCCCGGAGGAGGAGCTGGAGGAACGCCGCAACAACTGGTCTCCCCCCGAACATGAAAACTACGATCGGGGATATGTCAATCTCTATATCGAACATGTAGAGCAGGCACATCTCGGAGCTGACCTCGACTTTCTGGTCGGAAAATCAGGAAGTGAAGTGAAGCGGGAATCGCATTGACAAGCCCGTTTTCAGGGGCTCCTCAGACAGGCGTCAGGAAGCCCAAAAGGAAAAGGATTGATTTGCCGACAGCGGAGTCCCTTTTGGCTTGATCCAAGAGGGACTCAATAATCAAGAAGAAATTATCTCCTTGCGGAGGCCCTACGAAATTCAAAATTCCATAATTCCCGGGTTCACATAAAAAACACTCCTTTCCAGCAAAAAGCTTTCGTGACTTTTTGAGGATGCGTATTTACTGCACGGGAGAGAAAGTCGGGAAAAATATATCCTCTGCGGCGGGTGTGGTTGAGTTTCTAGTCCCCCCTCATCTGAGTAATCCGGTAAACCGGGCTCTCTCCCCAAGTTCGCGCTCAATACGGATTACCTCGTTCCACTTCGCCATCCGTTCAGAGCGGCTGAATGAACCCACTTTCAGCTGGCCGGCTTCAGTGGCTACAGCAAGATGTGAGATAAACGGGTCCTCTGTTTCTCCAGAGCGGGCCGACACTACGGGTGTCCAGCCAAATGATTGCGCCTGCCGTATGCAGTTGATCGTCTCCGTCACCGTGCCAATCTGGTTGAGTTTGATCAGTACGCTGTTGGCCAATCCCTTGTCTTTTCCGGCACGCACGCGGTTGATGTCGGTGGTAAACAGGTCGTCCCCGATAACCTGGACGCGGTCCCCGTATGCTGCGGTAAGCTTATTCCAATTCGTCTCATCTTCTTCGGCAAACGGGTCTTCAATTGAGATGACCGGATACTGTTCAATCCAGCCGGCAATCACATCGTAAAACTCACTGGGTGTCAACGACCGGTCTTCCAGTGTCAGGTGGTATTTCCCGTCACGGAACAGTTCGGCGGCGGCGATATCCAGCGACAGGTGAATATCGGAACCCGGCTGATACCCGGCCCGTTGTATCGCCTCGAGCAATATGTCGAAGACCTCTTCATTGGAGTCAAATTCCGGCCAGTATCCCCCTTCATCCGCCACTCCAGCCAACTTTCCATGTTCACGTAACAGTGCACCACAGTGATGAAATACGTTGAATGTCATCTCCAGGCACTGGTGATAACTCTCTGCACCGGTGCAAATAATCATGAAATCCTGTATGTCAATCCTTCCACCGGCATGCGCTCCCCCCCCGATTATCTGGATTTCAGGAAGTGGAAGCAGGGTTCCTTCCTGATCCAGTGTTTCAAACAAGGATCGCTGCTGTGCTTTGGCAGATGCCCTGGCTACAGCCATTGAAACCCCGAGTATGGCATTGGCGCCCAGCCGTCTTTTATTGTCGGTGCCATCCAGGGCTATCATCAACTCGTCTAGGCGGGCCTGTCTGTGTACCTCCCTGCCTGTAATTTCCGGCCGAATCTCTGCCCGAATGTTTTGAATAGCCTTTGTTACGGATCGGCCCATAAACTTTTCCGGGTTTTCGTCCCGCAGTTCCAGGACCTCATATTGCCCGGTTGAGGCTCCCGAGGGAACCATGGCCGTTGCCTTTTCCCCGTTTTCCAGTTTAACTTCGGCTTCGAGGGTTGGATTCCCCCTTGAATCGAACACCTGGTATGCGTCTATATCTGCAATTTTCAAACGTTGGTATTCTCCATTTTGGATTTCCAGTTTTCGTTAATATCAGAAAGGAAAAGCACACGGCCGGGAAGCTGGTGGTGGACGAAATCTCTTATAAATTTCTGTTGACGTTCCTCCAGGTATTCTACGGGAGATTTCCCATCCACGCGTGCCAGCATCATCATGAGCAGCAGCCGGCCGACCCGCTTTTCGAGGCCTTCACGCAACGGCTTGTCCAGCTGGCTGAAATATGTGTCCCAGGCAGCCGTTGCCAGGTCCGCGATCTCTCCCTGCCGGGTGTAGTGATACAGCATTTTCAGGTACAGGTGATTCAGGAAAAATGCTGCATCAAACGCGGGATCCCCGTACCAGGCCACTTCGTGATCCAGTATCACTACCCGGTCCCCTTTTACCATGATGTTTTTGGGGCTGAAATCTCCATGCACCAGTGCCTGCCGGTGCTGTTGCAACCGTTCCGCTTCCTCATCAAAATGGGATTGCAGCCGCGGGTGTCGCCTGCCGGTCGTGATGAGGTAGGGTTCTATACGCAGGCTGTAAAAATTCTCAAGATTGTTAAATTGTTGTCTCAAATCATCGTCATCCTGAGAATGAAGATGGATATCAGCCAGTAACCCGGCCGCTTTTACAGCCGTTTCCCGGTTAAACACTCCCCCGAGCATCTCCTGTTTCCAGTTCCGGAAATCCTTACCAAGGAACTCCATCACATAAAAATGTTCTTCCTTGTTGCTGTAAATCAGCTTCGGGATCGCTCCAGGCCGGTATTTTCCCAGGTACCGTATAAAATCCTGTTCAATGTCATTCCTCGAGATGTCGGCGTACCAGTCATCCTCAACCTGTAATTTTTGGAGGGCCTGTTTAATCACATACTTATGCCGGCCGTCGGTAGCCAGGTAAATATCAGAAGATACACCTCCCTCGAGCGGTTTAAGCTCAACGGAAGAACCCGACAGGAGCCCCTGGTCTTTCAGCAGGTATACGATTTTTTTCCTATTCATTCACAAAAGCAGGTAATGAACGATTGCCGTCGATGGATTCACGTTTCAGATACGAAATGGCTACTCTGCCTCTTGAGCCGTTATGCCGCCATACGTTTGACGTACAATTTTACCATCCCGGATTATAAAGGTGTCTGTGGCAAAGATAAGGTCAAAATTTTCGGTTGAGGCCTCCCAGAGAATATAGCCGACCTCCTGTTCCACCACGCTTTTTTTGAGGGTCAAGGTGCTTTCACCAGCCGGAAAAGCCTCAAATGCCGATATAAAATTATCCCTGATGGCATCAAGTCCGCGATACGTGGTGTCTGGTGTAATCAGGATCGATTCCTCCGTATAGTCGGCCATTACGCCCTCCAGGTCATTTTCGACAAATGTTTTCCAATGGTGATCCAGCACTTGTTGCGTAACTGCCGGATCGACAGAGGGAACTTCACTGCTATTTTCCTGAGTACAGCTTGAGAGTGTAAACAATAATATTGAGGCTGCCAGTATAATGTTGGTGTATGTAGTCATTCCCGTTCCTTATTTATTTTTGATTTGTTGATATAGAAGTATGTAAAACCTGGGTTCCCGAACGCCTGTGGTGTCGTTACTGAGTAATTTTGCAATCGTTTGTATGAGATTATAGGTTTAATTTTTGGAATTTTACGCCCGCTTAATCCCCAGATTCTACCTGAGCCCAAATCGCCGTTTTATCATCGATCAACCGCCAGACAGGCAAAATCAATTGCGAGTATTCCCCTTTTGGCTGTTCAGCAACGTATGATACAGTTCCCTTGCCCGTGTTTCCAGTTCTTCCAGCGAGTCGTTATTATAAATGACGAAATCTGCCAGATTTACATATTTTCCAAAATCCTGTTGCTTTTCCATTCGCTGCCTGACGTTCTTTGCTGACGTGCGATCCCTTTTTTTAACACGTTCCGTACGTTTTTGTTGGTCAGCAAGCACTAATACGATATAGTCGAGGAATCCCGGTTTCAGATTTTCAAAAAGCAGGGCGGCTTCGTAGACAAAAAGCTTGTATCCCCTGCGGCGTGCGGTCTCCATAATTTTACGACTTTCAGCCGGTATCCTGGGATGGACTATGGCATTCAATTCGCTGACCCGGTCTTTCTGAAATGCTTCTACAGCCAAATATGACCGGTTCAACCGCCCGTCTGGGTGATACGCCTTATCCCCAAAACTGGTGCGGATCTCTGAGATGACCTCCTCATTTTCGATCATGATCTTTTTTGCCAGATCATCTGCGTTGAGCACAAACGCTCCAAGCTTCTCCCAGATATTGCAAACGGTTGTTTTTCCACTTCCAATGCCCCCGGTGATGCCAACAGAAATCATGCGATCCTACTCTATTGTAGTGGTAATTTTTTGGTCGGCCGGTTCGGGATAGTCCGTCGTGTAATGAAGTCCCCTGCTCTCCTTTCGCTGCATCGCCGACTGCACAATAATATGGGCCACGCTTACCAAGTTCCGGAGCTCGCACAGTGGTACGCTGACCCGGGTGCGCTGATAAAAATCCTCGACCTCTTCATGAAGCATTTTGATGCGCCGCATCGCCCGCTCCAGCCGCAGGTTGCTGCGCACTATTCCCACATAATCCCACATCACCTGTTGCACCTCCTGCTTGTTATGCGAGACGAGAATCCATTCCTCCGTATTAACCGTTCCGCTGGCATCCCAGGCTGGAATGTCCGTGTTAATTTCTATTTTATCCACCAGTTGAACGGCCTTTTGGGCTGCGCGATCGGCAAAAACGAGAGATTCCAGCAAACTGTTGGACGCCAGCCGGTTTGCGCCGTGAACCCCGGTACAGGCATTTTCGCCGCAGACAAAAAGCCGGTCGATACTGCTGGTCCCGTCAAGGTCGGTAGCCACGCCTCCACAGGTGTAATGCGCCGCCGGGACCACCGGGATCGGTTTCTGGGTGATATCGAGGCCGTATGAAAGGCAGGTCTCATAAATCGTGGGAAACGCCTCTTTGGTTTTTTCCGCATCTTTGTGGGTGATATCCAGGAACACACTTTTGGCCCCGCTTTTCTTGAGCTGATCGTCGATGGCGCGTGCTACGATATCACGCGGAGCCAGCTCTTCCCGCTCATCGTACTTTTTCATGAACGCCTCCCCCTCTGCATTTATGAGTATGCCCCCGTATCCCCGGACAGCTTCAGAAATCAGGAAGGAATCGGCCTCCGGTATCGCAAGCGAGGTGGGATGAAACTGGACAAACTCCATATTTTCGATCCGCGCCTTGGCCCGGTAGGCCATCGCAATGCCATCGCCGGTGGCCACCTCCGGGTTGGTGGAGTGCAGGTACACCTGTCCCGCGCCGCCGGCAGCCAGTACCGTAATTTTGGCAAGCATCCGATGCACAGCAGAACTCTCCTCATCCAGCACGTACGCTCCAAAACAGTGGATAGTATCGTCAAATGAGACTTCCTGGCCGAGATGGTGCTCCGTCAGGATATCGAGCGCAAAATGATGTTCAAATATCTCAATATTGGGATGAGTGCGAACGCGGTTCACCAGTGCTCGCTCAATTTCCCAGCCAGTGGCATCGGCGGCATGGACGATACGGTTTTCGGAGTGGCCTCCCTCTCTTCCCAGGTGAAGCTCCCCCTCCTTGCGGGTGAATTCGGCCCCCATCTTCATAAGTTCCTCGATCAGCCTCGGGGCATTTCGCACGATACACTCGACCGCCTCACGGTTACACAGGCCAGCCCCGGCCTCCAGTGTATCGTCAATATGCTTTTCAAAAGAGTCCTGCTCGGTATTGAATACCCCGGCAATGCCGCCCTGGGCGTAGGCCGTGTTGGCCTCCATGATCTCTTTTTTTGTGACCACCCCGACCGTACCCCTGTCAGCCGCTTTCAGGGCAAACGTCAATCCGGCAATGCCACTTCCTATTACGAGAAAATCAAATTTACGAGGTTGCATCCTGCATCAGGTAAGCTTTAATAAATTCATCAAGTTCGCCATCCATCACCGCATCGACACTGGAAGTTTCATGTTCCGTTCGGTGATCCTTGACCATGTTGTAGGGATGAAATACATAGGAACGAATCTGTGATCCCCATTCAATATCTTTTTTGGAGGCTTCGAGCCGGGCTTTCTCCCGCTCTTTAATCTGTTTTTCCAGCTCATAAATTTTGGATTTCAGCAGTACCATCGCCTTCTCCCGGTTCTGCATCTGGGAGCGTTCCTGCTGGCATTCCGCCACCACCCGTTCTTTCGATCCGTCGGAGAGCTCGCCCTCCCAGATCAGGCGTACCCCGGTCTCCACCTTGTTAACATTTTGTCCGCCGGCCCCGCTGGCGTGAAACCGCTGCAGCTCGACATCCCCTTCATTGATATCCACTTCAATAGAATCGTCTACGAGAGGGGAAACAAAGACCGAGCAGAATGACGTATGCCGGCGGGAGTTGCTGTCAAAAGGAGAAATGCGAACCAGCCGGTGAACCCCGCTTTCGGATTTGAGAAATCCGTAGGCATAGTCCCCTTCCACCTGAATTGTCGCACTTTTGATTCCCGCCACTTCGCCCTGCTGGTACTCAATAACGGAGATATCGTAGCCCTCTTTCTTGGCCCAGCGGGTATACATCCGGTAAAGCATCTCGGCCCAGTCCTGGCTTTCGGTACCGCCGGCACCGGGATTAAACGTCAGGATAGCATCGCGGTGGTCATCTTCGCCGCTTAGCATATTCTTAAACTCCAGTTCCTCCAGCTTCACCTTGAGCTTTTTTACCTCTTCCTGCAGCTCGGCTGTTACATCTTCTCCCTCTTCGAGGAACTGCTGGTATACCTGGATGCTTTCCCGCAGCTCGTTGAGCTCATCCCAACTGTTTACCAGCCCTTTCTCGTGATCCAGCTTTTTCATCACCTGGCGGGCCTGGTCGGGATCGTCCCAAAAGCCGGGCGCCTGGGTTTGTTCCTGCAGTTCTATGATATTTACTTTTCGCTGATCATAGTCAAAGATACCCCCTTAGCGCATCCACGCGCTCAAATAATTCACCGAGTTCATCAAGGTTAACAGTGGTTGTGTTGCTCATATTTTTCTGGTCTTGGGTCTTGGGGCGTGAGTTGTGAGTCTTGGATTCGTTTGGCTGGTTGAGCGATGTGGTGCTCGTGGCACAAGACTCCCCACTCACTGCTACTTCGTTAATTTTCCAATTAAAAATCCGAGGGCAACTCCCCCTACAAAAGAGAACAAAATACCCTCTTCAGGATGGGAGCGTACATACCTGCGGGCATTTCGGTAGTCCCGGCTGATCTCTTCTTCCACATGTCGACGTTCTTCCCTCAGCCTGTCCAGCAATTTTTCATAGGAAGATATCTTTTCCTCCAGTTCGGCTTGCTGTTCGTTCACTTCGTTTTCGGATGAATTTTTATTCTCGGCCATAATAAAATTATTTAGGTTATAATCTGTTTAAAAGATAAGAATTACTGACTGAATCTCACCCCTCAATTTTATTCTTCTTAACAGAGTGATAATGCTGTATTCATACTCTGTAAATATAAAGCAGTTATACTACCTTTCACTAATTAAAGGGTTTTTATGTCTGCTTTAAAAGATCTCGTCAGGAATATACAAAACCGGTTCTTTGATTCCATCGTCACCAACCACCTGGTGTACAACACGTGCTGGGAGGACCCGAAAATAGACCGATCATTGCTGAATTTAAACAGCAAAAGCAAGGTGGTTATGCTGACCAGCGCCGGCTGCAATGTGCTTGACTATTTGCTGGATAATCCCCGAATTATTCACTCGGTTGACGCCAATCCCCGTCAAAATGCATTGATGGCGTTAAAGAACGCGTTTTTCAGGCATGGTGATTACAAGCTCCTTTTTGACTTCTTGGGTCGGGGCTCACATCCGGCAGCAGAAATGGTCTACCGACAAAATCTGCGACAACATATGCCACAACAGGCGTGCCGGTTCTGGGACAAAAAGATCAATTATTTCAGCCGCACTCCGGTCCGACCATCCTTTTATTTTTGTGGAACTTCCGGCAAAATTGCGCATATGGTGCATCGCCAAATCAAGCGGAAGGGGTTGTATGCCAATGCCCTGAACCTGCTGGATGCCAGCTCTCTGCAGGAACAGCGGTATTACTACCGGGAAATTGAGCCTGAGTTGTGGAACGGCTTTTCTCGCTGGCTACTCAGCCGAAACTCAACCATGGCCCTGCTCGGTGTGCCCCGGTCCCAGCGTAACCTTATTGAGCAAGAGTACGACGGGGGGATGCTTTCGTTCATCCGCAGCTCGATGGAACACGTGTTTACCGAGCTGCCGATCCGCCAAAACTATTTTTGGAGGGTGTACATTACGGGCTCCTACACTCCGGGGTGCTGTCCCAACTACCTCAGAGAGTCCAATTTTAAGCTACTGCAGCAGCGGGTGAATCGCATTCAACTCCACTCCGGTACCTTGTCCGACTTCCTTGAGCATCATCCGGACCGCTACACCCATTTTGTGCTGCTCGACCACCAAGACTGGCTGGCGAATGCGCATCCGGGCGAACTGGAGCAAGAATGGGAGCTAATATTAAACAATGCAGCCCCGGGCGCCCGCATCCTGTTTCGGTCGGCCTGCCACAAAGTGGACTTCCTGCCTGGTTTCGTCCGGGAGAATGTGACCTTCTATCCCGAACGAACCTCCTCTCTCCACAAGCAGGACCGGGTCGGGACCTACGGGAGTACACACCTTGGAATTGTCGAATCCTAAAAAATTAATGCAGTGGAACCGGATATTGAACTGCGCAACAAAAAAATTGAACGCTACTACCGCCTTCATTCGTCAATATATGACTGGACCCGGTGGAGCTTTCTTTTCGGACGTGAAGAGCTCCTGAATCGCATTCCCGAACTTCCTCCAAATCCGCGTATCCTGGAGATCGGTTGCGGAACCGGTACCAATCTCACTAACCTGGAATACCTTTTTCCCGATGCCCTGATTTACGGCATGGATCTTTCCGGCGACATGATCCGTCAGGCGCGCACCAAGGTTGACAAAAGCCGGCAAATCACCCTTGTTAACGGCGCCTATGGTGATAACAAATTCAATTTTGAGCCTTTCAACCTTATTCTGCTTTCCTACTCCCTCTCGATGCTGGGCAGCCAGGCCGAACAAATTATGAAACAGGTCCACCGGGATCTCACCAGCGACGGCTATGTTGCAGTTGTTGACTTTTCTGATACCCGGTTCAGCTGGTTCCAACGCTGGATGAAGCTCAATCACGTAGCAATAGACGGACAACTTACTTCCCTGCTTAACAGGCTATTTATACCGAGACTAACACAACACAAAAAAGCCTACCTCGGACTGTGGAGATACCTGCTTTTTATTGGTCGGCGCAGACCGTCGGCAGACATATAGAATTGTTAAATTTGCCTGCACAAAAGGCTTTTAACCTCCCTTCTCCTGAAACGGTCCTTTATGAAAGCCTGCTGCCTGTCTTCAACAGGCTCAAATTCTCTATTTTATAATGGCATTGAACTTGAGATACCATGTAAACAACTGCAGGCCATTTAATTAAAAAGTTTTAAGACTTGTTATTCTTAAAAAAATATGTATCATGTTTTTAAAAATAATTTAAGCTGTATTTATAGCATTATATGAAGATACTCATTGTCGAGGATGACCGTGTGCTTTCACTGATGTTGAGCCGTATGGTTCAGCGGATAGGTCACCGTGTCGTTGATAGCGTTACAATGGGAGAGTCAGCAATTGATATTGTAGAGAACAACAGCGTTGACCTCATACTGATGGATATCATGCTCGAGGGGCAGATTGATGGCATCGAAACGATGGAAAAGATTCGCACCCATTCTGATGTACCTGTCATCTATGTTACGGGGAATTCCGACTATTCTACAATAGAACGGGCTGAACAGACCAATTTTGTAGCATATCTGGTTAAACCGATCGCATTTGACCAGCTAAAGAAATCAATTGCAGAGATGAATAATTCGGGATGAGACAATGGCGCGTACAAAGGTTAAAAACGAGGAATGGCATTTTTGAAATTTGCTACTTATTCATAATCTGAATTAATTGATACCAGGGAAATATCGCTCATTAACAGACGATTTTAATAAAATTTGCGAGGGCCTTTGCAAATACTGCTTTCCAAGGCTCTTTTTACACTAATAAAGGAAATGGATATGGGATATTGTCACAAGAGAGGCTTCCTGAGGTCAGGAGCCCTCACCTGCATACTTGCACTGGTGCCCCTGTTGCTGCCTGCTCAAAATGTATTTGACGTACTCAGTGAGCAGGATGAGGCAAGCATCTTTGTCAACACTATTGAAAAAGCGGGCCTTAATTCGACACTCAATTCCGGTGGTCCCTATACTATTTTCGCTCCCACCAATACTGCCCTTGAAGAAATGCAGGATCGCCTGAACCGTGCAAACAGCTCCTGGGCCGAACGTTTTGTCATGAATCACCTGTTAACCGGGATGGCTACCCAGCGACAAATCATTGCGATGTCCAAGGTTCCTACCATGGGCGGTCTCGTCCTTACCATAAGTGTTGACAACGAAAATACCGTTAAAATCAATGAAGTGACAAATAACGTCACCATCGTGAAACCGAACATCCGGGCCCAAAACGGGGTTATCCACCTGGTTGACGGCGTTTTGGAGGAGTAATTTTAGACGACCAGTGGCACCCACGTGCCGGCTCTGTTATTCATCCGCTTTTACTCATTCATTTCAAACTGGATGTAAAAGGTACCATCTTCTTCGGGAGCCAGCTTAATTTTGTCAATAATGGCATCGATGTTCAGCGGACCTTTTACGTGTGGGTATTTCTGGTCCCGCCCTTCCGGCTTTTCCAGTTTTACCGGTGGTTCCAGGCTGGCCACGTCAATGACAATAAGCATCAGCTCCTTTTCGCCCTTGAAGCGGCGGTTGGCCACCTCCTGCACCTGTTTTCCGTTGGAACAGTGAATAAACCCTTCCTCCTCCAGTGAATCAGGTTTATAAAGTCCCGCATCCTGATGGGCCTTCCACTCAGAAAGCGGTACCAGGTGAAATATGATATCGTCGGTCATGCTAATCTTTTTTGTTTTTATTGTAAGCAAGGTGTACCAGAGCGTCCCCTTTGTGTACCACCGGCGTATTGTTGATACCGATGACACGGCCGTGGTGAGGGCAAACGGCATTAAATGTTTCGTTACCGAACGGGTCGGTTATGCGTCCCAGCACCTGTCGCTTGTTTATATGATCTCCCAGGGCAATACGCGGACTAAACAGTCCTGCATACTTTGCCCGGATCCAGGTTGATTTGGGATAGACTTCTGTCTCGTAGTCGGCCTGTGGCGCAGAGGAGCGCATGCCCAGGTGTTCCATCAGGCGCAGGGTTCCGTTCATGGCCAGCTGTATCCCAAACTCGTCAAAACGCTGTGCCTCCCCTGTTTCATATACCAAAATGTGTTTTCCTTTTCGGTAGGCCGCTTTTCTGAATGATTTGTCAATCAGGCTTGAATGCAAAACCACCGGGGGATGGAAGGCGCGGGCCAGTTCTGTGTTTTTGTCGATATCCAGGGTGCATCGGATTTGCGGGAAGTTGGCACGCGAGGCGCCTCCCGTATGAAAATCAATGCCGTAGTCGATCTGTGGAATAATCTTGTTCATCAATGTGTAAGCGAGCAGCTTGGCGAGCGAGCCCGTTTTCACACCGGGAAAACTGCGGTTGATATCTTTGCCGTCGGGCACCCCGCGCGCATTTTGTATAAATCCGTAGATGTTAACAAGTGGAATGGCAATCACAGAGCCCTTCTCCGGAATAATTGTCTCCTTTACAATCATGCGCCGGATAATTTCAATACCGTTAATTTCATCTCCGTGGAGTCCCCCGGTAAGCAGCAACACCGGCCCATCCTGGCTGCCGCGATATACATGCACCGGCAGATCAATACTGGTATAGGTCGGGAGCCGCGCGATATTGAGTTGAATCTTCTGCTGTTCGCCCACCCCGATTTTGTACTTGTTAATGGATATGAACTCAGGCATCGCTTTTTAACCTGCGTTGTTTACTGGTTCGCGCATTTATCTGTTTTACTTTTCGCTCAACGTAGGACACGATTTTACCTGCAATATCCTTTTTGGTGGCTTTTTCAATACCTTCCAGTCCGGGAGAGGAGTTGACCTCGAGGACCAGCGGACCCCGTGCAGATTCCAGCATATCGACTCCCGCCACCGAAAGCCCCATGGACCGGGTGGCAACGAGGGCGGCACGTCGCTGTTCTTTCGTCAACTTGATAAGCTCCGTAGAACCGCCGCGATGAATATTTGACCGAAACTCCCCCTCTTTTCCCTTACGTTTCATTGCCCCAACCACTTTGCCGTCGACCACAAAAGCCCTGATATCTTCGCCCTTGGCCTCTTCCACGAACTCCTGGACGATGACGCGGGCCTTCATGCTGTGAAAGGCCTGGATCATCGATTCAGCGGCCTTCTGTGTGGGAGCAAGTACAACACCCACGCCCTGGGTCCCCTCCAGCAGCTTGATAATCAGTGGCGCTCCCCCCACACTGTCGATAATTTTTTTTACCTCGGTGGAATAGTTGGTAAATACGGTCTTGGGCATTCCCACGCCTGCCCGTGCCAAAATCTGCAGGCTTCTCAACTTGTCGCGAGACCGGACAAGCGCCTGCGATTCAACGGCCGCAAACACCTTCATCATCTCAAACTGGCGGACCACCGCGGACCCGTAAAAAGTCACCGAAGCCCCGATCCGGGGAATAATTGCATCAACATCGGTCACTTTTGTGCCGCGGTAATATATGCAGGGGTTATCTTTCTCACTGACAATATCACACTTCAGGTGATCCAGGACAGTTGCCTGGTGGCCAGCCTGTTCAATCGCCTCAACCAGGCGACTTGTGGAATACAGTTCTGCATTCCGGGAAAGTACAACAATATGCATGTAATTAATCTCGGTTTTCTTCTTTCAAATTCTTGTTGGACAGGTATTTCCGGGAGACATCCACCAGGAACCCCCGTTTCAACAATTTTCTCCCCAGCAGAACCGGGTAATTCATCTCAGACCGATCCGTCAGCGAAAGCTCAATGTCATATATCTCGTTCATCAGCTCGATCTTTGTCTTGACGACAAACCGCTGTTCGGTGATTCCGTTCGAGCTCCGCACGGTTTTCTCCCGGTGTATCGGCAGTTCAAACAGCTTTTCATTGTACGTGTCGTGCGAAGGATCCAGCAAGTTAAACCGGATACGGTCCTCCCCGGTTTTTTCAATGTGATGGCAGTGCAGGCTTGAGGTGTACGCCCCGGTGTCAATTTTGGCATCCAGATCGATGAGATCCCACTCCGGGAAACTAACCTGCTCTACCCGGCCAATTATTTTAGTAGTTTTTTTGGATTTTGACATAACCCTCTGCTGTAGATCATAACCTTCCTGGCATCCAAACAGTTAAAATCGGTGGGTAAGTATACTGTTTATTCTGCTATCATTCATCCATCCGGAGCATATTTATAAGCATTAGATAAGCTGATTCTTTCGTTTCGGCGATAAGCAAAATTTTGGGTACCGGTTGCCCGGTCCAGATTGCAATAGTTGACGAATAGGCCTATCTATTGAGGTAAACTGGATAAAATAAAAACCATCAACATGAATACCGATAACGACACCCCGGAAATTACGCTCCAAAACGTCTCTTTTTTAACCAATGGCCAGATCGAGGATCATGTGGACAGGATGGCCAGGGATATGAAATTCTTTTCCATAGTATACATCATTCAGGGAGCCTTGTTATGCCTTACGATTGTGGGAGCAATCATCGGAATACCGATGATCATTTACCACCTGAAGCTCCGTGATTCAGCAGATTCCTTTCGCAAATTCGCAAAATCCACCGATTTTTTTCACCTGGCCCGGGCTTTTGAAGACCAGCGGAAGTTTTTCTTTTTCTACAAGGTTTTAATCATCGTGATGATAGTGCTGTTCCTCCTGTACATAATTGCCATGATTTACCTGCTGTCTCTTGGAATGATGTCGATGCCGCAGGATTTTGCCTGAAATGAACCTGAAGTGAAGAGCGCCGCGTGGTATTCGGCACTCTTCAATACTTCTGAATATTGAACCGTTATTTTTTTTCAGCCGTTTTTTCTCTAAACAGCATAAATCCAAGCACGGCAACGGCTAACACGCTAACCCCCAGCAGGTAGGCCAGCAGATTGGATTCCGGTTTTGCAACTGTCGCCCACTGGTTTGTTTTCTGGTCAATTGTTGCGATCTGGGCGCTGGTCAAAATCTCCGCCTGTATAATGCCGGGGGTCCACTGCCCCTTCACGCGATGGTTCCAAAAGTCGGAAAAACGGGAAAAATCCTGGTAGGTTTTCTCACCCGAGTCCTGCTTGCTCTGGGTAAAGCCCTGCTCAACATATGTATTCAATGCCTCATACAGTGAGTTGGGATCATCAAATTTTTTCAGTTCTATATCCGCTTCTTTAAACGACTGGTTCAGGGAGGTCCACAGCCGTTCGTTGAGGGCTTGCTCCCAACGCAGGGCAGCCTGCTGTATCTCCGATTCAGTCTGCCGCGGATTTACGCTGTACGCTTCGGAAAATTTGCTTCCCACGGTCTCCCACATCTGCGCAAACTCTTCCTGCACTTTCTTCATCCTGAGATAGTCTCCCGTACCCAGTTCCGAATTTGATTCCAGCAGCTGCATGCTTTCAGAAGGAATGGTTCGAATCATAGTCAATGGACTCCGATCGGTTTTCAGGCGATTTTCGGAGCGGATCTGCTCCAAATCTCCGATTGAAGCGATCTCCATGTTCTGATAGGTTACTATGACGGAATCGATAAACGAGAGGATCAGTGCATCCCGGCGTTCCAGGCTTTCCCGGTAATTTCGCAGCTGACCGGAGAGTTCTTTTTCGCTGGCCACAGAGTTTTGGACGGCGGCTTGCAGGGAATCTGCACGGGCATTCAGCCGGGCAAGCCTGTCTCCATAACGGTCCAATTGCTCGTCAAGCTGGTTCAGTTTTGCCTCCTGGCGTGCAATCCTGGCCAGGTTATTGTACGCGATACGTGCCCTGTTTTTAAGTTCGGTAATCTGCTCTTCGAAGGTGGCCGGATAGATCGCTTTATTGATTAACGCCGCATGTTCGGCATAAAAACTCTCCAGCGAGTCTATGCGTCCACCTGTTTCCCTGGCTTCTGCCTGACTGCTTACCTCGTCAAGTTCTGCTTTTACTGACTGGACTGCCGCCCGGTACTCCTGCTGTATCTGGTAGTCCGACTGTATTTCCTGGGCGCAAAGCACTCCCGAGACAGTAAATACCATGATCCATGAGGCCAATATCGTACCGATACCTTCAGCTCTGAATGCTTTTATCTTCATATCAGTTTTCCTCCCTGCTTGCAAGTTCGTTGTCATTTTCCAGTATCCCCTGCTCAGTCAGCCTGTAACTCTCGCTGGTTTTCCTGTCCAGCAACTGTACATAGGCCTCCCGTTGATTAAAGGCGGGCTCTTCGATCCCCTCCTCATCAATATTAATCTCTCTTTTCAACGTCAATTTATGCTTTTCCGGCGCCATCACGTATACATTGGAGTAGCCGGGGGCGGTGATGTAGTAAAACCCCTGCTTCCCTCGAATAAGTCGTACCTGCCGGGTGGCGACAGCGCTGCTGTCCCCGGTCTCAGCAAATTGCAGGGGCAGAATATTAAAGCTGAGTCCATGCTGTACATCAACCACTGTACCCTCTTCATCAGGTGTCAGCACAGATTCGATCGGCTGCGCGTAATTTACGTCGCTAATCACCAGGGACTGTTTGCATCCCGCAACCAACAGCAGCAAACCAGTTAACCATACAGGAAGAGCGTGTAACGAGTATTTCATATTTCCGTCTTTCGTGTGAATGGGTTAAAATGAATCGATTTCAATCACTTATAGACAACTTTTCGACAAAATGTTCCGGCATTGCCGACCAGAATCGGTATGAGATGCAATTGCAATATTTATCTGTTCAGAATTATCCGCTGCCTGTTCCTCCGGGAAAAGTTGTAACCCGGGCGCACAAGGTCAGGCAGAATAGCGAAGAGATACGAAGTGGCGATCCAGGTATCGAGCTGTATCCTGCTGCTCTAAAAGAGGCGACTTTCTTCAGCAAAACAGTATCCACGATAATTAGTCCGGATTTCTCGCCAAGAAATTGGTTTTTCAGCAAGGCGAAGGGCAAAGGGCCGCGCAGACGTACGTTGGTACGTTGAGCAGGTGATTTGTCCTTCAACGCAGCTGAAAGGCCCATTTCGCAGCCTGTTACAGACTGTAATGAT